>JAKPQM010000026.1 GCA_029546925.1 Actinomycetes bacterium
GGTGCTGCCGGGCGTGCTGGCTCTCGGGGGTGTCGCCTGTCTCGGCGTCTCGCTTGCCTCAAGGGCCCGCGGGCGCCATGACGGATAGCGCTTCGCCGCACGCCCCGCATCGCGCATCCCAAGCCCTCGGTCTGCTGGGGGTGCTGCTCGTCGCTGTGGCGCTTGTGGTGTGGGCGCATGCGATCCAAATCAGGAGCCAGTACGCGCGTGCCACAAGCGAGGTTCTTGCTCGTGTCGAAGCGCTGATCCCCACCGTCACCCCCGGTGCCTCGGCACCGCTGATGGGGGAGGCGGAGGGTGTCCTCATGCCGTCCGTCTCCATAGACGGCGTGTCGTATTGCGGTATCCTCAGGCTCTCGTTCGCCGGGTCAGGGCTTCCCGTGAGGAGCGTCAACGCAGGGGGGGCCATCGAGGTCGCCCCGTATTGCTTCGATGGGACTCCGACGTCCCGCATGGTGATCATTGGCTGGGATGGCGACTCGCAGTTCGGCCCCCTTTCGCGCGCAGGCGTCGATGATGCGATCGTCTTTGTCGACGTCGACGGCATGAGCTACTCCTATCACGTCAACTCGCTCATCCTTCAGGATGGGTTCGACGTCTCTGACGCGAGCATGAAAAACGCCGATCTCGTGCTCTGCACCTATGACTCTGCCTCGAACCGCTACCTCGTGCTGCTCGCCTCGCGCGACTGACGGGTTGCCCGCTAGGGTGCGAGGGCCCGCGCGCCAGCACCCCGTGCCAGCGCGTATGGGAGCACTTCCCGACCCGGTTTTCCCTGAAAAGCACGGGAACCGCCTTGGGTGAGAACATGCCCTTGATTGACCCTCGGGGTGTTCGCGCCGGTAGATGGGCTGGAAATCCTCCGCATTCTATCGGGAGATGAGGGCGGATGAGAGGTCTCTTGTTCTTCGGCGATCCAAGTACGTTAGATTTTTTAATACCGAAGCGGGCCAAGAATGCCCTTGGAAACTCTGCTGCTGCGTGACAGAATATAAGCGGTCTTTCGGAAGAAGGGCTTCCAAGAGCCGGGGGTTGTCCCCCGGCGTTTCCTTTAAGGGGACAAATGGCGGGCTACCAACCTATAATTCGATTTCTTTTGAGCGATTCTCTTTCCGCCAACCCGCACGGGCTGTATGAGGACATAGCTCGACCAGCCCCTGCTACAATCCAGGTGGCAGTTGGCGGATTGGCAGTCGAAGCCCGCCATCCTGTCTGGGCAGACGGATCGTAGAGGATCCCGTTGGCCAGCAGCGCGTGGATGAGGTCTGCGCGACGGCGCGCCAGGGCACGGAGGGCCTGCTTGCGACCCTTGCCCACGGCGCGTTTCTTCTCGTAGCAGCTCCTCGCCCCGCCGCCGTGCAGGACGGCGGAGCCGACAGACTGGATGAAAGCATTCTTAAGCCTGCCGCTTCCGCCCTTGCGCTCCTTGAGGAAGCGACACCTCACGCACGGTCTTGACTCGAGAAGGCCCGGAGATTTTAGTTCTCCGCTTCCGACTCCTCGACCTTCTTGTGCGGTTTCACGATCTCGTAATCCTTGTTAGCGCCGGGCCAATGCAGCCACGCCCAAGTCGATGGAAAATAGCCGAACCCAGCCGATGTAAAACAGTCAACCTCAGAGATCATGCGGTGCATCCCGCGCTCGCCATCATCGAATGCCTTGGGATGAGCGAACGGCGGCAATGGCGATCTCATCGCCGTAGAATGTGGCGCACGTGCTGTGGCCATGGTAATTGTGCGGCATCAGGCGAGGGAAGGGTCTGATGCCGCATATCGATGGGCGTGTGCTTGAGCGTCATTGCATCGGGATTGCGGGCATCGGGGATAGGTTGATCGTCTAACCGTACCAAGAAGGTAAACATACCGGAAAAATTACATTCCCTTTACCGTCGGATGCAGTTTTGCAGGGATAACACTCCTCCCGCGAAAACGAATGCAACTTTTGCCCCACCGAATTTTACATTCATTGCCAGCCAACGCCGACTATCGCCTTCTCAAGCAAATCCAAGGGAATGGGCGCATCCTCCATGATTTTCTCCATGTCGAGGGCCTGAATAAGAGGTCTGGTTCGGTCGCCCTCGTGGTAGGGACGATTGAGCGCGGACATCTGATGCAGCCTCTTCATTCTCACCTTGCCTTTGCGCCCGCCGGGCATCGGTGTACCAGCGGATAGACCGAGGAACTTGAGGACGCCAGCATAGTCGCATAGCATCACGTCCTCGATATCGGCCTCGGCTGCAAGGTCGACGATGACCTCTGCACTCCGTTCTATGTCTTTCCTAAGGCGGGCCCAATCCCCCTCGTGGAACTTGGTGATGCTGCTGTTGTATGCGTCGGTGTCGTAGCCCAGAAAGACAGACCACGGAATGTCCGCATGTCTGGCGGCACATGACCTCAAGAACCACTCTGCCGAGTTCGTCATCTGCGTTACGGTGCCTACGTTGTTAAGCTTGACGATGACAACCGTGCCGTCCGATCTCCTTACTTCAAAGTTCGTACCGTCGACACCCGATATTCTGGTTATGTCGAGGCCGTGCATGCGCGTACGGTACTCGATGAATTCCGAGTAGAAGACCTTTTCCGTGTCACCCTCTACAATGAGAGCCACTCCGACGTCGTACATATTCTCCTCGGCCATGCTATCCTTCAAGAACGCTTGACAGCATTGTAGAACCGTCGCTGTCGGAAGACATCAGCTCGAACAGATATTCGCCGAATCCGAGGCCCCTGTCGTGCGCATACGAGTTGACCTTTTTCGCCGCGTCCTCGCGTATCCTTTTGAATCTCGCAACGCCGCTATCATTTGGTTCTCCGATATAAATCTGCCGGGGCTTGAGGTACTGAATGAGGAAGGGCGAGTGGCTCGTGATGAGCAGTGAGGTTCCGCCGATGTTCTCGTCGAGCAACTCAAGTAGCTCGCCAAGCATCTTAGGATGGATGCTCGTCTCGACCTCTTCTATCCCAATGCACTGTGCGTCGTACGCCTCTGCAATGATGACGTTTGTCAGTAGCCACACGATACGCTTGGTACCTGTCGACATCATATTCATGTTGACTGGCTGGTTGAGGTACGAGCTGCGTACGGTCATGCGGTAGAGCTCATCGCGTATCCTGAAGGGCACATCGTCTCCATCCTCGGCGCCTTTGGGACCACGAAGATGCTTCTCCAGAGCGTCATGATCCTCTTTACGTAGCTCGTAAGAGTTGACGGCTATATCCTCGAACTCGGGGAACAGCGTGAAGAGTGCGGCGAGGAGGTCATCGTAGCGTTCTTTGTGGTTGGCCTTGAGGCGGTACATCGCCCTCGGTAGATCTTCGTCATCGAATGCGGCCATCTTGTCGCTGTCCGTCCCGCTCTTCATCTCGAATGGCGTCGGCCGAAAACGACCGGAGGCGTCGAGCGAGGCGCATAGAGAAAACCCAATTTCCTTAATCCTCTTGATTGCAGGGTTGATATCGATGTCCTCGATGGCGGTCAACACGTCGATGGCGAGTTGATTGCCATCGAGCTGTATGGTGCGGAATGAGCGCGTGTCGTGGCTTTTCTTATATCTCCCCTTGTCCCTGCGGAGGTAGTTGGTCCATCTGCCGCCACGCTGGGGGTTTATTTCGATGGTCTCGTCGGTGATCAGCCGACCCGTACCATCATCGCGCTGCCACGAAAACGAGAAGCCATAGCGTACGAAGCGATATTCGCCGAGGCTGGGGTCTTCGAACTCGATCTGGAAGCGAAAGTCTTCGTTTGCAAGTTCGGGCACGAGGGGGATTCCGCCCACGTAGCCCATCATCGTGCTGCGAGTTCTAGGGCTTTCGTTGATGAACGTTGTGGCGAAATCGATCGCGTCCAGCAGGTTCGACTTGCCATAGTTGTTAGGTGATACAAACGCCGTTATGCCGCCAAGTTCTATCGTGGTTTTCGCAACGTTGCGAAAACCGCCTACAGTCAAGCCTAGCAATCTCATAACGACCTCCTGAATGATAATTAATACTTCATTGGATCATTAATAGGAACTATTATATTACGCAATATGAAGATAAACAATAAAATATAGGTAAGAAAATATTACGTTCATAGTGTATACAATAGCAGGTTGGCTGTTCTTGGGAAGCGGCTAGACCGATACTGATATGCCATGTCGGAATGCAGCAACGATCATCAGCAGCTCGCTGGCGGGCTCAGGCATGTGAGCGGCACGATGCCCAACGAGCCACCGCCGCCCAACCCTCGCGATGATTTTCCGATTGTCCGAGATCTGCATATAACGTCGTCAGAGAAGGATATAAGGCAGAGGTGCATCGTCACATCCGGCTGTTCGGATCCGAAGGCAAGGCTTGGTGATTTCTCCGGAGCCGTCTACTTATAAGCGCGTCGATGACTTTTTTCAGAGGGAGCCGTGCCAGTTGCGCATGGGAGGATCAACGATAAAATTCCCAGCCATCTTGCAATATCGAACAGGGCGCTCCTCAGGCTGATCCCAGCATCCTCATACATGCCCCATGGGCAAGAGGCTCTCGGCATGCCTCATTTGGAATGCGGATCGTAGGCTCCTGCGGCAAACTCCTCATTGCCGTTAAGCAGAACCGTCAACGACTATGTGTGGGTCGCATGCGCGACAACTCTCGCCGGATTAAGGGAGGCCCCTCTCGAGCTCTGGCAAACGGCGCTGTGGTAAGGTTGTACAGGTATCGAATGCTTGATCGGGGGATCATCCATGCCTGAGACAACGCGAGCTCCCAAACACGCAGCCCACCTCGCCAAGGCCGATGACTTCGCTTCGCAGGGAGCGTATCAGGAGCAGCCTGTTGCGTACACGCGCCTGCGCAAGCGTCGCAAGAAGCGCGGCCATGGCTGCCTCATCTCCTTCCTGGCGGTGCTTCTGGTCGCTCTCGCGATTGTCGGGGCATGCGGATACAAGCTCTATACATCTGCGAAACAGGTCCATACCCAAGGCACGTGGATGCTCACCCAGATCGATCCCATGAAAGAGGCGCTCGAGACGGGAGATTCCGAGCGGCTCATCTCCATTTCCCAGGAACTCACCCAGACGGCTGCTTGGATCAATGCGGAAACACACACCACGTTCTGGAACCTCGCATCGTTCCTGCCGGTTTTCGGTGAGGATATCCGTACGGTCCAGACGCTCGGAGGGTTGGCCGAGTCGCTCACGCGGGATGCGCTCACGCCGATCTCCGAGAGCGTGGCCGGGCTCAAGCTCGGCGATCTGGTGCAGGACGGCCAGATCGATGTGGCATTGCTGCAAAGAATTGCGATCCCCGTGTCGGGGGCGCTGCCCTTGATCAGAGACGCCGCGGCTACCATCGGGGCGCTGCCCGATGCCCATATCCAGAAGGTGCAGAACATCCTCGACAAGGTGCGCGATCCGCTCGACGAGTACGGCTCGCTGCTCGATTTCGCCGATCAGGCGCTCGCGCTGCTGCCTCGCATGCTCGGCGCGGATGGCCAGACCCGCACATACCTCGTGCTTGCCTTGAGCAATGCCGAGCTGCGCTCTGCGGGCGGCTTTCCCGGTGCCTGGGGTACCCTCACCGTCACCGATGGGCGGTTCGAGCTGGGAGGGTTCACGGCAGATATCATGCGTGTTGATGGTATCTCTGTCGAGCTTCATGAGGACGAGGGCGTCTACAACTTCGGCATCGGAAGCGGCCCGAACTCCGCTATAGCTATGCCTAACTTCAATCGTACGGGCGAGATCGCGGCCGACTATTGGCGGCAGTGGAGCGGGCGGCATGCCGACGGCGTCGTTGCACTCGATCCGGTGGCATTGCAGCAGCTCATTGCCCTGACGGGGGAGTTCGATGCAGAGGATGGCACCCACATCGACGGCTCCAATGCCGCCTACGAGATCCTCCACAACGTCTATGTGCGCTACGGGAACGACAATGCGTCCCATGATGCGTTCTTCTCCGATGTCGCCGATCGTGCAGCGTCAGTGTTCTTCGGGAACCTCGGCAATGCAGACACGGGTGCTCTCGTTGGGCTGGTAAAGCGTCTGGGCGAGGAGCGCCGGTTCCAGATGTGGATGGCGGATGCCGACGAGGAGGCGCTCGTGAGCGCGCTCGGATTCGGCGGGGAGTATGCGCACGATCCGCTCGAGCCGGTGCTCGGCATCTTCCTGAACGACCAGACCTACTCCAAGATCGATTGGTACGCCGCCGTTGACGTGCAGGTGAGCGAGCCGCAGATCAACGCCGATGGCACCCAGACCTATACGATCGCGGCGACGCTTACCAACACCATCACGTGGGACGAGGCCGAATCATTACCGGGGTATGTTACGGGTTGGAACAGCGGGAAACGCGACGTTACCGACATGATCACCACGCTGTTCTTCTCGATGCCCCAGGATGCCGTGCTGGAGTCGTTCGAGGTGAGTCCCGAGGCGTCCTACTGGGACGGCTGGCCCGAGGGCATCCAGGTCGTGAAGACGATCGCGCAGGATCTGGCGGGCGAGTCCACGGTGTTCACGATGCGCGTGACCGTTCCTGCGGGCGCCGAGCCGCTGGTGGTGCACGTGACCCCGCTTGCGCAGGAGGGCAATCTCACCATCAGCTACGCAGGGCGGTAGCTTCCGGGCGATATAGCTCCAATAGGAGCTTCTCGCATTTGCCAGCCGGGCGCTCTGATCGTCCGATGCCCGACGGGCCCTCCACGTGACACTAAGCTGCTTTTGTTTTACGGATTGCAGACTTTACAAGGCTCGTAGCCCCGGTCGATCAGCTCTTCGCGGGTTGTCTCCACATCCCAACGGTTGTGGCTCGCGATTGTGTCGACATACCTGCACCAAGAATTGTGGAACTTCCCAGTATTGGTGTTGACGACATACGCCCGGGTGTTCACCGGTGCAGGTGCAGTCTCAGCAACAGGGGGCTCCTTGACCGTGACGGAGAATTCCTTCGTAGCCCGGTTCCCATGGATGTCTGCTGCCACTACAGTGTATGTGTAGGTTCCTGGCTGCGAGAGATCACTTGGGCCGTCGATCCGATACCATCCGCTCTCGTAAAAACGTTCGTTTCCTGCATCCGTTCCCGCCGTCTCGGGCTCGTTGCTCACGTAGGTGAGTCTGCCATCGACATCGTCGCTGACCGTGAGAACGTTGGCCTGAAGATCGGGCGTGTCGCCATACGCGACTATAATCGATTTTTCGTTGATCTCGATGTTCGGACCATGGGTATCGCGCACGCGGAATGTGACGACTTGGCTCCGCACGAAGCTATCCAACGCCATGCGGAACATGACAGGAGCGTCGCCTACGGTCTGCAAGTCGATGCTATCGGATGTGGAAAGGACGACATCGGGGTTGTCACATTCGACGAAGCGCATTGGATCGAGGGCCTCGGTTCCGTACTCAAGATAGACCGTCTTGGACTTGAGCACGGCAGCATCTAAGGCATATTGGATTACATGGCTGTTTTCGCTGACAACTTCCTCGAACTCCGCAAGCGAGCTTTGGATAAAGCCGGCTCCACTATTTGTGGCTAGCACGGTCGAATAGGCGGGTTCTTCGGAGCTTGAGGGGGTTGCTTCGGGATCCGATAAAAGGCCGGATATCAGAAGGAGGAGGGATGCGACGAGCACCGCGCCCTTCTTGAGCCCAAGACGTTGGAAGAAGCTCACGATGGCATCCACGAGTCCCGCCTTTCATCCAAGGAAGCGAGTATCTTCGATGATATGGCTTAAGTCAGAAACTCTCGAGCTTTCAGCGCCAGAAGGACGCGATGACATATCCGAAAGGTGTAGGACTTGACTAGTGCCCGTGCATTCGCCATCAGCGCAGATCCACGTGGCGCCGGCCCGACGTGCAGGTCGTCTCGGGCCGGGTGCCGCCGCCCCGCCAGATCCCCAGCTTGGAGATAACCTCGCCCAGCGCAGGGCCCTGCCTGCCGTAGTCCTCTGCGAGCTTTGCGAGCATCTCGTCCAGCGCCAGATCGCCATCGTCCGTGAGGTAGTTCTTGATGCTTGCGACGATCTCCGAAAACCCCGCCTCGCCGCTCGCGCCCACACGTGCGCTCCACAGCCGCTCCTCATGGGCGCAGATATTGCGTGCGTCGACGAGGATATCCAGATCGTCGATCATCTCCTGCGGCGTGAGCGAGCGCATGCGCCCGCACGTCTCCCGCACGCGCTCGCATACGGCCTTCTGCTCGTCGCGCCGCATGAGCGCGTAGAAGTACTTGAGGTTGCCGAAGGTGAGCTCGGTGAAGAGCACCCAGAGCGGCACGCCGCCGTGCACGTCGCGATAGTACTGCACGCGCACGTCGCTCGGCGCGGGGCTGCCCGTGGTATCCACCACCATGCCGTGCGCATGCTTTTCAAGCGTGTCGATCATCCAGGCAAGGTCGCGCTCGAAGTCGCGTCCGTCGCGCAGATACCCGCTCGCGCGCGTGAAGCATGCGGGCTTGAGGTAGTCCTCGGTGCCCGGATGGGCCGTGCAGAAGCAGTAGGAGATGAGGCTGCGCAGGGTGGACTCGACCATCATGAGGAAGCGGAACGCGATGGCGCGCAGGTCCCGGTCGAAGCGGAAGAGCGCGTAGATGTCGTCGAAGCGGGTGCCCTCAAGGTAGCGGTCCTCGTTTGCGGCGCGCGATGCCTCGGCATCGAGGAAGGGCGCCTTGTAGCCGTTGACGATGGCGTAGTAGCCCTCGCGCAGCAGGGTCTTGGGCGTGCCGGCGTCGCAGATAACGCCGCGCCGTCCGAGTATCTCCACTTGGTTCTCGACGGTTGTGAAGGGCTTGCCGACGATCCCAACCATATGCTCGCCTCCTGCCAGACCCAGATCCTATTGTACGCGCATGCGGTGCCGCAGGCAGGCCGCCCATCCGCCCAGCCCCTCGAAATTGCCGTTTAGATTGTCGTATATGGCCAGCGTACGATGGGGTACAATTCTAAGAGCGGTGAAAAGCCGCGTTTGTATCGCGCGCGAGCGCAGTTTGCCCCATGGGGTGTGTTAGAAAGGCACGAAATGGCTCAGGGTACTGTTAAATGGTTCAATCCGGACAAGGGCTATGGCTTCATCTCCCGCGAGGACGGCGATGATCTGTTCGTCCACTACAGCGAGATCCAGATGGATGGCTTCAAGACCCTTGATGAGGGCCAGGCTGTCGAGTTCGAGATCACGACCGGTCAGAATGGCAAGCTCCAGGCGTCCGCAGTCCGCATGATCTAGTATCTGCCGACAAAGACACGCAAGAGGGGCCGCCGCGAGCGGCCCTTCTCATATCCAGATGGGGAGGTGACATGGGAAAGGGCCAACAACAGCGCAAAGGTATCGGCAGGAGGCTGATCGAGAGCCTCCGCTCCCTGATGCGGTCCAAAGCTGCGTCCGAGCCTGCAGCTGCGGCCGAGCCTGCGCCTGAACCTGCAGCTGTCCCCACCTTCTCCCTCGACCATCTCGCCCGCCGCCTCTACCATGCAGATGATCCCGCCGCGGCGCTATGCGACTTCGTTGCCAACGTCGAGAGGCGCATCGCCGCAGGCAACGCGGTCGCTCCGCTCGAGGCCTTCCTCGCCCATGCGCTCGCCGATGCCGGTGTCGGCGAGACGGACGTGGAGCTGCCCTCCCTCTCCATCGTGCGCCCGCGCGCGAGCGGCCTCTTCTCCGTGCGCGTGAACGAGCTCTCTGTGGCCTATCTCGCGCTCTTGCGCGTCTGGGGCATCGGGGCGGCCCTCAACGCCGCCTACTTCGTCTCCTCGTACTTCGGCAGCGCAGGGCCCGCAACCGAGGCCGAGGCGTGGCAATTCGCCCATCGTGTCTCGTCGTCCATCATCTCCCAGATCACCGAGCGCGAGGCGGACGGGCCCGCGCTCGACGAGCACGACCGCGATGGCGAATGGTCGGTTCGCAAGTCCATCGCCCTGAGCATCGAATCCTTCCAGCTTCCCTTCCGCTTGAACGCCCGGTTCCGCGTGAATGTGGCTGCGGGGGAGGTCGCGTTCACCTGCGATCTCGCGCCACGCCGCATCATGTGGAAGCGCACCAGCTTAGATGGAGTGCACGTGGTTCCCACCACCTCGGACATGCAGAGGCGCGCGGCGACCGATTATAACGCCCGCTTGGCCATCCTGCTCGCCGCCTGCGCGTTCAAGGCCAGCCCGCGCATCGAGCGCGTGTGGGTCGCCGGCACGCGCGACACCGCCCATCACCACAGCTGCCTCTATTCGGTCTGCTTCGACCGCGAGCGCTTTTCCGAGCTCGACCTTGCCGGGATCAAGAACCCGCTTGCGATCCTGCGCGCCTTCGAGGCCGCGCTCGATGAGAAGGACGGCGTCCTCGCCCCCGTCCAGCAGACCTTCTCGCTTGACGATGAGCGCTTCTGCCCGTCCAGGCGCTTCGAGGCCCCCGAGGTTTCGGCGCGCATACTGCCCGAGCACCTCGCCCATGCCCTCGGCGCATCCAGCGTCGCGGGCCTCGCCATCGACGAGAAGGTGCGGCGCGAGGCCATCGCGCGGGAGATCTCCCGCAAGCTCGGATCTTCTACGGCCGAAAATGTCGCGACCATCCTCGATGCCGCCGGCGACGATCCCGATCCGAGCGTCCGCGCTGCCGCCGAGCGCACGGTGAGAAAGCTCATCGAGGGATCCATCGCCGAGGACGTCTTCGATATCACGCGCGAGTTCACGGAAGGCGACACGCTCTCTGCGGCCGTCAACCAGGCACGGCTCCTTTTCGGGGCGCGCGAGATCGAGGCCGCCGAGTCCTTGCTTTCCGCTACGCTCGGGCCGCTGGCATCCGTCTATGCGGATTCCGCATCGGTCGTCTACCGCGTGTTCGCCTCCTACGTGGACCGCGTCATCTACAACCGCCTCGGCCTCGATGCCGGCAGGACCACGCTCCTGGCGCCCGAAGCCTATCTCGAGGCGCTGCTCATGCACGCGCTCTCCCTCAACATGCTCGGCCGTCACGACGAGGCGATCGAGGTGGCGCGCAGGGCCAAGGAGCTCTGCCCGGTGGGGGCCCAGGCGCAGCTCGCCCTCACGCAGTGCCTCGAGGCCTCCGGGCGCATGCTCGAGGCCGTCGACGAGCTGCGGAATCTCCTCCTCCTCGCCCATGACACCGTGGGGATCGGTTTCGGGTACTACCGTATGGCCTATTTCCAATGGCAGCTGGGCGAGACCGCCTGCGCGCAGGCCTGCTACCTCAGGGCCCTGCGCTTCATGCCCTCGGCGATAACGCTCGTTTCCCCCGAGCTGCAGATCATGGCCCTTCAGGGAGCCGATCGCCTCGAGGATATCAGCGACGAGGCCGTCGACGATCTGCTCGCCAAGCACGGCATCCCGCTCGCTCCCACGCGTGAGATCGGTGAGATCTTCTTCGAGGGCATGCGTGCCGCCCTCGACGCCGAGATCTTCCCGGTTGCCCGCAACTTCCTCATCACGCTCGGCACGATGAGCCGCGACGATGTGTTCTTCGGCGTGCTGCGCTCGCTCGAAGACGAACCCGATAGGTAGGTCACGTGTCAGCCATCTCGCTCTCCCTTCCTCCCAGCTTCAAGGCCGCCATCTTCGATTTCGATGGAACGCTCGCGCTTACGGCGGGGCTCTGGCGCACGGTCGACGAGACCTTCCTCGCCCTGCGCGGCATCGCCTATTCGCCCGAGATTCACAACGCGCTCGCCACGCGCGGTTTCGTGGAGGGTGCCTCCTGGTGCATCGAGCGTTTCGGGCTTTCCGATACCGTGGAGGGGATCTGCGCCGAGTGGACCGAGATGAGCCGAGCCCTCTACAGGACCGAGGTCCATCTGCGGGATGGAGTGGAGGAATACCTGAACTACCTGCGTAGCAACGGCATCCCGCTCGCCCTCGCCACGGTCAACGATCGCAGGATCGTGGCGTCGATCGAGCATATCGACGTGCTCTCCCTCTTCGATGCGGTCGTGTGCGGACGGGAGGGCGGCCGCTCGAAGGAGCACCCCGATATCTACTACAAGGCCGCCAGCGAGCTGGGGACGGGGCCTGCGGGGTGCATCGTGTTCGAGGACACGCCCGAGGCCGTGCGCACAGCCGTGCGCGCGGGGTTCTCCACCTGCGCCGTGTGCGCCACCGACAACCCGACCCAAGACTTCGAGACGCTTTGTTCCGAGGCTGATACGAGCATCGTCGGCTGGGAAGAGCTTCTCGTATGGTAGTTGTATACTCATAGAGCTCGACCTGCCCGAAGATCGGAGTTTCCGTGCCCATCAACATCCCCGACGGCCTGCCCGCAAAGACCACCCTGCATCAGGAGCGCATCTTCGCGCTTGAGGAGGAGGTGGCCAGCGACCAGCGCATCCGCCCGCTCGAGCTCGCCATCCTCAACCTGATGCCCACCAAGATCGAGACCGAGACGCAGATACTGCGCCTCATCTCCAAGTCCCCGCTGCAGGTGAGCTGCGACTTCATGCGGGTCTCCACGCACGAGTCCAAGAACACCTCCGTCGATCACCTGGTCAAGTTCTACGATGTCTTCGACGCCTATCGCGACAAGAACTACGACGGACTCATCATCACCGGCGCCCCGGTCGAGCACCTCGCCTTCGCCGACGTCGATTACTGGGATGAGCTCTGCGAGATCATGGATTGGGCGCGCGAGCACGTCTTCTCCACGATGTTTCTCTGCTGGGGCGCACTTGCCGCCCTCTATCACTACTACGGCATTCCCAAGAAGCAGCTCGGCGCCAAGCTCTTCGGCGTGTTCCCGCAGCGCCTCTGCGACGAGTACAGCTTCCTCACGAACGGCTTCGATGAGGTCCACAATATGCCGCACAGCCGCCATGCGGCCATCGACACGGGCGAGCTTGCCAACCATCCCGAGCTCATCACGCTTTCCGAGGGCTTCAACTCGGGTCCCGCGCTCATCGCGACCGAGGACTTCCACGAGATCTACGTGACGGGCCACTTCGAGTACGGCCGCGATACGCTGGCCGACGAATACTGGCGCGATTTCCACAAGGGCATGCCCATCCGCCTTCCCGAGAACTACTTCCCCGATGACGATCCCGAGAACCAGCCGATCTTCACCTGGCGCGCGCACGCGAACCTGCTCTACCGCAACTGGCTCAACTGGGTCTACCAGATGACCCCCTACGATCTCGCCGAGATCCCGTCTGCCATCGAGAGCCTGCGTGCCAAGACCTACGGGATGGCGGAAAAGTTCGAATGGTGATGGCAGGGGAGAGGCTTGCCGGCGAGCCTCTCAAGTAGCTTTCGGGCGGGACGATGACGTTCGCGACCCGATCTGACACTGTCCAGCGCACGGGGACAATTCGGATCGAAATATCACGTGCTATATGAGACAATGAACCCACGATGTCCCATGCCGCGCGAGGTACGCGGCAGCTGCGGGGAGCAGCGGGACGCAACAATTGAGGAGAGGAAAAATGGCCAGACTCCATGTGATGGAGCGCAGCGAGGCCCAGGCCGTCATGGACGGCTTGCACGAGGCGTTGGGAAAGCGCCTTGCGGTGAGCTCGCTCGCTCCCTGCCCCGTCGAGTTCACGGCGGCGTATGTACGCATGTGCGCCACGCAGAGCTGCGGCAAATGCACGCCCTGCCGCGTGGGCCTGCGTGCGCTCGCCGACCTGCTCGATGCCGTTCTCGAGAATCGCGCGGACGAGAAGACGCTCGGCCTGATCGAGCGCACCGCCCGTGCGATCTACCTCTCGGCCGATTGCGCCATCGGCTATGAGGCGGGCGAGATGGCGCTCACGGCCATCCGCGGTTTCCACGACGATTTCGTGCACCATATCGACCACCATGCATGCGGCTTCACGCAGAGCCAGCTCGTCCCCTGCGTCTCGGGCTGCCCTGCGGGCGTCGATATCCCGGGCTACATCGCCCTCGTCGAGGCCGGCCGCAACACCGATGCGGTCCGTCTCATCCGCAAGGACAACCCGCTGCCCGTGGTCTGCGGCCTCGTGTGCGAGCATCCCTGCGAGATCAACTGCCGCCGGGGCATGGTGGACGATCCCATGAACATCCGCGGCATCAAGCGCTATGCCTGCGACCATATGGAGGCCGGCTACACCCCCAACCACGCCGCACCCACCGGCAAGCGCGTCGCGGTTATCGGCGGCGGCCCCGCCGGTCTCTCCGCAGCGTACTACCTGGCGCTCATGGGCCACAGCCCGAAGATCTTCGAGGCGCGCCACAAGCTGGGCGGCATGCTGCGCTATGGCATCCCCGCCTACCGCCTGCCGCGCGAGGAGCTCGACAGCGAGATCCAGTGGCTGCTCGATCAGGGCATCGAGGTCGAGCTCGACGCCAAGATCGACGACATCGGAGCGCTCCGCAAGGACTTCGATGCGATCTACCTGGCGATCGGCGCCCATGCCGACAACAAGCTCGGGCTCGAGGGCGAAGATGCCGAGGGCATCGTCTCCGCAGTCCAGATGCTGCGCGCCATCGGCGACGACGAGATCCCCGACTTCTCGGGCGAGCGCATCTGCGTGGTCGGCGGCGGCAACGTCGCCATGGACTGCGCGCGCTCCGCCCTGCGCTGCGGCGCCGACAAGGTCACCATCGTCTACCGCCGCCGCGTTGCCGACATGACGGCTCAGGATGAGGAGATCGTCGGCGCCAAGGAAGAGGGATGCGAGCTCTTGGAGCTCCACGCCCCCGTGCGCGTGGCCGTCGAGAACGGTCGCGTTGCGGGCCTCGTGGTCCAGCCGCAGATCATCGGCGGCCTCAAGTGGGGCCGTCCCGCTCCCCGCAAGGCCGACACCGACGAGTTCACCATCCCGTGCGAGCGCGTGATCGTGGCCATCGGCCAAGCCATCGAATCCGAGCCCTTCGCCAAGCAGGGCGTCGCCACGAACCGCAACAAGATCGTCACCGATTCCGATGGCGCCGTCGCGGGTTTCGACGGGGTCTTCTCCGGCGGCGACTGCCAGAGCGGCCCTTCCACCGTCATCCGCGCGGTCAACGCGGGCAAGGTGGCCGCTGCCAACATCGACCACTACCTCGGCTTCGACCATCGCATCGAGCTCGATGTCGAGATCCCGCAAGTCCAGTTCAAGGGCAAGATCAGCTGCGCTAGGAGCGAGATGCCCTTCCGCGAGGCCCGCGAGCGCGTGGAGGACTTCGACGAGATCGAGATCGGCTACACGCATCAGGAGGCCATGCAGGAGGCATCGAGGTGCTTGCGCTGCGATCACTTCGGCTTCGGCGCGTTCCGTGGAGGGAGGATCGAGCAATGGTAAACGTCACCATCGACGGGCGCAGCGTGAGCGTGCCCGAGCATACCACCATCCTCGATGCGGCCGAGCAGGCCGGCATCGATATCCCCACGCTCTGCTTCCTCAAGGATCTCAACGAGATCGGCTCCTGCCGCGTGTGCGTGGTGGAGATCGAGGGCATCGACCAGCTGGTCGCCGCGTGCAACAACTATGTGCTCGAGGGCATGGTCGTGCGTACCAACAGCCCCAAAGTGCGCATGGCGCGCAAGGCCAACGTCGAGCTGCTGCTCTCGCAGCACGACTCCGAATGCACGAGCTGCGTGCGCAGCGGCAACTGCACCCTGCAGACCGTCGCCAACGACCTCGGCATCATCATGATGCCCTACGCCAAACATCTGCCCGGGCAGCCCTGGGATCAGGAGTTCCCGCTGATCCGCAACAACGACAAGTGCATCAACTGCCTGCGCTGCATCCAGGTCTGCGACAAGGTCCAGGCCACGGGCATCTGGACCCTCACCAACCGTGCGAGCCACACGAGCGTGGGCGTCCGCGGAGGCGCCGCCATCGCGGCCACCGACTGCTCGCTGTGCGGCCAATGCATCACGCACTGCCCGGTGGGGGCGCTGCGCGAGCGCGATGACACCGATCGCGTCTTCGATGCGCTGGCCGATCCCAAGAAGACGGTCATCGTCCAGGTCGCGCCCGCCGTGCGCACCGCTTGGGGCGAGGGCGTGGGCCTCACCCACGAGGAGGCGAGCGTCGGCAAGATGGTCGCCTGCCTCAAAGAGCTGGGCTTCGATTATGTCTTCGACACCGACTTCTCCGCCGACCTCACCATCATGGAGGAGGGCTCCGAGCTTCTCGACCGCATCGAGCATCCCGAGCACGGCCCCCTGCCCATGTTCACGAGCTGCTGCCCCGGTTGGGTGCGCTTCATCAAGAGCCATTATCCCGAGCTCACCGCCCATCTCTCCACGGCCAAGAGCCCGCATCAGATGTTCGGCGCCACGCTCAAGAGCTACTGGGCCGAGAAGATCGGCGTCGATCCGCATGACATGTTCGTGGTTTCCATCATGCCCTGCCTCGCCAAGAAGGCCGAGGTTGCCGAGCCCAACCAGAACGATGCCTGCGGCGACCCCGATGTGGACGTCTCGCTCACCGTGCGTGAGCTCGATCGCATGATCCGCGCCGACCACATCGATGCCCGTTCGCTCGCCGATGCCGACTTCGACGATCCGCTGGGCATCGCCACCGGTGCCGGCCACATCTTCGGCGCAACCGGCGGCGTCATGGACGCGGCTCTGCGTTCCGCATACTTCCTCGTCACCGGCAAGAACCCCGACCCCGATGCGTTCACGGCGGTTCGCGGGCTCGAGGGCTGGAAGGAGGCCACCTTCGATATGGGAGGCACGCCCGTGCGCGTTGCCGTGGCGAGCGGGTTGGCCAACACCAAGCGGCTGCTCGACGCCCTCAAGGCCGGCGAGGTCGCCTACGACTTCATCGAGATCATGGCCTGCCCGGGCGGTTGCGCGGGCGGCGGCGGCCAGCCCATCCACGACGGTTTCGAGCTGGCCGATATGCGCGGCAACATCCTCTGGAACATGGACAAGGACATGAAGCTGCGCTTCTCCCACGAGAACCCCTCGATCAAGCTCGTGTACAGCGAGTACTTCGGCGCGCCGCTCTCGCACAAGGCGCATCATCTGCTCCACACCGATCACTTCGGCTGGGAGATGCCCTTAGCTCCCGGCGTGGAAGCACCGCAGACTGCACACTAGGGACGGTCCTTTCTGTGCATTTTTTCCCTGCAGGGCCGGGATGCGTTCCCGGCCCTTTTTTCTGCATGAACAGGGACGTGAACAGAGGGACGGGGGCTTTGTTCACGTGCCACAGCCCTTGCAGATGGGGCCCCACCCTATGTTTCCGTGAACAGAGGGACGGGGGCTTTGTTCACGTGGGGGCTTTGTTCACGTGCCACAGCCCTTGCAGAAGGGATCCCACCTTATGTTTCCGAAACGTGAACGCTGTTGACAGGCTCATGAAGCAGCCGTATATTACCTAGTGTTAAACTAGGAATTATGGGAGGAGAGGAGCGGAGCAGTGCTGAAGCAGATCACGTGCGCGTGTTGTTGCATCTGTCCCCAGGCTGCCCGTCTGTGCGCATAGCGCACGCTTCTACAGAGCACAGAGCGCGGGCAGCCTTATGAGGGCTGCTTTTTCATGCCCGTGCCCTGTGACCATCCCATCATTCCAAGGAGTCGACTCCCATGTCATATGCAGCAACTACCAGCGGTCTTATCGGAAACACCCCGCTCGTCGACCTCTCGATGCTTGCTTCGCGCGGAGGTGCCCGCATCCTCGGCAAGTACGAGGCGGCCAACCCCGGCGGCTCGGTTAAGGACCGCATCGCGCTCGCCATCGTAAACGACGCCGAGCGTACCGGCCGTCTTGCCCCCGGTGGTACCATCATCGAGCCCACGAGCGGAAATACCGGCGTAGGCCTTGCCATGATCGCCGCCGAGCGCGGCTACCGCATGATCCTCGTCATGCCCGACACCATGTCGATCGAGCGCCGCAAACTCGCCGCAGCCTACGGAGCGGAGATCGTGCTCACGCCCGGCTCTGAGGGCATGAAGGGTGCCGTCGCCCGCGCCGATGCCCTCGCTGCCGAGACACCCGGCGCCATCATCGCGGGCCAGTTCACGAATCCCGCCAACCTGCAGGCCCACTACCAGACCACGGGACCCGAGATCTGGGCCGCCACCGACGGTGCGGTGGATGTGCTTGTCGCCGGGGTGGGCACGGGAGGTACCATCTCGGGTGCGGGCCGCTTCCTCAAGGAGCAGAACGCTGCGGTCAAGATCATCGCCGTGGAGCCTGCCGAATCGCCCGTCCTTTCGGGCGGCGCTCCGGGTGCGCATCGCATCCAGGGTATCGGCGCCGGATTCGTCCCCGCAACCTATGACGCGGGCGTGGTCGATGAGATCATGACCGTGGCCTCCGATGACGCCATAGCAACCAAGCAGCGCCTTGCGCGCGAGACCGGGCTGCTCGTGGGCATCTCTGCGGGTGCCGCCGTTGCGGCGGCGATCCAGCTTGCGGAGAGCGGGGCTTATGCGGGCAGCACCATGGCCGTGGTTCTCCCCGATACGGGCGAGCGCTATCTGTCTCTGGAGGTGTGAGCCATGGCATACGAACAGCAAACGCGGGATCATCCGGGCATCTTCTCCCTCATGGCCGAGGACGCGTGCGCGGCCCTCGAGCGCGATCCCGCAGCCGAAAGCATGGCCGACATCATCCTCTTCTCCACAGGCACCCGCATCGTGTGGGCCCATCGGCGGCATCACTGGCTCTATACCCATGGGTTCCGCAGGCTCGCCTGCTGGCTCGCCAAGCGCATGCGCGTGCGGCTCGGTGCGGATATCCACCCTGCGGCGACCATCGGACGCCGCTTCACCATCGACCACGGCATCGGCATCGTCATCGGCAGCACCGCCGTCATCGGCGACGACTGCCTCATCTACCAGGGCGTCACCCTCGGCATGGACGGCAAGAACATGCACGGCAAGCGCCATCCCACGCTGGGAAACGATGTCATGGTGGGTGCGAGCGCCGTTGTCCTAGGCGCCATCACGGTGGGCAGCCACGCGCGCGTCGGCGCGGGAGCGGTGGTCGTGGAGGACGTGCCGCAGAGCGTGACCGTGGTGGGCGTGCCGGCGAAGATCGTCCGCGATTATCGGCTGCATTTCGTGGAGGACAGCGCTGCGCCCGAAGACGTGCGTTGGAGCTGCGCGCTCTGAGCCCCTTCGGGCGGCAAGCCTGATGGGGCGGGAGCTCGTATGCCCCCGCCTCCCGAGAAGGCTACTCAGCCGAGAGCAACTCGATCTCGAAGTTCAGGGCCTTGCCCGCCATGGGATGGTTGATATCGAACTTGATGACCTGATCATCGAAGCTTGCTATAACGGCAGGGACGGGCTTGCCCTGAGGCGACATGAGCATGACGGAGCTGCCCACCTTGGGTTCCCCATCTTGGGGGAAGTTGCTGCGGGGGATAGCCACCACAGCCGCTTCGTTGCGCGGGCCGTAGGCCTCCTCGGGCTCGAGGCGCACGTTGACCGTCTCGCCCACATTCATATCGCGTACGGCGGCGTCGAAGCCGGGGATCATCTGACCGGCCATGCAGGTGAACCGGAGCGGCTCGCCGCGCCTGCGCGAGGAATCGAACTCGCTGCCATCGTCGAGCGTGCCCACATAATGGACGCTGACGTTCTTTCCTTCATTTGACATGGCTGTCCTCTCTGTCGGTGCCAAGGAATCATTGTACGCGAAACGCGCTTCGGAATCCGTCCCCGCTATCGGCTATAATTAGCCTAATCTAACTTTAAGGCGGGAAAGGGGCATAGCCTCCCATGATGGATAAACGCCTGTTTGCCCTCGTGCCGGGGGCTTTGCGGCACGTTCTGCTCACCGTGCTGTGGCAGTTCGTGGGGCTTGTCGCGAACGTGTGCTTCGTGTGGAGCATAAGCAGCGTGCTCGCATCGCTCGTGGAGAGCACCGCAGCGCCGCTTGCACCCTGCGCTGCCCTCGTCTTCCTCGGCATCTGCGGCCGCACCCTCGCTGTCCGCATGGCGCAGCGCATCTCCTTCGAGGCTTCGGCCGACGTCAAGCTCATCACGCGCCGCCGCATCTACGAGAAGCTCTTGCGGCTCGGACCGCGCTACACCGACGATATCGCCACCGCCGAGGTGGTCCAGCTCTCCGTGGAGGGGTGCGAGCAGCTCGAGACCTATTTCGGCCAGTACCTGCCCCAGCTCTTCTACGCGGTGCTCGCGCCGGCGGTCCTCTTCGTCGTCGTGGCGCCCCTCTGCCTGCCTGCCGCCGTGGTCCTTCTGATCTGCGTGCCGCTCATCCCTGCGGTCATCGTTCTCATCCAGAAGATCGCCAAGCGCATCCTCGCCAGGTACTGGGACCAGTACGCCGCCCTCGGCGACAATTTCCTCGAGAACCTGCAGGGTCTTTCGACGCTCAAGATCTATGCAGCCGACGCAGTCCGCCACAAGCAGATGAACCGCGAGGCAGAGCGCTTCCGCGAGATCACGATGGCGGTCCTGTCCATGCAGCTGAATTCCATCATCGTCATGGATATCGTGGCGCTGGGCGGTGCGGCAGCAGGTATCTCGGTTGCGCTTTTCGCAGCAGCGCATGGTGCCACGACGCTTTTCGGGGCGTTGCTGATCGCCCTGCTCTCCGCCGACTTCTTCATCCCGATGCGCCAGCTGGGCAGCTATTTCCATGTGGCCATGAACGGCATCGCCGCCGCCGATAAGATCTTCCGCCTGCTCGATCTTCCCGAACCCGCCAAGCGCACGGCACAGCCCGAGGCCGGATCGCAATTCTCGATGCATGGCGTGGGATTCTCGTATGACGGAGAACGTGCGGTGCTCCGCGATGTTGACCTCGATGTGCCCGCTGTGGGCCTCACCGCCGTGGTGGGGGAGAGCGGATCGGGGAAGTCCACCATCGCCGCGCTCCTCGCGGGCAGAGAAGCCGGCTACACGGGACGCGTGCTCTTGGGCGGTCAGCAGGTCCGCGCCCTCGACCCGGTCTCCCTGGCGCAATACCTCACCACCGTCGGCAGCGCGAGCTTCCTCTTTGCAGGGACCGTGCGCGACAACCTCGAGCTTGCGGCCCCCCATGCCGACGACGAGGAGCTCTGGTCGGTGCTCGAGGCTGCGGCGCTGGCCGATTATCTGCGCACCCAGGATGGGCTCGACACCCGTCTCGAAGCGCAGGCAGCCAACCTCTCCGGCGGCCAACGCCAGCGCCTGGCCCTCGCGCGGGCGCTGCTCGCCGATAGCCCGGCCTACATCTTCGATGAGGCGACGAGCAATATCGACATCGAGTCCGAAGGGCACATCATGGCGGTCCTGCGCGGACTCGCCCGCCGCAAGGCGGTGCTCGTCATCTCCCACCGCCTTGCCAACGTGGCGGACGCCCGCCGCATCTACGTGCTCGAGCAGGGCGCCGTGGTGGGCGCGGGCACGCACGATGAGCTGCTCTCATCCTGCGGGACCTATCGCGATCTCTGGTCTGCCCAGCGCGAGCTCGAGCGCTTCGGGGAGGTGCGCCATGAAGCGCTCTGATCTTGCGGCCATGCTCCGCATGATGGGCCTCGTGCGTCCGCTGGCCAAAGCGATGGCCCTCGCCATCGCCTGCGGGGTCGCAGGATTCTGCTGCGCCAATTTCCTTCCCGTCGTCGCGGTGCAGGGCGTGCTGATCGCAACGGGACATTTGCCAGGGCCTTCCCTCGGCACCATCTGCACCATCCTCGCCGCGCTGGCCCTCGCCCGTGGGGTGCTGCACTATGTGGAGCAGCGCTCCAACCACTACATCGCCTTCAGGCTGCTCGCCCATATCCGCGATCTCGTGTTCTCGGCTCTGCGCCGCTTGGCACCCGCCAAGCTCGCAGGCGCCGATCGCGGTGCGCTCGTCTCCACCGTCACCTCCGATGTCGAGCTGCTCGAGGTGTTCTACGCGCACACCATCTCGCCCGTCGCCATCGCGGTGCTCATGACCCTCATCATGGTCGTCTTCCAGAGCCTCATCCATCCCTATCTCGCGCTCACGGCGTTTCTTGCCTACGGCGCGGTGGGTGTTGCAGTGCCCGTGATCACGGCACGCGTATCCGGCGAGGCGGGGAGGATGAGCCGCGATAGGGCAGCGGCGCTCGCGGGTTTCGTGCTCGACGGCCTGCGCGGCCTCGCGCAGATCCTGCAGTTCTCCGCAGGCAGAAGGCGCATCGCCGAGCTCGATCGCCGTTCGGAGGAGCTGGTGGGCGTGCAGCGCGGCCTGCGGGCCATCGCAGCGGATTCCTCCGCTGCCGCCACAGCTCTCATCCTGGGCTTCTCCGCGCTGCAGCTTGCCATTGCCGTGTCGCTTGCGGCCTCCGGCGCCATCACGGGTACCGCTGCGCTCATCTCGGTCGTGGCGCTCGTCTCCTCGTTCGGACCGGTCACAGCCCTTGCCAACCTCGGTTCGACGTTGCAGGGCACCCTTGCCTCGGCCCAGCGCGTGCTCGACATCCTCGACGAGGAGCCGCAGGTCGAGGAGAACCTCGATGGTATCGAGATCGCTTTCTCAGGCGCCGTTGCCGATAAGGTCTCCTTCGCCTATGGCGATGAGGCCGTCCTCGACGCCGTATCGCTTTCCATCGCCCCCGGACAGATCGTGGGCATCACGGGGAAGAGCGGCTCGGGCAAATCCACGTTCTGCCGCCTGCTCATGCGCTTCTGGGATGTCAGCTCCGGCGAGATCCGCCTCTCCGATGCACCCATCCAGAGCATCCGCACCCCGTCGCTGCGTGCGGCGGAGGCCTTCGTGGAGCAGGACACCCACCTCTTCCACGATTCCATCCGCGACAACCTGCTCATCGCCAGACCCGATGCCGCACAGGATGAGATCGAGGATGCCTGCCGCGCGGCCAGCGTGCACGGCTTCATCATGAGCCTTCCCAAGGGATACGACAGCATGGTGGGCGAGCTCGGAGACACCCTCTCGGGCGGCGAACGACAGCGGCTGGGCCTCGCCCGCGCCTTCCTGCATGATGCGCCGTTCCTGCTGCTCGACGAGCCGACGAGCAACCTCGACGTGCTGAACGAGGGGATCATCCTGAAGAGCCTTGCTGCCCAGCGCGGCACGAGGAGCGTGCTGCTCGTGAGCCACCGCGCCTCCACGATGGCGATTGCCGACAAGACCTTCTCGATGGATTCCGGTCGCGTGAGCTAGAGGATGCAGCGCCGGCGAGCTGTCGACCCTACACGGCTCGCACGGCGGCAACCATGTCGCGAACGTAGGCGCGGACGGATTCCACGCAAGCCTCGCCCTCGGCGGCGATGATCTTGATGATGGCCGACCCCACGATGGCTCCGTCGGAAAGCGCCGCCATGCGCGCCGCCTGCTCGGGCGTTGAGATGCCGAAGCCCACGGCACACGGCACATCCGGGTTGGCTTGGCGCACGAGCTCTGCCATGGCGCCGATGTCGGTTGTGATCTCGGAGCGCACACCCGTCACGCCGAGCGAGCTCACGCAGTAGACGAATCCCGTGGCGCTCGCTGCGATTTGCGCGATGCGCTCCTCACTCGTGGGCGCGATGAGCGAGATGAACTCGAGCCCCTCTGCCGCGAACGGCTCGGCGAACTCGGCCTTCTCCTCGAAGGGCACGTCGGGCAGGATGATACCCTGCATGCCCACTGCGCGCTCGCGGGCGGCGAAGCGCTCCGTGCCATACGAGAAGACCACGTTGGCGTAGGTCATGAAGACGAGCGGGACGTCGCAGCCGCGTTCGCGGATACGCGCGACCATGTCGAAGACGTCATCGGTGGTGACGCCCTGCGAAAGCGCCCTCAGGTTGGCATCCTGGATGACCGGCCCCTCGGCGGTGGGGTCGGAGAAGGGAATGCCCAGCTCTATGAGGTCGACCCCCTCCTCGGCCATGGCGCAGACGAGTTTCTCGGTACCATCGATCGAGGGATCTCCTGCGGTGATGAAGGCGATGAACGCCTTGCCGTTCTCGTTACGGCTGAAGGCATCTCGGATAGCCGGCATGATAGCTCCTCCTATTCGTGCAGGTCATGCCCGCGATACCGGGCGATGGCGGCAACGTCCTTATCCCCGCGCCCCGATAGCGTGACGATGATGACCTGGTCTGCGCCCATGGTCGGTGCAAGCCTCATGGCGTGCGCCACGGCATGCGCGCTCTCGACGGCGGGGATGATGCCCTCGGTTCGGCTGAGGTACTCGAAGGCGTCCACGGCCCCGTCATCGGTCACGGGCACATACTCGGCCCGGCCGATGTCGCGCAGCCACGCATGCTCGGGCCCCACGCCGGGATAGTCGAGCCCTGCAGAGATGCTGTGCACGGGCGCGATCTGGCCGTACTCGTCCTGGCAGAAATAGCTCTTCATGCCATGGAAGATGCCCAGCTTGCCGGTGGCCATGGTGGCCGCTGTCTCCCAGGTGCCGACACCGCGGCCGGCGGCCTCGCATCCGATAAGGCGCACGCCCCCGTCTCCGATGAAGTGGTAGAAGCTGCCGATGGCGTTCGATCCGCCGCCCACGCAGGCGAGCACCGCATCGGGGAGCCTGCCCTCCGCCGCCAGGCACTGCTCGCGCGCCTCGGAGGAGATGACGGCCTGGAAATCGCGGACGATGGTGGGGAAGGGATGGGGCCCCATGACCGAGCCCAGGCAGTAATGCGTGTCGTCGATGCGCTTGGTCCACTCCCTGAAGGTCTCGGAGACGGCGTCCTTCAGGGTGCCCGTTCCGGTAGCTACGCCGTGCACCTCGGCACCTAGAAGGCGCATGCGGTAGACATTCAGCGCTTGGCGCTCCATGTCCTCGACACCCATGTAGACCACGCACTCCATGCCCATGAGAGCTGCGGCGGTGGCCGTCGCCACACCGTGCTGACCCGCTCCGGTCTCGGCGATGAGGCGTGTTTTGCCCATTCGTTTGGCGAGCAGCGCCTGCCCGAGCACGTTGTTGATCTTGTGGGCGCCCGTGTGGTTGAGGTCCTCCCGCTTGAGATAGACCTTGGCGCCGCCGAGATCGGCGGTCATGTTAGCTGCGTGATAGAGCAGGGAGGGGCGTCCCGCATAGCCGTCGAAGAGTTCTTTGAGCTCTGCGCGGAAGGAGGGGTCATCCTTGCAGCGCAGGTAGGCGTCTTCGAGCTCGATGACCGCGTTCATCAGCGTCTCGGGGATATACTGACCTCCGTGGACGCCGAAACGCCCGCGAGAGCTAGCAGAGTTGCCCATCGGTCCTCCTTACCGCAGCCACAGCCGCGCGCATCTTCCCAGGGTCTTTGACACGGTCTTTCTCGATGCTGCTCGACATGTCGACGCCCCAGGGGTGCACCGCGCGGATGGCCTCGGCAACATTCTCGGGTCCGAGGCCGCCTGCCAGGATGAAGGGGCGTGCGATGCCCGAGGCGAGCGACCAGTCGAATGTCGCGCCCGCTCCCCGTCCCGCATCGAGCAGCACCATGTCGGCGGGGCTTTCCTGCGCCCGGGCAACGTCTTTTCCAGAGCGCACCAGGAAGGCCTGGATGATGCCGATCCGCATTGCCGCGCGGAGCTCGCGCACATAGGCGGCATCCTCGCTGCCATGGAGCTGCGCCGCATCGATGATGCCCTCGGCCGCGAGCGAGATGATCGTCTCCATGCCCGCATCCACGAACATGCCCACGCGCGTGATGCGCGGATCCACCAGCGCCGAGAGCTCGCGCAGCCGTGCGAGGCCGATCGACCGATGCGAGCGCGGAACATCGACGATGAAGCCGCACATATCGGGCTGCGCCTCGTTGGCGGCGGCGATATCCTGGGGACGATAGAGCCCGCAGAGCTTGACCATCGTCATGAGGCGCACCCCCTCAGCTCGTCGAGCAGGGCTTGCTTGTCGGGCGTGCGCATGAGCGTCTCGCCTATCAGCACCGCATCGACGCCCGCCTCTTCGAGACGCGCCACGTCGTCATGCGTCTCGACGCCACTCTCCGAGACGAAGATGCGCTCGGATCCCACGAGCGGCCTGAGATCGATGCTGCGGCCGAAGTCGACCTCGAAGGTGCGCAGATCCCGGTTGTTCACGCCCACGACGCGTGCGCCGGCGGAAAGGGCGCGGGGTATCTCATCGGGCTCGTATGCCTCCACAAGTGCGGAAAGGCCCAGCTCATGGCAGAGGCCGATATAGCCGGCAAGCTGCTCGTCATCGAGAATCGAGCAGATGAGCAGCACCGCATCTGCTCCGATGCATTTGGCTTGGTAGA
Organism: Actinomycetes bacterium; assembly: GCA_029546925.1. GTDB lineage: Bacteria > Actinomycetota > Coriobacteriia > Coriobacteriales > Atopobiaceae > RUG721. Next base: position 25,994 of record JAKPQM010000026.1, read on the forward strand.
TCATGAGCTCGTCTATGACGAAATCCTTGCGGAGCACCGGGATGCCCACGCCGTCCGCGATCGTCGAGAGATGGGCATCCGAACCTTGGAACCAGAACGGTTCGGTGAGGCAGCTGATCGCCGAAGCGCCTGATCTCTCGTAGTCTCGGGCGATGGCCAGCGGATCGTAGTCCGGCGCAATGAGGCCCTTCGAGGGGCTTGCCTTCTTGCACTCGCAGATGAACGACATGCCGTCAGCCGAGAGCGCTGCCTCGAACGGGAACCCATGCGGGTCTGCAGCGGCACTCGTCTCGGCACGGCGGATGATCTCGGCCGCGCGTCCGGCAGCGCGCAGCTCGGCGATGCGCTCGCGTGCGCGGGCGGCTATGGCTTGGAGTATGTTCTCGCGGTCGGCCATCATGCGTTCGACTCCTCGATCAGGCCGTCGAGCACGCGTCTCGCCGCGCCGCTTTCGATCTGCGCGCATGCAAGCTCGATGCCTTCGGCAATATCCTGCACAATACCGGCTGCGAACAGCGCGCATCCAGCGTTGAGAAGGGCGGCGTCGCGCTTCGGTCCGCACTCCTCGCCCGCTAGGATGGCTCGGACGGTCGCGGCGTTCTCCTCGGGCGTGCCGCCCAGAAGGTCGGACTTCTCGCAGCGCGCGAAGCCGAAGCTCTCGGGCCTGATGACCGTCGTGCGGTAGAAGCCGTCGCGCAGCTCGCAGACCGTGGTCGGAGCCGAGAGCGACACCTCGTCCATCTTGTCCTGCCCGTACACCACGAGCGCGCGTCGCACGCCGAGCGCAGCGAGGACCTTGGCAACGGGCTCGACCAGGTACTCGTCGTAGACGCCGAGCAGGAAGAACGCGGGCTTTGCGGGATTGGTGAGCGGCCCCAGGATGTTGAAGACGGTGCGGAACCCGAGCTCGCGGCGGATAGGGCCCACATAGCGCATGGCGGGATGGTACTTCTGGGCAAAGAGGAAGCACATGCCAACCCTGTCGAGCAGCCTGCGGCAGGTATCCGGATCCTGCGATAGGTTCACGCCGAGCGCCTCGAGGCAGTCGGCCGTGCCGCATTGCGAGCTGGCTGCACGGTTGCCGTGCTTGGCCACCTTCGCGCCTGCGGCCGCGCAGATGAGGGCTGCCGTGGTGGAGATATTGAAGGTGTTCGCACGGTCGCCGCCCGTGCCCACGATCTCGAGCACGTCCATGCCGGGGTGGTCGACGGGCGTCGCGAGCTCGCGCATCGCCGCCGCGCAGCCGCTGATCTCATCGATGGTCTCGGCCTTGGCGCTCTTGGTGGAGAGCGCTGCGAGGAATGCCGCGTTCTGGGTGGACGTGGTCTCGCCCCCCCATGATCTCGAGCATGACGGCGTGCGCCTCGTCGTAGGTGAGGTCGTCTTTCATGACGATCTTCTCGATTGCCTCCTTGATCATCTGTGCTCCTTTCCGCTAATCGCGCCTGGTCATTGGGAAACTCCGTACGACTCGGATGAAGTTGGCGAGCATGGCGCGCCCGTCGGGCGTGAGGATGCTCTCGGGATGGAATTGGAGTCCGAAGGTCGGATGGCTCTCGTGGGCAACCGCCATGATCTCGCCGGTCTGGCTCTCGGCAACCACCCGCAGGCACGCGGGCAGCGTCTGCGCTTCCGCCTCGAGCGAGTGGTAGCGTCCCACCTTGGCGGGCATGCGCAGGCCGTCGAAGAGCGGGCAGCGGTTCTCGAAGAGGATCAGAGAGCTCTTTCCGTGCATTATGCGGGGCGCATGGACGATGGTGCCGCCGAATGCCTCGCATATGGCCTGATGGCCGAGGCACACCCCGAGGATGGGCACGGTGCCCGAGAGGGTGCGCACGAGCTCCTCGCAGATACCGGCGTCGGCAGGACGGCCCGGTCCCGGAGAGAGCAGGATGGCCTCGGGATCGAGGGCCGACACCTCGCCGACCGCGAGGGCGTCGTTGCGTACCACGCGGATGTCGGGGACGAGCTCTCCCACGAGCTGGAAGAGGTTGTACGAGAAGCTGTCGTAGTTGTCGATGAGCACGATCATGCGAGGCCCCCTTCCGACTCGCGCAGGGCTGCGATGACCGCTTGGGCCTTGTGGAGGCATTCCTCGTGCTCGCGCTCGGGCACGCTGTCGGCGACGATGCCCGCTCCCGATTGCACGCATACCTCGCCGCCCTTTTTGTAGGCGAGGCGGATGCCGATGCAGGTGTCGAGGTTGCCCGCGAAGTCGAGGTAGCCTACGGCTCCTCCGTAGATGCCGCGCTTGGCGCCTTCGAGTTCTTGGATGATCTGGCAGGCGCGGAGCTTGGGAGCGCCCGAGAGCGTGCCCGCCGGCAGGATGGCGTCGATCGTATCGATAGCGTCGTAGTCTTTGGAGATTTGCGCCGAGACCGTCGAGCCGAGGTGCATCACGTGGCTGAAGCGCAGCACCTGCAGGTAGCTCTCAACCTGCACGCTTCCCATCTCGGCGATGCGGCCGAGGTCATTGCGGCCCAAGTCGACGAGCATGTTATGCTCGGCGAGCTCCTTCTCGTCTGACAGCAGCTCGCGTTCGAGTGCCTCGTCCTCATCGGCCGTGGCGCCTCTCGGACGCGTTCCCGCGAGCGGATAGGTGAAGAGCTTCCCGTCGGACAGGCGTGCGAGCGTCTCGGGGGATGCGCCCGCGATCTCCACATGGTCGCTCGTGAAGTAGAACATGTAGGGCGAGGGGTTGGTGGCGCGCAGCACGCGGTACGTGTCGAAGAGGCTGCCCGAGGCCTGTGCCGTGATGGGATTGGAGAGCACGACCTGGAAGATGTCTCCCTCTACGATGCGGTCCTTCGCCTTCATGACCATCTGGGAGAACGCTTCCCTGTTGAGGCGGGGCTCAGGCTCGCTCAGCAGGGAGAGCGGCTCGAAGCTGCAGCGCCTGCCCTCGCGTATGACGTGCTCGAGATGGTCGAGCTGGGAAACGGCCTGCTTGTACGCCAGCTCGAGATCGGGCTCGTCCACGCACACATTTGCGATGAGGATGACCTTCTGAAGATAGGTGTCGAAGACCACGAGCTGCTCGAAGAGCATGAGATCGACATCGAGGAAGTCCTCGTGGCCAAGGCCCGGACGGCGCAGCATCGGTTCGGCATACTTGAGGTAGTCGTAGGCGAAATATCCCACGAGACCTCCGCAGAAGGGCGGGAGCCCTTCGAGCCGCGGCGCGCGGTTGGCATCGATCACCTGGCGGAGAAACGGGCCCGGATGCTCTACCCGGTGCGTTTCCACCACGGGATCGGCACCCTCGACGTTGGCGAGCACGCGGAGCCTTCCGTCGAGGCAGCTGATCTCCATGGTGGGGTTGGCGCCGATAAACGAGTAGCGGCCCCAATGCTGGTCCGCCTCCGCGCTTTCGAGCATGAACACGTGGCTCGACTGGGCGCGCAGCGCACGCAGGACCTCGACGGTGGTGAAGCTGTCGGCGTAGAGCTCGCGCTTGACGGGCACGCGGCGATATCCTTTTGCCGCTAGGTCGCGTACATGCCCAAGCGATGGTGTTACCTGCGGTAATGCCATGAGCGTCCCTCCCTTCGGACGGGACGGGCCCGGCATGATAAAGCCCGTCCCGGACGTATGGTTCGTCCAAGGACGGGCTCGTGTGAGCTCGCGGTGCCACCTTGGTTCGGGGGAGAATGCCCCCGCGCTCTCGGATGCAAGCACATCCTGGCACGTGACGTGTGCCCTACGTCGCAGCCTACTGGGTTGCCCGTTCGGTGCGCCCTCGGCGGCCCAATCAACGTCCCGCATCTCGTCCTGGCTCGCACCGTCCCAGGCTCGCTCCTCGCGCGTGCGACGTCTACCTTCCGCCTCATCGGTTTGGTGACGCTTGTCGGTCTTGCTTTACTGTAGCAGGGAGACGAATCCATGGGTGGGACCAACAAACCAGTTTTTTAATTCGAAACACGATGTTCCCCGGCCGCCGCGCCCCATCCTTTCTGCTATCATGCTTGTATAATAGTTAGAAGGAGTTAACTTATGGACCGTCCGAACGCGCTTAAACGGGGCGCATCCGTGGTTGCGGGACTCATCTTCTTCGGCATGGGAACCGTGGGCATCTTCCTGCCCATCCTCCCCACTGTCCCGCTCTATATGCTTGCGGGTATCTGCCTTGCGCGTGGATCTGCACGCCTGAATGCATGGTTCGAGAGCACGGGCTTCTATAAGGAGCACGCGCTGCCCATCCGCGAGGGCAGGGGCATGACCCTGCGCTCCAAGATCACATCGTTTGTCGCCATCACGCTGTTTCTGGGCTTCGGCTTCTATATGATGCGCAACACGCCCGCCAAGTGGATCCTTATCGCGGTCATCGTGTTCCATGCATGGCTCTTCTTCCTGCATCTTCCCACCCGTGAGGATGCGTGAACGGAGGGACGGGGGCTTTGTTCATTCGTGACGAATGACCTGTCCCCTTGTCACGGATGCGGGGGACTCGCTGGCGGGTGAACGGAGGGACGGGGGCTTTGTTCATTCGTGACGAATGACCTGTCCCCTTGTCACGGATGCGGAGGACTCGCTAATAAGTTTGCATGTTCTAACTAATCAAGCTACCAGAGGAGGAATCATGGCAGAGGAGAAGAAGCGGGGCACGGTAGCGCGCCTGCTCGATTTTGCGGGGGATCGGCGTGGGCTCACCTATGTCGGCTGCATGCTCTCAGCGGCATCGATGGTGCTCAGCATGGTGCCCTACGTGTGCATCTGGCTTGCGATCCGCGACCTTGTAGCCGTGGCGCCGAATTGGGCCGAGGCTGCAAGCGTGGCGGGTTACGGCTGGGCGGCGTTCGGCTTCGCGATGGGAGGCATCCTGGTCTACTTCGGTGCGCTCATGTGCACCCACCTCGCTGCGTTCCGCACCGCGACCAATATCCGCAAACGCTGCATGGAGCACCTCTCGAAGGCGCCGCTCGGCTATTTCGATACGCACGCCTCGGGCCTGCTCCGCCGCCGCATCGATGGCGCGGCCAGCCAGACCGAGACGCTGCTCGCGCACAACCTCGCCGACGTCACGGGCACGGCGGCGATGTTTGTCGCCCTGCTCGTGCTGCTGTCCGTCTTCGATTGGCGCATGGGCGCCGCCTGCCTTCTGGCGGTGCTCATCTCCTTCGGTACGCTGTTCATGATGATGGGCGGTAGAAACGCCGGCCTCATGGCCGAATACTATGATGCGCTCGACCATGCGAGCAAGGCGGGCATCGAATATGTGCGCGGCATCCCGGTGGTCAAGGTCTTCCAACAGACGGTCTATTCGTTCCGCGCATTCAAGGAAGCCATCGACGCATACTCCGAGAAGGCCTCGTATTACCAAGGGGTTGTCTGCAAGAAACCGCAGTCTGTGAACCTCACCATCACCGAGGGCGCCTTCGTGCTGCTCGTGCCGGCGGCGCTCCTCATCGCTCCCGGAGCGCTTGCCTCGGGCTCCTTCGCGGGCTTCGTGGCCAATTTCGCCTTCTATGCGATCTTCTCGGCGGTGCTTTCCACGGCGCTCGCCAAGATCATGTTCGCCGCAGGCGGCCTCATGCAGGCGGGAGATGCCTTGAAGCGCGTCGAGGAGGTCCTCTCCGCGCCCACGCTGCCGATAAGCGATGATCCCCAGATGCCTGCCGATAACTCCATCGGCTTCGAGAACGTGTCCTTCACGTACGAGGGTTCGGAGCTGCCCGCACTCGGCGGTGTAACCTTCTCGGTGGAACCGGGCCAGACCGTTGCCCTCGTGGGCCCGTCGGGTGGCGGCAAGACCACGGCAGCGAGCCTCATCCCGCGCTTCTGGGATGTGGCCGACGGCTCGGTCAGGGTCGGCGGCGTCGATGTGCGCGACATGGATCCGCACGTCCTCATGGACCGCGTGGCCTTCGTCTTCCAGAACACGAGGCTCTTCTCGACGACGATCCTCGAGAATGTCCGCGCGGCACGCCCCGATGCAAGCCGTGAGGAGGTGCTCGAGGCGCTCCACGCCGCTCAGTGCGACGATATCCTCGAGAAGCTTCCCGAGGGCGTCGATACCGAGATCGGCAGCGCCGGGACCTATCTCTCCGGTGGCGAGCAGCAACGCGTGTCGCTTGCCCGCGCCATCCTCAAGGATGCCCCGATCGTCGTGCTCGACGAGGCCACGGCGTTTGCCGATCCCGAGAACGAGGTGCTCATCCAGAGGGCGCTCGCCCGTCTCATGGAGGGGCGTACCGTGGTGATGATCGCACATCGGCTCTCCACCGTCGTAGGTGCCGACCGCATCATCGTGCTCGATCGGGGCCGCGTCGTGGAGGCGGGCAGCCACACCGGGCTTGTTTTTGCCGACGGCCTCTACGCACACATGTGGGCAGACTATCGGATCGCAGCGCAGTGGAAGATCAAGAAGGAGGTGGCCTAGATGCTGTTTGGCGAGAAATTCCGCAAGAAGTATGCGCTCACCGAGGCCGGCGAGGCCAACGTCAAGAAGGGCGTCTTCTGGACAGCGGTCACGAACCTGCTGGTCATAGCGGGCATCTCCTTCCTCTACCTGCTCATGCAGGGTTTCATGGCAACGCTTACCGGCGGTACGCCGCTTCCTGCCGCCCTGCCCTATATCGCGGGCGTCATCGCATTCGTCGCGTTGTCGTATCTTACGCACTACCAGCAGTACCACTACACCTATTCGGTGGTCTACGACGAGGTCGGAGCCGTCCGGACCAACCTTGCCGAACGCCTCCGCAAGCTCCCGCTCTCGTTCTTCGCCCGTCGTGATCTTGCGGAGCTCACCGAGACGATGATGGGCGATGTCGATCGCTTGGAGCATGTGTGGAGCCACGTCTTGGGCTACCTCTATGGCAGCTACATCTCCACGGCTGTCGTCGCCGTGATGGTTCTCGCCTATGACTGGCGCCTCGCCATCGCGTGCCTCTGGGGCGTGCCCGTGGCATTCGCCCTGCTCTTCGGCTCGCGCAAGATCTTCGATTCCTATGGGCGCCGTGCCAAGAAGGCCGCTCTTGCCGTTGCCGACGACATCCAGGAGACGCTCGAGGGCATGCGCGAGATCCGCGCCACCAATCAGGAGGCCCGCTATCTTGCCCATGTCAATGCGGGCATCGATGAGGCCGAGCGCCGCATGGAGGAGGCCGAACTCCGCACGGGCATCTTCGTCAATGCGGCGAGCGTCATCATGCGCCTCGGCATGGCTACGACCGTGCTCGTGGGAGCGAACCTCATCCTCTCGGGCAGCATCGATTTCATGACGTTCTTCATGTTCCTGATGATGGTCACCCGCATCTACGCCCCGTTCGATCAGTCGCTCGCGCTCATCGCCGAGATCTTCGTCTCCGATGTCTCGGTCAAGCGCCTGAACGAGGTGTTCGATGCGTCTGTGGCCACGGGCAGCGAGGATTTCTCGCCCCAAGGTCATGACGTGGTCTTCGATGGCGTGGGCTTCGCGTACGGCGGTCAGGATGGGGCCGTGCTCGAAGCCGTCTCGTTCACCGCGCGTGAGGGCGAGGTCACGGCACTTGTCGGCCCGTCCGGCTCGGGCAAGTCGACCTGCGCACGCTTGGCGGCGCGCCTTTGGGACCACGATGCCGGATCGCTTACCGTGGGCGGTATCGAGGTGCTCGATGTCGATCCCGAGACGCTTATGGGGGACTTCTCCATGGTTTTCCAGGACGTAACGCTCTTCGATGATACGGTGATGGAGAATATCCGCCTGGGCCGCCGCGGCGCCTCCGATGAGGAGGTCCTTGCAGCTGCCGCTGCTGCGAACTGCGATGAATTCGTCTCGCGGCTTGCCGAGGGCTACGCCACGCCTATCGGCGAGAACGGCGCGCGGCTCTCCGGCGGCGAGCGCCAGCGCATCTCCATCGCCCGCGCCCTGCTCAAAGATGCGCCGATCGTGCTGCTCGACGAGGCCACAGCGTCGCTCGACATCGAGAACGAGACCAAGGTCCAAGCTGCGCTGTCGAGGCTGCTCGCGGGAAAGACCGTGCTCGTGATCGCTCACCGCATGAGGACCGTCATGGGCGCCGACAAGATCGTGGTGCTCGATGACGGTCGCGTGGTCGAGCAGGGCGCGCCAGCCGAGCTGCGCGCTGCAGGCGGCACCTTTGCGCGCATGGTCGAGTTGCAGGGTGCGAGCGCCAGCTGGTCGGTATGACCACGACGCTTCTCCTAGCATAGGACCGTGGCATGTTGCCTTGCCACGGTCCTCTTCACCATTTCCATGCAATAGCATGTAGAGGATTTCTCCTGCTCTATCGGCATCGAACCTTCAAGCGCCCCCGCCGATACCCGGAGTTGGGAAGAGACCCATGACGACGCCCGGATGGATCATCTCATCGAGGAAGGCGCGATCCCGCGAGCGAACGCCCCCTCCGTCTGCTCATCGACACCGATGCCTGGATCGCCCTCAAGTATCTCCCCATGCATCCGGACCTCGGGGACAACCTTGCGGTCTGTGCCTGCAAGAGGGCGGGGGCAGACTATCTCGCCGCCAACGATCGGCAGCTCATAGCCAATGCGGATGCAGCGGCGAAGACGCCCGAGCAGATGCTTCCCTGCTGGGACTTCGCCCGCGATAGGCGGCTTGTCCCGTGCTGCGGGCATAGCCGCAGCCCCGACTGCACCCCTCGTCGTGACGAGGTACCTGAGAGCAATTTGGAGTTGTAGGAAGATTTGGGGAGACCTTTCGATAACCGTTCTCTGCCAACAGGCCTTTTGCGCGTGATTTCGAGCCGTTTGATGATATCTGCGGATAAATCTTCCTACAACTCCAAATTGTTCTCAGGTACCCCTCCCCCCATCACAAGAACGGCTGCCCGCTGCTGCGTGGACGGCTGTTCTGGGAAGCATCTTGCGGGCTACGAGGCCGTGGGGTCTCGGATCCGGTGGGGGACGGTCTGCAGTAGACCGCCGTGCGTTCATCGGAGATGGCATCCGACCAGTTCAGATCGAAGCCGTAATCGTAGCCGCTGCCCGCGGTGTCCACATGGCACTCCAAGTCGCGGCACGTCCTTGCTCAGGCCCTCGACCGCATCCATGCGAGCGGACAGCTGGATGGGGAGCAGGGCGCTCGGCTCAACCAGCTCATCGACGGTTAATGACGGCTCGCCCGCCGTCGGGGCGACCGGCGGGCTTTCCATCTCGATGCGCTGATTCCCATCCCGGATCGAGGCGCACTCTTGGAGGGAGACAGGCGCGACGAGCGCCCTCCTTGTCACGCCTGCCCCCTTGTCATGCCGTGTCACGCTCCCCTCACCCGTTGTGCCATACTTGATCTATGCGCGAAAACGGCAACATAGCGGTATTCGATTCGGGCGTGGGCGGCATCAGCGTGCTCCGCGCGCTTGTGGAGGAGCTTCCCCACGAGCGCTTCTCGTACTTCGGGGATTCCGCCAACGCGCCGTACGGGGAGAAGAGCGAGGCGCAGATCATGCGCCTTACGCATGGGCATGTGGAGAACCTCATCGACCATGGGGCGAAAGCCGTGGTCATCGCCTGCAATACAGCCACCAGCGTGGCGGGAGCCTCGCTGCGCGAGGCCTATCCGGACACCCTCTTCATCGGCGTGGAGCCTGCGCTCAAACCCGCCGCCGAGGCATATCCTGGCGGCAGCATACTCGTGATGGCAACTCCCGTCACCCTCGCCCTCGAAAAATACCATGAGCTTGCGATGACCTTCGATGACACCTGCACCATCCATGCCGTCGCCTGCCCGGAGCTTGCCGACCGCATCGAGCAAGGCAAGCTCGATGCTCCCGATCTGCGCGATCTCATCGAGAGCTATGTGGGTTCCTATCGGGGCAAGGTCGATGCCGTGGTTCTGGGCTGCACCCACTATCCCTTCGTCGTCCCGGCTATCCGCGAGGTGCTCGGCGATGTCGAGTTCTTCGACGGCGGCGCGGGTACCGCACGCCAGCTCAAGCGTCGTTTAACAGCGATGAACGAACTCGCGCCCGACACTCAGCCGGGCGCGGTGGAATTCTCCTCGAGTTTGGATACGCCGGAGGAATATGCCCTCTACGACGAGCTCTTCTCGATGGATCTTTAGGACTTGGCCCCTAGGGCCTTGTCGCGCGGGATGCCCCAGAACGAGAGGACCACGCCGCCCGGCCCCAGATGGCAGCCGATGGTGGCACCCACGTCCGAGATGAGCACCTCATTGCCCTTGATCTTGTGGAACTTGCCCTTGACCAGGTCGGCAACGGCTTTGGCGTCGGCAAGGCTTTCGGTGTGGGTGATAACCACGCGCTCGTCGTAGTCGTAGCCGTCCTTGGCGAACTCCTCCATCTTCTCGACCTGGCGCCTGAAAGCCTTCCGCTTGGTGCGGATCTTCTCCTTGACGCCCAGCGAGCCATCGACCTCGACGCACATAAGCGGGCAGATGTTGAGGAGGCCGCCCAGGAAGCCGGAGGCCTTGGATACGCGCCCGCCGCGGATGAGGAAGGTGAGGTCGGTCTGGATGAACCAGGTATGGATCTCGCTCTTGTGGGTCTCGGCCCAGGCAGCGAGATCCTCGAGCGCCATGCCCTCATCACGCAGGTCGGCGAGCTTGTCCATCAAAAGGCCGTAGCCACCGCTGGCGGTGGTGGATTCGATGATGATGACCTTGCGGTTGGGGAACTCGGCTGCGAGCTGGTCGCGCGCAGTGCAGGCCGATTGATATGTACCCGAGATGCCGAGGGCGAGGCAGGGATGCAGGATGTCCTTGCCCGCCTCGAGGAGGGGACGCCACGACTCCATGTACTCGCCGACGCTGACTTGGCTGGTTTTGACATCGGCCCCAGCGAGCATCTTGGCATAGAGGTCGGCCGGCGCGTTGGTCTGCCCGAAGTCATCCTTGCAGGGAAGGTCGTTGAGGTAGTAGTTGAAGTAGACGTAGTGGATGTCGCGGCTTTCGAGATACTCTCTGGTCAGATCGCAGGTAGAGCAGCAGCTCAGAACATAATCAGACATAGGATCACCTTTCGATAGCCCGTACGGCACATCTAGGATACCCGACAAATGCATCGAAGTGGCAAAATCCGACTGCATGCACATGAAAATATGGGCTCGGGTGCAGGGGTTTCATCGGCTCGCGTTTCGGTGATCCCATTGCCAGGATCGGGTGGACGCCTGCGATCCCGAGCGGCACACGATCGCGCTTTTCCAACCGAAACCGTTGCCCAGTACAGAGCGAAACGCTGGAGATGACAAAAAGCCGCCGCAAACGCTGCCTATGATCGCTGTGTCCTGGCTGCGAATGCTTAGGCAGTGACAGGCTTTCTACCCAAACAGCAATCAGATCGATGGGAGCCAATCATCATTGCCGCATCTTCGCGGAAGAGCTGCGCTATCACGAGAAAACAGCCATCACCGCAGTGCCGACGACCAGAAGGGCGAGGCCGATGCGGCCTTTCGCAGTAAGGCGCTCGTCAAATACCAAGCGCGCGAAGATCAGAGAGACCAGAATCGAGAGCTTATCGATTTGGATGACGACGCTTACGACTCCCGTCTGGATAGCGAAGTAGTAGCAAAGCCACGAGGCGCCGGTGGCGATTCCGGAAAGCACGAGACAACCCAGCTCGCGGCGGTCGATTTGGCGCACCAACGCCAATTTTCCCTTTCCGGCGACGATTGCCCAAGCCATTGCGAGCACTACGCACGTGCGGATCGCGGTGCCCAGATTGCTCTCGACACCGTCGATGCCGACCTTCCCCAGCACTGAGGTGAGTGCGGCAAAAACCGCAGCTAACACCGCATACGGCAGCCAAGCCTGGCCGGAGGAAGCTCGAACGTCGTCTTTCTTCTCGATCATCAGCAGGGTACCTACCAAGATCGCGACGATGCACACCAGCTTGACAGCTAGGTTCTTCACCTCCGCGAAAAGGATTATGGCCATGAGGCTGGCAAGTACGGCGCTGCTCTTGTCGACAGGTACGACCTTGTTCACATCGCCAACGCTCAACGCCTTGAAGTAGCAAATCCAGGAGCCGCCGGTTGCGGCGCCAGAGAGGATGAGGAACATCCAAGTCTTTCCAGACAGCTGCGTGATGGTGTCGAGAGACCCCGCAACCGCCGCAGCCGTCCAAGCGAATACCAGCACTACAAAGGTGCGGATTGCGGTCGCGACGTCGGAATCCGTGGTCTTGATGCTCAGCTTTGCCAAGATGGAAACGACGCCGGCGAAGAATGCGGAACCTATTGCCGCCAGTATCCAGTTCATCGAGCGCCTCCATCGGGTTGTGCTTGTCTACAGAGTGCTGTTGCACGGCAGCCAAGGCACCAAAACCAAGCGGTACCTATTCTAGCTTTTTGAGGGATCGCTGAATGGGCTTTCCATGAAGGCGTTCCTCGTCGTGAACGCCCTGCACTACGCGAGGGAGGGGCTGCCTCGATCCGAGATCTGCGCGCGAACGTCCAACCCAAGGCAGACGGTGAGTTCGGTGGCGAAGCGGCTTGAGGGCGAGGGCCTCGCCAGCACGAAGGGCAATCCAGACGACAAGCGCAACCGCATCGTCTCCCTCGCTGAAGATGGCTGCTCATGGGTCTGCGGCATGCATGGAACTTCGCGAGGCTATCTGGAAACGCCGCAGCATCCGCCAGTTCGAAACGCCCGATCGACCGCGGGGCCATCGCCCGCATCGTGGAGGCCGGGCTTGCAACCTCGTCGTCCAACCAGCCAGGGCGTCGAGGCCTGCTACGCCAACCCGTTCGAGCTAGGCTGGAGCAAAATGATCGACGGGAACTACGACTTCATCGGGAAGGAGGCGCTGCTTGCCCAACGAGGCAACGTGAGGCGCAACCTCTGGTCGTTGCTAACAGCGAGACGTGATCAGATGACGTCATGACGTCACGCTGCTCGAGCGATGCGACGTCACGGGTGCATTCGTGACGTCGCTTTGACATCCGCAGGGAGGATAGCCAGGGCCGCGATGAGATGTCAACAGGCATCTACGGGGGCGCTTTCGCTCCCTTCGGGATCCGGCAGCGCCCTGCACACCTCTCGTGCGATGTAGCGCTTCAGGCATCGCATCCGAAGACCGCGAGGAGGACGGGCGCGTATCGCCCTGATGGGCAGACGGCGCCCAAGAAGCGTGGAATATGCACCGTTTCGGTTGGAAAGGGCGCGATCGCGTGCCAAGCTCCGCCCCCGACCCGAAGGTACCTTTCGATACGAGCCGGTGGGGAGGGAGAACGCTCGGTGTGCAGAAGCCTAGAAGTCGAGCCTCGTGAAGGAGGCGGCGAGGGTCTTGAGGCAATCCTCGATGTAGAGGTCGGCACCACGCTCGATGGCGTAGATCTTGGAGTTGAGCTCGGAAAGCTTCGCTTCGTAGGGCCTCATGCGCTGTTTGACCTCACCCTTCTCGGAGAAGTTGAAGAAGCCCTTGCTCTTCTTCTCCTCCTTGAGGACGGAGAGCTCGGCCTCGATCTGAGCCTTCTCCTCCTTGAGCTCGGCGACCTGCTCGGCATCGAGGGGATGCGAGGCCTTGTACTCGTCGATGAGGAACTGGCGGTGATAGGCCGCCTTGCTCTTCCAGGAATCGCGCTCGCCGGGGATTTTGAGGTCGTTCTGCATGAGGGGACGGCTGGTGCGGTAGCTGCCATCCTCGCGCTTCTCGTGGACCTTGGCGTTGGTCATGGCGCTGACGATCTGATTGCAGTTCTCGTAGATGAGGATGCCCGCCACGTGATCATTCGGGTCGATCATGGCTGCGTTGTTGAGCGCGGCGAGGCACGCCTTCGCCTTCTCGGTGACGGGGCGCAGCGCATTCTCGGTGGGATGGGGGAGCTTCTCGTAATCGGCGATGATCTGCTGGAAGCCCTGGCAGATATAGTTGTTGGCATCGCGATTGCTCATGGAGGCGCTGACCTTGGCGGGGTCGAAGGCGCCGCTGGGGCTGCGCTCGAACTCCTCGATAAGGGGCTTCGGGCCGGCAGGGGCTTCTACGACCGGTTGGACGACCGTGGGCATGGGAATGGCGACGACTACGGGCGTTTGGGCGACGGCGGGCTGGACGACCGTGGCGGGCGCCGTGTTCTGGCCGAGCATGCGCCTGGCTTCCTCGGTCGTGTACTTGGTACCGCAGCCTTGGCAGACGAAGACCCCCGCATCCTTGACGAATTGGGTCGATCCGCAGAGTTCGCAGGTGAGCTGAGCCATTACGGTCTCCTTTCAGATAAGTCCTCGGCTCATTGTATAACGAGCCCGAGAAGATGTGCCCGCCCATCCGTTCGGGCCGGTAGCCAAACGGATGGTTTGCCGCCACGACTGGTGCTAAGGTGCGATGCGCGACGCCTCGCGGTCGCGGCGGTTGCGCAGGTTCACGACCGTGCCCTGCATGCCGTGGGGGATGTAGGAAAGCCCGTGCAGGTCGTCGGGCAGATAATCGACGAGCGAGAGCGAGGCGTTCTGGATGGGCGGCTCCGCGAGCTCGCCTACGCGTGCGATCAGCGCATGGACGCGGGCACCGGCAGCCGCCAAGCGCTCTTCGTATTCGCTGAGGGGGGCATCGGGATGGTCTGCGCGGTAGTCGTCGCTCTTGCAGACGATCTCATAGCCGGCGAGCTCGAACTGGGTGAGCGCGAAGGAGAAGAGCGGCACGTGATCGGTCTTGAATGCGAGGGTCGCATCCTCGGCGAGAACCATCCGGTATTCCAGCAGGCGCTCGAGCGCTACCAAGCGCTTCGAGGCCTCCTTCTTGCGGGGGAAGGGCGTGGGGAAGTTGATGGTCATGCCCGCAAGCTCGCCCGCTGCGAAGATGCGCGCCACGTCGCTTCCCTTGGCGGGCACGATAAGCGCATTGCGAAGACCGGCCTCCATGATGTGCTGGGAGGCGTAGGCGACGCAGACCGGCTCGGCATCGAGGCCGATGAAGAGCACGTCGGGCTCCGCCTGCGCCGATGCGACGAGGAAGGCCCCCTTGCCGCAGCCCACGTCGAGACGCACCTCGCGGAAGGGCTTTTCACCGAGCGGGGCGGAGGCCTCCGCCCAACGTCCGGCGAGTGCGGCAGGCTCGAGCTCTATGACGGCGGCGTAGCGTTCGAGGCGCTCCTCGAGCACGAAGTTCTTGGGCAGGCGCGCATGCATGCCGTGCATGGCGCGGCGCTAGGCCTCGTCGATCAGGCGCTCGACCATGGCAAGCAGGGTCGCGGCGCTGTTGAAGTTCTCGGGGACGATCTCGGCGGCGGGGATGGAGATGTCGTAGGCATCGTTCAAGGTGGAGATGATGGAGAGGATGTCGAAGCTGTCGAGCACGTGATCGTCGATGAGGGCGGTGCAGCTCTCGTAATCGACGTCCTCCTTGACGTCCTCCAGAAGCTCGATCAGGGCCTCGAGGGTGATATCCATGCGCGTCTCCTCTTATAGATCGGCCAGTGCATTCCTATCTATCTTACCGTTCTTCGTGAGCGGCATGGCGTCGATCTGCTTGATGGAGCCGGGCACCATGAAGGAGGGGAGCACAGCACGGAGCTGTTCGGCGAGCGGGGCCTTGCCGATCGGGCCCACATAGTAGAGGAGCAGCCGTTTGCGGCGGTCGTCGTAGAGGCAGCACGCGCGCTCCACGCCGTCTACGCCCGTGGCGCTCGCCTCGATGTCGCCGAGCTCGACGCGGTGGCCCAGGTGCTTGATCTGATGATCCTTGCGGGAGACGTAGACGAAGTCGCCGTGCTCGTCAAGACGGCCCAGATCACCCGTGCGGTAGATGGTCTCGAGCCAGCGCTCGTTGAGCGGATTCTGCGTGAAAGCTTGGGCCGTACGCTCATCCTCGCCCAGATATCCCAAGCCGAGCGCGGTTCCCGATACGCAGATCTCGCCTATGCGGCCCGGTTCGGCGACAAGCCCATCGTCCTCGTCGAGCAGGAAGACCCGCTCGTTGTCGAAGGGCTTGCCCATGGGGATGACCTCGTCGTTGGCGAAGGCACGATCCACCACGTAGTAGGTGCAGTTGCAGGTGATCTCGGTCGGACCGTAGAGGTTGACGTAGACGGCATCGGGCAGCCACTTCTGCCAGATGCGCAGCTGCTTGGGCGGCATGACCTCGCCCGAGAACATGACCTTGGAGATCTTCTCGGGCAGGCGGTACTCGAAGCCGTTCATGATCGAGACGAAGCACATGGCCGAGACCGCCCAGATGAGGGTGGTGATATGGCGCTCGGCGAGGAAGTCCATGAGGCGCACGGGCGCGGAGAAATACGCGCGCGGGATGATGTGCATGCTTGCGCGCGCATAGAGCATGGAGTAGATGTCCTTGACCGAGACATCGAAATCGAACGGCGCCTGGTTGGCGATCACATCGTCCTCGCCGATGCCGAGGGTCGAGCAGAACACCGGTATGAAGTCGATGACCGAGCGGTGGCTCACGAGCACGCCCTTGGGCGTGCCGGTGGAGCCGCTCGTGAAGTTGGCGTAGAGCGGGTCGATATCGAGGCTTGCCGAGCGCGCTGCGGCGAGGACGTCTGCATCGGCGGGATGGGCTGCAAGCTCCTCGAGGAGCACCGCCGTGCGGCCGGTGCCTTCGAGCATCTCGGCGGCCTGCGCGCGGTGCCCTTCATCGGTGATGATGACGGCGGGGGAGAGCGCCGCCACGATGGCCTCGACGCGCACCTTGGGTTGGCGCGTGTCGATGAGGGAGTAGAAGCCTCCCGCGTAGACGACCCCGAGCATCGCGGCGAGCGCAGGGGCGCTTTTCTCGAGATAGAGCGCCACGGCATCGCCGGGTGCGACCTGCGCTGCGAGTGCCGACCCGATGGATCGTGCCCTATCTTCGAGCTCCGAGAAGGACAGCGACATCTCCTCGTCGGACACGGCGAGCTTATCGGGGCAGCTCTCGGCTGCAGATTCGAGCCACATCAGCACGTTCTTCATAGCCGGCTCCTAGTAGAGGACGGTATCTTGGTAGCTGCGATCGACCTCGCCGGCGGAATCCGCCATGCGGGCATCGACTCTGATGGTACAGGTTCCGTGTCCCTCGCGTTCGAGGACGAGCTTGGGATCCGGGCTCCAGTCTTGGACGGTATGCGCCGTGCCGTCCGCCTCGACGAGGATGAAGCGATAGAGGACCTGCGCGGGGTCCCCCACATAGGCCGTGGCGACTGCCGTCAACGACCCATCTGCGACGGAGGTTTCGAAGTTCACGATCGAGATGCGCGTCTGGCTCGCCAGATACTCGCCCCAGGCGCTGTAGCGGTAGAAGTCGCTCTGTATATCCTCTCCGGCCTCGGCGCGTGCGATGAGGGTGCCCAACGCCTGCGAGAAGCGCTCTGCGCCCACGGGGTTGAGGTGCTCGGGGTCGCCGAAATCGTCATCGAGCGGTGCATAGACATCTGCATGGATGAGGCTGAAATCGAGATAGATGCCGCCGCCCTCCTCGACGATCTGCTGCAGGCCGGACATGTTGGCGGGATAGGTCCTGCCATAGCCGAGCGTCTCGAACGAGGGGCGGGGCGTGACGACCACGTAGAGCTCGACGCCCTTGTCGGCGCAGAGCGCGAGGATACGCTCCAGGGCGGCGAGGTTCTCGTCATCGGCCTGCGCCACATCCCAGCGGTTGGCCGAGACCTGGCTGGGCGAGATCCAGTCGTAGGGAAGATGCGTATCGTAGTTGCAATAGCCCATGCCGAAGGCGGTCATGCCCGGATCGTTCGCAGCAGCCGCCTCATCGAGGGAAAGGGTCTGGCGTGCGCGGATGTTGCCCATGATGGCGGAGGGGTTGAGGGCTACGTGGTTGTAGGCCCAGGGGAAGAAGCTGCCGAGCGAGGCTGCGCCGCCGAAGAAGCTGCCGTGCAGGGGGATCGAGAGCAGCTCCGACAGCCGCCCGACGGGATCCATGCCCGCCATCTTGGCCTGCTTGAAGGTGATGTACGTATTGATCCAGGGTGTTTGGGGAAGCGTCTCGATACCGAGGCCGAGGATGACCCGCTGCACCCCATGCTCCTCGATGGCGAGCTCGATGGCCTCGTAGCTGCAGTCGAGCGACTGCGCGGGCGTGGCGAAGTTGAAGCTCGTGGAGCCGAGCGTAGAATCGAGGGCGGCCGGGTCGAAGGAGCGATGCGCATAGGACGAGCCGAGGCAGAGCGTGTCGATCTGCCCGGGTTCGAGTGCGCGGTACTGCGACCAGATGACCTCGGTGATGGTGCCGTACGGCTCGAGCGCGTAGCCGAGGCCCCAGTTGGCGAGGGCTGCCGCGATGATGAGGATGAGCGCCGTGAGGGCGGAGCGGAGCTTAGAAGTTCGCATACATGAACCCTCCCCCCACCTCGGAGACGTGGTTCAAGGCGCTTGCCACGAAAAATCCCAGCACCAGATAGACGGCGAAGCGCGTGAGCGGCGGGAGGCCGAGGAAGCGCTCGCGCACGTCGACGCCGCGCTCGTAGAGGAGGTCGATCGCAAGGACCACCGCGATGCATATGAGCACGCGTCCAGGGATGAGCCCCTTCTCGAACCCGAGGGCGGCAAGCGCCTCGTCCCACGGCACGGGCATGAAGTTGAGGAAGGTGTTGCGCAGGCAGATAAGGGCATCGCCCACCCGTTCCATGTAATCGAAGTAGCGTCCTACCGTCACGACGATGAAGGTGCGGACGACGGCCACGATATGCCAAGGGGTGGACGTGCGGTCGATGGAGAGCGCTTCGGCCATGCGGTCGAAAAGGGGCGAGAAGAGATCGGCAAGCGCCACGATCACGCCGTTGTAGAGACCCCATACGAGGTAGTGGGCCCGCATTCCATGCCAGAGGCCCACGAGCAGGAACACCACCACATTGGCGATGCAGGCGCCGAGGGTGCGTCCGACGTGGCGCCCGAAGCGCTTGCCAGCCCACTTGCCGAGATCCTGCATGGGCTTGATGAGTGCGAGCGGGTAGAACACGTAGTCGCGCATCCAAGCGCCCAGAGACATATGCCAGCGCTGCCAGAAGTCGGAGAGCGATACCGAGAAGTACGGCTGGCGGAAGTTGCGATCCATCGTTATGCCGAAGAGCTCTGATACGCCCTCGACCATGTCGATGCCGCCCGAGAAGTCACCGTAGAGCTGGGCGTTGTAGGCTAGAAGCCCCACCACGACGAGCGATCCGGGAATGGCCTCATCCACATTCCCGAAGATCTCGCCCACGGTCTTCTGCAGCATGACGGCAACGGCGAACTTCTTGAAGATGCCGAGCGCCAGGCGCACCGCTCCCCGCCGCATCCCCTGTGCATCGGGGCTGTGCGGGGCTATGAGCTGGGAGGCCAGCGTACGGTGCTTGTTGATGGGCCCTTGGATGATCTGGGGGAAGTATGCCGTGAAGAGCAGGTGTTTGGCAAAATTGGGCTCGGCGGCCTCCTTGCCGTTGTAGACGTCGATCACATAGCCCGTGACCTGGAGGGTGAAGAAGGAGATGCCGAGCGGCAGCAAAAGGCCGAGATCCGCCGAGTTCGCCACGAAGTAGGAGAGGATCATCTGCAGGGATTTGATGCAGACGAGCACGCCGAGGCAGACGCCGAGCGCAGCTGCGAGCACGAGGCGTTTCCGTACGGTGAAGCGGGCGCGGACGGCCTTCTTCCCGGCACGGTCCGAGACGGCCTTGCGCGCTTCCTTTGACTGGGTTTCGAGCTTCTCGAGCGCAAGCGCGGCGGCCCAGGTTATGGCTGCGATGGACACCACGAAGATGAGGCTGTGCCATCCCCCCGCCACGACGTAGAAGACCAGGCTCGCAGCCAGCAGCGCCGTCCACTGGAGCTCTGGCTTCATGCGGCCGAGCAGCATGTAGACCGTCCAGGAGGCGCAGAGGAAGAGGATGAATCGAGCCGAGAAAAGCTCCACGCGCTACTCCTCGCGCTCTTTGATGAGGCCCTGGATGGTTGCCATGATCGGGGGCACGACCTGCTTCTTGCGGCTGACGACGTCGGGTAGGATGGCCTTGCCGCCCTCGGCTTTGACGCCGAAGGCGCGTTCCACGATCTCGTCGCCATCGCTGCCGTAGAAGAGCAGGTCGGAGGTCTTGGTCTTGATATCGGTGAAGAGGTAGAAGAGCAGGGGAAGCTCCTCATGCACGGCAGCTTCGGGAAGGTACGGCGCGATGAGCTTCTCGGCTGCGAGGCGGCTCCTGTCGGTGAGATAGAAGCCTTGGCCCACGCCGAAGCGCACGTGGCCCCGGCTGAACACCTTGAAGTCCTGCCCGAAGACATCCTCGGCGCTGCGACCGGTGAGGTCGGCACCAGCCTCGAACATCTCGTCGGCATATTCGTCGATGTCCACATCGGCTATAGCAGCAAGGGCCTTGCCTGCGCGGATATCCTTCTCGGTGCAGGTGGGCGAGCGGAACGCGAGGGTGTCGGAGAGGATGGCGGAGAGCATGAGCCCGGCGATATCGGCAGGGATCTCGATGCCCTGCTCGAGGAAGATGTCGTAGACGATGGTGCAGGTGCAGCCCACGGGCATGTTGCGGAACATGACCGGCCCTGACGTCTCGACCGAGCCGATGCGGTGGTGGTCGATGATCTCGACGATCTCCGCCTCATCGAGGCCGTCCACGGCTTGGCTGCGCTCGTTATGGTCGACGAGGATGACGTGCTTCTTCATGGGCTCGAGCAGGTTGATGGAGGTGACCGTGCCTATGAAACGGCCTCGGTTGTCGAGGACCGGATAGAAGCGGTGGCGCGTCTTGGCCATGATCTTCTGCGCGTCCTCGACCGCGGTGTCGCGCGAGAAGTACAGGATGTTATCGGCGGGGAGCATCCGGGCGCGGACGGGCGCGGACATGCAGATGAGCTGTGCCGTCTCGTAGGTGTCGTGCGGCGTCGCGATGATCGCGCATCCGTGCTCTCGGGCGAGCTCGACGATCTCATCGGAGACATGCACGCTGCAGCAGATGATGAGGCACTTGGCGCCGTGCTCGATGGCGAAGCGCTGGGTTGCCTCGAGATTGGTCACGAGCACGATATCGCCGGGCTCGAGCTTGGTTTCGAGGACATCGGGCGTGGTGCCCACGAGCACCTTGCCCTCGCTGACGGTGCCGACCGGGTCGCCGGTGATCATGGTGCCCGAGAGCGTGTCGAGGATGTTGCAGTGGCAGGTGCGGGATTTCGCCAGGATGTCGGTGTCGAAGATATCCATGTTGGCATTGGCGATATCCTTGACGGCGATGAGGCCTAAAAGCTCGCTCGATTCGTTGGTGATGCAGAGGGTGTCGACCCCGAGCTCGCGCATGAGCGTCCAAGCGGCATAGAGGCTCGTCTCCTGGCCGATCCCCACGCTGTACTGGATATCGGCATCTTTGAGCTGCGGCGTGACCGTGGTGATGAGACGCGGTTCCTCGAAGCCGAAGTGCTTGAGGACGAACGAGGTCTCGCGGTTGAGATTGCCCGCACGACGCGCCTGGTAGAAGATGCCGTCGCCCTTCTGGTTCTTGAGGTATGCATAGGCGATGGCCGAGCAGATGCTGTCGGTGTCGGGATGCAGGTGGCCGATGACGTTGATCTTGCGGATAGACTTAGCCATGGTTGCTCCTCGGACGCGATCGGGTCGATACCCTATTGTGGCTCAAATCGCAGGAAAATGCCCCCCATCATGCCGTTTTGCTCCGAAAATGCCGTGAATGCACCATGCGGGCACGTTTGGAGGCGATCCGGCTCATCGAGTTGAGAGGAGGCCCTCCGGTATGGGAGGCGTCAGTTCGTGCGATCGTGGTTGATGGGCGTCATGAAGAGGCGGGCGAGCTCATCGGCATCGCGCGTCTGCCCGAGCGCCCACATGGTCTTGGCGACGAGCGCCTCGATGGTCATGTCGCCTCCGTGCAAGATGCCCGGATGGTCGACATAGGCGCGTCCGACCTCGTAGACACCCAGATCGAGGCCCTCCTCGGGCACCTGGGTGGTGATAACCACGGTTCGGCCCGAATCGACCCAATCGAAGATCGCCTGCTTGAAGGAGGCTCCCGCGCATTCGGGGATGCCGCCGATCCCGAAGGTCTCCAAGATGACGGCCTCATAGGCGGGCTTCAGGGTCTTGAAGATCGAGGGCGAGAGGCCCGGCGTGAGCTTGATCACGCAGACGCGCTCATCGAGCGTATCGTAGAAGATGGGTGCCGAGAAGCTCTTCTCGGGAAGGCCGACACCGCGGATGATGCGCTCGCCGCGCAGCACGGCGAGCGCGGGGAAGTTGATGCTCGTGAAGGCGTTCGCGCTCATGGTGCGCTGCTTGTGGGCACGCGTGCCGCAGATCGCCTGGCCCCCGAAGACCACGGCCACATCGCGGCTCGCATCGTCGAGGGCGTAGAGCAGGCTCTGATAGAGGTTGAGCTTGGCATCGGTGAAGGGGTTTGCCATGGGTTGCTGCGAGCCCGTGAGCACGATGGGCTTCTCGCTGGCCTGCACCAGATAGGAGAGCGCGGCAGCGGTGTAGGCCATGGTATCGGTTCCATGCAGGATCACGAAGCCGTCGTAGCTATCGTAGCCCGTGCGGATGATGCGGGCCATCTCGAGCCAATCGCCGGGACGCATATTGGTGGAGTCGATGTTCATGGGCTGGACGAAATCCAGCTCGCAGAGACCGTCTATGAGCGGCACCTGCTCGACGAGCTCGCGTCCGGTGAGCGTGGGGGACAGGCCGCGGCCGTCGGCGGTCGAGGCGATAGTGCCTCCGGTTGCGATAATGAGGATGCGCTTCATTGCCGGTCTCCCTCATCGAGGACGTGCGCGAGCTCGATGCACATATCGACGCCCGTCGCGATGCCCGCCACCGATCCTTGATGCGTATATTGCCACAGGTAGAGCTCGAGCGGGACGGACGGCGCCTCATCATATTCGGCGAACCAATAGCCGTACTGCGCGAACGAGAGGATGTCGAGACGCTCGTATTCATAGGAGTTGCCGTAGATGAGGGCCTCGTAGCCTGCGGCTTCGATCGTTTCGCAGAAGGCGCGCGCGGCAGCGGTGAGCTCGTCGTACGAGATGCTGTCTGCACGTCCCGACCGGTCGGCGGTGAGCTCGTGGTCGAAGGCAATGGGCAGATCGAGCCGTGCGCCGTCGAGGAGGGCGAGCACGAACTCGGCCTCCTCGCGGCCTTCCTCTTCGGTCGCGGCCTGCGAGAAGACGTAGAGGCCCACGTCGAGGCCTGCCGCGCGGGCACCGTCGAGATTGGCGCGGAACTGCCCGTCCTCGTAGAGGGCGCCCTCGGTGGATCCGCGCCAGGCTGCGCGGATGTAGCAGAAATCGATGCCGTCTGCGGCAACCGCCTGCCAGTCGATCGTCCCCTGATGCTCGGAGACGTCGATGCCCGTGCGCGAGAGCACGGCGCCGTCGACTACGTACGAGACGCGCCCGCGCTCATCCCAGGCGAGGCAGCTCCAGTCATAGGGGCTTGGGGCGATGCTGTCGTATAGAGTGTGCGGGGAGGGATCCGTGGACTCGGCACGGCCCGAGCATGCTGCAAGAGAGAGCATGGCTGCCAGCACGATGGCGAGCAGTCCGCGTACCGTTTGCCTCTTTCGCTCCATGCGCTCCTCCGCCCGTGCGTTTCCCAGCGATACACTATACGACAGAAGCATGGACGTCTTTTGGAGGTGGTCGTTCATGATGCCTATGATGGCCCACGATGACTTTGCGGCAGCCAAGATGCCCTGCGGTTTCGAAGCGTGCGGCCGTGTCAGCTGCTTTGTGAAGAACCTCTAGGCGGCACCCATGCTCTTCCTCGATCGTGCGATCAAAAGCAGCCTCCATAAGCCCCAGACCTCAGAGCTCGCCGCGCTCACGACGGAATGGGGGGAGCGCTTGGATGCGGAGCATCCGCTTGCCGAGCATCCCAAGCCGCAGATGCAACGCGAGAGGTGGATCTCGCTGAACGGGGTATGGGACTACGCGTTCGTCGCCTGCGACGATCCCGCCGCTGCGTGGAGGGATGACTGCGGGCCCGAGGAGTACGACGGATCCATCGTCGTGCCCTTCTCGCCCGAAGCGCCCCTCTCGTCGGTGGGGAAGCGGCCGCCTGCGGATGCGCTCCTCATCGAATCGCGCGATATCCGCCTGCCTGCGCTCGGTCCCGGCGAGTGTGCGATCCTGCACTTCGAGGCCGTCGACTGGGCCTGCTCGGTGTGGCTGAACGGCAAGAAGGCCTGCGAGCACATGGGCGGCTACACGCCCTTCTCCTGCGATATCACCCCCTTCCTCGAAGACGGTCCCAACAGGCTCAGCCTGAGCATCTACGATCCCAGCGAGAAGGGCGCGCAGCTCCGCGGCAAGCAGCGCATAGACCGCGGCACCATGTGGTATACCGCGCAGTCGGGCATCTGGCAGAGCGTGTGGTGCGAGATCGTGCCCGAGCAGCATATCGAGCGCCTCGAGATCGCACCCGATGCCGACGCCGCACTGCTCAAGGTGCGGGCTGCGGTGAGCGAAGGAGATGCGCCGCTCGAGGTCGAGGTTCTCGACGGAGGGCTCGTGGTCGCGCAGGCGACGGGCAGCGTGCGGGGCGTGGAGCTCGCACTCGGCCCCGTCCGCCTCTGGTCGCCCGACGACCCGCATCTCTACGACCTTATCGTGCGCTATGGCGACGATACCGTGAGGAGCTACTGCGCCTTCCGAACCGCGACGGTCGAGCCCGATGAGAGGGGGCATGCGCGCTTCTGCCTCAACCATGAGCCCCTCTTCCTGCGTGGGATCCTCAATCAGGGCTACTGGCCCGACGGCCTTCTCACGGCACCGTCCGACGAGGCCCTCGTCTTCGACATCGAGACCTGCAAGCGCCTCGGCTTCAACATGATGCGCATGCATATCAAGCTCGAGCGCGAGCGCTTCTACTACCATGCCGACCGCTTGGGCATGCTCATCTGGCAGGATATGGTGAGCGGCGGAAGCCTCCCTTCGGATTGGCAGACGCAGCAGAAGCCCACGCTGTTCCCGCGCTCGTGGACGAGCATCGACGATAGCCGTCCCGCCGCATGGGTAAAGCTCGCTGCAGGCGACCGCGCCTATCGCGAGGAGTGGACGGCAACGGTGCATGAGGCGGTTCTGCGCCTTTCCGCCTATCCGTCCATCGTGACCTGGGTGCTCTTCAACGAGAGCTGGGGGCAGTTCTCGGCAGGAGAGGCCACGCGCATGGTGCGCGCACTCGACCCGACCCGCCCCATCCTCTCCGTGAGCGGCTGGTACGATCAGGGCACGGGCGATTACATGGGCATCCACAACTACTTCAGGCCGCAGAGGATCTGGCGCGATGCCGCAGCCCGGCCCCGCGCGTTCATGATCAGCGAGTTCGGCGGCTTGACCTGGCATATCCCCGAGCATTCCAGCTTTCCCAAGCCCTACGGGTACGCAGACTTCACCTCGATCGGCGCATGGCGCGCGGCGCTTTCCAAGCTCCTCTCGGATACCCGGGCTCTCGAGCGCGACGGGCTCTCCGGCTACGTCTACACGCAGGTTTCCGATATCGAGGAGGAAACCAACGGCCTCATGAGCTACGATAGGCGCATCATCAAGCTCGAGACGGACCCGATAGGCGAGAGCGGATCATGAGACGACAGCGCGATTACGGTTTGGGCGTCCTTTCCCTTGTGAGCGTCCTGCTCGTGGCGGGCCTCGTCATGGGGATGCTCCATCTGCATGGGCTCGTCGAGACGAATGTCGGGCAGGATGTCGGCTCATCGGATGGCCCGGTCACCGTCATCCAAGACGGCGGCGGCACGCCCTTGGAGGAGGGCCGCATCGTCATGACGCTCTGCGGTAGCCACGAGACCATCGTCCGTACGGGCGAGAGCTACGTGGAGCCCGGCTGCCTCGTGCGCGATGTCGAAGAGGGCAACCTCACCGACCGGGTGCAGGTGAGCGGCGAGGTCGACACCTCCACGCCGGGCACCTATACCATCACGTACACCGTGACGAACGACGAGGGCATGAAAGCGCAGGCTACGCGCACGGTCCGCGTGACCGACGATGTCGAGTGGGATAGCGACGGCATCGCCGTCATGATGTACCACTACGTCTACGATCCTGCGGATCCGCCCGAGGACCTCAACGCCAATTTCGTCTCGACCGATGAGCTCGAGGAGCATCTCTCCTGGCTCCATGACAGCGGATTCTACTACCCTTCGTGGGCCGAGCTGCGCGCTTATATCGACGGCACCCACTCGCTTCCCGACAGGAGCGTCATCCTGACCTTCGACGATGGCGAGTACGGTTTCTTGAACCTGGGCATCCCGCTGCTCGAGAAGTACGAGGTCACGGCCACGTCCTTTACCGAGTGCAGCCGCGATGACATCGCGTACGTGCTCGATACCTACGCGAGCCCCTACGTCTGCTTCGAGTCCCATAGCTACGATCTGCACCATGCGGGCTATTCGGGCATCGGGCACGGCGGGGTCATCTACGATCTCTCCGAGGACGAGCTCGTGGACGATCTCCAGCATGCGGCGGATATCCTCGGGACGCGCGGCGCCTTCGCCTATCCGTACGGCGACGTGAGCGACGTTTCGGCTGCGGCCATCGATCGCGTGGGCATTTTCTGCGCCTTCACCACCGAGTACGACTGGGTCTATGCGGGCTCCGACCATACGCGCCTGCCGCGCGTGCGCGTCTCGGGCGGCAACTCCCTGGAATACTACCAAGACTCGGTGTGGTAGCTCCTGAATAGGGGGTGCACAGAAGGGACGGTCCTCGCTGTGCATTTTTAAATGCACAGCGAGGACCGTCCCTTCTGTGCACCCCCCTCGTCATGCGCGGGAGCCTCCCTTGCGATAGGAGAGGGGCGTTATGCCGTACGCGCGTGAGAACAGGCGGTTGAAATAGCTCTGATCGGAGAAGCCCGAGAGCAAGGCCACCTCGGCGACGCTTTTGGAGGAGCTCCTCAACAGCACGCGGCTCTGCTCCAAGCGGTATTTGTTCACAAACGAGATGGGGGAGTCCGCCGCATAGCGTTTGAAGAGCTTGGCGCACTGGCTGCGGCTTACGCCGCCCGCGCGGGCGATGTCATCCAGCGAGATAGGCTCGTCGTAATGGCTGCGGATGTAATCGGTCATACGCTGCAAGATGCGCGCGTTGGCATCGGTAGGCGATATGACGTGCATGCTCGCGTGGGCGAGGAAGAGCTGGCGGAAGATGCGGTGCACCTCGGCGACAAGCTCGAGCTCGTAGCCGGGCTCCTTGAGTTGCCTGATGCGCTGGATGTGGTTTACAAGGGCGGCGATCTCGGCCGCCGGGCTGCTCGTCCCCTCGAAGCGCACGTGCGAGAAGTCGGCATCGTCGAGGACGGGGCTGATGTAGCGTTCGAAGATACGGTTGTTGCGGGTAAGCAGATCGGTGCCCACGATGAGCACATCGTGGCAGCATTCGTTTTCTCCACCCGGGCGAAGATGGTGGAGCTGCTTGTGGTTGATAAAGCAGACATCGCCTTTATGCAGGGGAAATGCCTCGCTGTTGACCTGGCAGATCACGCTGCCCCGGTTGATGACGATGATCTCGATATGGTCGTGCCAATGGGCGAGATCGCTGTGGACGTCGTGCTCGGCGATGCGCTCGGTCCTCATGTACAGGGGGAGGTCCTCATCCTCGAACAGCGTTTCATCGTATAACATATACTATCCTTTTATAGCAAATAATCCAAAAAATAAAGGATATAGTCCTATTAAACACGTTCTACTATACTCTATCATTCAATTATGCAAGAGCACAGGAACGAAAAACGAATCGCTTACGAAAGGAGCACCACCATGGAAGAGACAACCCACAAGATGCCGCTCATCGGCGACGATGCCCCCGCGTTCAAAGCAAACACCACCCAAGGCGAGATCAACTTCCCCTCCGACTATGCAGGCAAATGGGTCATCCTGTTCTCCCATCCTGCTGATTTCACGCCTGTCTGCACCACCGAGTTCATGACCTTCGCGTCCATGATCGACGAGTTCCGCGCCCTCAACACCGAGCTGGTCGGGCTCTCCGTCGACGGCCTCTATTCCCACATCGCCTGGCTGCGCAAGATCCAGGAGCTGGAGTGGAAGGGCATGAAGAACATCGAGGTCACGTTCCCGCTCATCGACGATATCCGCATGGATGTTGCGACCAAGTACGGCATGATCCAACCCAACGCCTCAACCACCCAAGCCGTCCGCGCCGTCTTTATCATCGATCCCAACGGCAAGATCCGCACCATCCTCTACTACCCGCAGAGCACCGGTCGCAACTTCGACGAGATCAAGCGCCTTATCCAAGCGCTGCAGAAGGCAGATGCCGACAGCATCGCCACGCCCGCCGACTGGCGTCCCGGCGACGATGTGATCGTCCCGCCCGCAGGATCCTGCGGTACCGCCAAGGAGCGCATGGAGAACCAGACCGCCGAGCAGTACTGCCTCGATTGGTTCCTGTGCTTCCGCAAGGAAAAGTAGCCGTACGCTCGGCGTATATCCGCCCCACCCCGCCCCGTGCGCCTCTCCAGACGCGCGGGGCGCTCCTATTGGGTATACTGGGAGGAGTGATGTCTCGGAAAGAGTGATGATGGATTATCGGAATTCCTACCAGCAGCAAGCTCCTTACGTGCAGCAAGCCAACCAGATTCCCCAGCAGTATGCTCCCATGCCGATCCAGCCCCCCGTCAAGCCCAAGAAGGGTTGGGGCAAGCTCATCGCCGCCTTCGCGTGCCTGCCGCTGCTTATCGTGGCGGAGATCGCGGGCCTCTACCTCGGCGATGCCACACCGCTGGGCGAGGATGTGGGGGCCACGCTCGGCGGTGCCATAGCAGCCGTCATACTCTGCTGCATTCTCGGGGGCACACAGCTCCTCAACATCACGGGCAGCTCGTGGAAGTGGGCTTGGCGTGCCATGTGGTGGTCGATCGCCATCTCGGGAGCCATAGCCCTCATCGACCTGTTCGATTACATCTCTGCCGATAACTTGATCTTTGTGAGGGACTGGCCTTGGCAGCTGTTCCTATCGCTGCTCTTCTGCGTGGCCATCGGCTTCTTCGAAGAGGGCATGGTGCGCGGCCTTATCCTGAACGGCCTGCTCTCGCGCATGGGGACCACGCGTAAGGGTATCGTCTGGGCGTGCATCATCTCCTCGCTCGTCTTCGGGCTCTTGCATGTGGATATAACGCGTATCGGCGAAGTGACCGCCCTTGAGTTCGCCCAGGGCTTTCTCAAGGTCGTTCAGACGGGCATGTATGGTTTCGCGTTGGCGGCAGTCATCTGCAAGACGGGCGAGCTCACCTCGGCCGCGCTGCTCCACTGCCTCGACGACTGGCTGCTCTTCGTCCTGACCTTCATCATGGGGGGGCCGATTGAGACCGAGTACGTCTCATCGGGCACCGAAGAGGGCACGATTATGGCCGTGATCTATCTCGTCTGCATCGTGCTCTACATCCCGCTCGTGGTTCGCGCCGCCCATACCCTGAAGGACATCGATGTCCCCAATCGCGGCGCGTTCTTCCGCGAGCGCCGGGGCGTCGCATCGGGCCAGGCAGCCCCTCTGCCTCCCGCCGGCTATGTCGTTGCGGTGCCCCAAGGGTATGCCTATCCTCCTCAGATGCCGCAGCAGCCACCTGTCCAGCAGGCGTATCCGCAACCGCAGTATGCCGCCCAGCAGGCGTATCCGCCTCAGGGCCGCGCACAGCCTACGGGCGCGCCCATGCCCCCCGCGGGGTTCATTCCTGCTCAGATTCCCGAGGCGGACGCGTATCGGATGGATCAAAGCGGCGCTCGAAGAATGCAGACACCGCCGGACCGGCAAATACCCCGATGAAGGCCGGGAAAAGGCCCTTTGCGACTGCGTAGGCGATTCCGTGCCCGAGGGCGAGCTTGACCAGCTGCCCGAGGCCTACGAACAAGCCCATCATGAGGGCGCACACCACGAGGCGCACGAGCTTCTGCGTGCGGCTGCAATCAGTCGAGAAGCGCACATAACGC
>JAKPQM010000037.1 GCA_029546925.1 Actinomycetes bacterium
AGAAGTCGGGCGGCATCATCGTGGAGCACGGCGAGGTGCAGGTGGTGAGAAAGGTGGTCGGCTACAAGAAGATCAAGTTCTACACCTCAGAGAACGTGGGCTACGGAGAGGTCGATCTGCCCGAGCGGCAGATGCACACCACGAGCTACTGGTTCACCGTGCCCTGGGACAGGCTCCTACGCTTGAGCTTCAAGAGGGAGGAGATCATCGACGGGCTCATGGGCCTCTCCTACAGCCTCCACAACCTCGCCGCCATTCTCCTCATGGCCGACATCCGCGACCTCGACCGCTGCATCGGCGACAAGAGCGGCCAGTGGTACGTGCGCCACGGCAAGGACAGGCGGGTCATCACGTCGGCCCCGGGCGAGATCGCGGGATCGAGCGACGAGGTCATGGTGGACGCCTACGACCCTACCGTGTTCATCTTCGACGCCTATCCGGGCGGGGTCGGGTTCTCCGAACTGCTCTTCGAACAGCACGCAACCCTGCTCGATCTGGCGAGGAGCCTCATCCGCTCGTGTCCGTGCGAGCACGGCTGCCCCATGTGCGTTGGGCCTGTCCTCGACGTGGGCCCGGCAGCCAAGGAAGCGGCCATAGCGATCCTCGATCTGATCGGACAGGGATAGGGAGACGACCCCGGTGAGGCTTGGGTGAATATGTCAGACGCGGCATTGAACGTACTCATCGTCGATGACGAGCTGAACATCCGCAAGACGCTTGCCGTGTGCCTCGAGACCGAAGGCCATCACGTCGTGGCCGTGAGCAACTCCCGGGATGCCGTCTCCGAGAGCGAGCGGCGGTCCTTCGATATGGCCTTCGTGGACTTAAGGCTCGGGACGGACAGCGGGATCGATCTCATACCCCCGCTGCTCAAGGTGTCGCCGTGGATCAAGATCGTGGTGATCACGGCCTATGCGTCCATCGACACCGCGGTCGAGGCGATAAGGCGCGGGGCCGTGGATTACATCCCCAAGCCCTTCACCCCGGACCAGGTGAAGCTCGCCGTCCGGAAGATCGCATCGATGCGCTCGCTCGAACAACGCATCGAGGCGCTCCAGTCAGACCTGAGCCGCATGAACCCCGAAGTGGACTTCACCCGCGCAAGCCCGGTCATGCAGCGCACCATCGAGCTCGCCAGGCAGGTGGCCCCGAGCGACTCCATCATCCTGCTCACCGGTGAAAACGGGACGGGCAAGAGCGTGCTCGCGCGGGCGATCCACGCCTGGAGCAACCGGTCGAACAGCCCCTTTGCCGAGATCTCATGCCCGAGCCTCTCGGCAGAGCTTCTGGAGAGCGAGCTCTTCGG
>JAKPQM010000041.1 GCA_029546925.1 Actinomycetes bacterium
ATCTTTTGGAGGGGGATATGGGGCGCCTCAAGGGCACATCGCATGCGTACGCGCGCTCTCGCAACCATATGGGGGTGATCATCCCGCATAACAAGGCCACGGCGGAACTCGATACCGTCATGATGCCGCTGCCGGCCCAGATCATCCTTCCCATGCAGCAGCACGTCGGAGCCCAATGCGCACCGCTCGTAAAGCGCAGGGAGCATGTGGATGCAGGCCAGCTCGTCGGACATGCCGAGGCGCGTACCACGGCCGATATCTTCTCGCCGGTCTCCGGCAGCGTGAAGGAGATCCGCAGCATCTACTACTCCAACGGCCGCACCGACGTTGCCATCGTCATAGAGCCCGATGGGGAGCAAACCATTGCGAAGACCGTTGCCCCTCCTGTCATCACGGACTACGCCAGCCTTGTCGAAGCCGTCAAACACAGCGGCATCGTGGGTCTCGGCGGCGCAGGCTATCCCACCGGCCTCAAGATGGACACCGATCTTTCGGCCGTCGACTGCTGGCTCGTGAACGGAGCAGAGTGCGAACCCTACCTCTCGAGCGACTACCGTGAGATGATGGAGCATCCCGACGACATCCTTTCGGGTATCAGGATCTGCCTCGATCTCTCCGGCGTGCCCCGAGCGCTCATCTGCATCGAGAACAACAAGCCCAAAGCCATCGAGCTTTTGCGCACGATGGCTGCGGACGACCCGCGTATCGGCGTGCTCGAGCTTCCGGCACGCTATCCCCAGGGCGCCTCGCGCGTCATCCTGAAAAATGCCATGGGCCGCGCCGTCAAACGCGGAGGGCACCTTACCGACGTGGGTGCCATCCTCTTCAATGTGACCACCATGTCCGAGATCTCGAAGTACCTCAAGACCGGCATGCCGCTTGCCAAGCGCCGCATCACGGTCATGGGCGATGCCATCGAGAATCCCATGAACCTCGAGGTCTTCATCGGAACGCCCACGGGCGAGATCCTCGAGTTCTGCGGCCTTGCCTGCGAGCCTGCCAAGGTCATCGCGGGCGGGCCCATGATGGGCGTCACCCAGATCGACATGGACTATCCCGTCGTGCGCCAGCAGAGCGGCCTCCTGGCCTTCTCGGAGGCCATGTGCGGCCGCCACGAGACCACGGCGTGCATCCACTGCGATAAGTGCATCAGCTCCTGCCCCATGCGCCTCTCGCCGATCAACATCCAGAAGGCCTACCGCAAGGCCGACGTGGCTGAGCTCGATCGCCTTATGGCAGACCTCTGCGTGGGGTGCGGCATCTGCACCTATGTGTGTCCGGCAAAGCAGCCGCTCACCCAGTCCGTCGGTCTGGCCAGCCGTCTGCTCAAGGCCGAGCAGCGCAAAGCGAAGGGAAGGGGATAGCCATGGCGTTCATTCCCGGGCGTCCTTTAGCGCTCAACCCTGCGCCGCAGATCGTGAGTCCCGAGACCACGCAGTCGGTCATGCGCAACGTTCTCATCGCAATGGCTCCGGCGTTCATAGCCTCCCTCATCTTCTTCGGCCTCGATGCGCTCATCGTGGTGGCCGTTTCGGTTATCGCGTGCGTGGGCTTCGAGTACCTGTGGTGCAGGCTCTTCAAGCTGCCCAACACCGCGAGCGACCTTTCTGCCGCAGTCACCGGGGTGCTCCTCGCCTTCAATGTGCCGTCCACGATCCCGCTGTACATGCTCATCATCGGCGATTTCGTGGCGGTCATCGTTGCCAAGGAACTGTTCGGCGGCATCGGCAAGAACTTCGCGAACCCCGCCATCGTCGGCCGCATCACGCTGGCGGTGGCCTTCCCGGTTGCCATGACCAACTTCGCTGCCCCGCTCGTGAGCTTCTCGCCCGTCGATACCGTGAGCGCAGCCACCGCGCTTGCGCCCACCGCGTCCGGCCTGTCGCTTGTCGATATGTTCCTCGGTTCCGAGATGGGCGTCCTCGGTGAGACGAGCGTTCTCGCGATCCTTATCGGTTTCGCGTTTTTGCTGGTCACCAAGACCATCACCTGGCATGTCACGGTCACCTATGTGGGGATCGTCTTCGCGCTGTCCGCGCTTGCGGGGTTCGATCCCCTCATGCAGGTCTGCTCGGGCGGTCTCATGCTGGGCGCCGTCTTCATGGCAACCGATTACTCCACCTCGCCCGCCACGCTCAAAGGCAAGATCATCTTCGCCCTAGGCTGCGGCCTCATCACCTGCCTCATCCGCTTCTGGGGAAACCTCAACGAGGGCGTGGCCTTCTCGATCCTCTTCATGAACCTGCTCGTCCCCTACATCGACCAGCTTACCCCCAATACGCCGGTCGGTGCCGAGAAGCGTACAGGAGGTGCCGCCCATGAGTGATGAGGTTGGAGCTGCCAAGCACGCGCAGGGCATCTCCTTCATGCCCGTCGTGGTGCTCGTGGCGATATGCGCTGTCGCGGGCGTGCTCCTCGGTGCCGTCCACGAGGTCACGGCCCCCATCGCAGCTGCCATGGCCGAGCAGAAGGCGCAGGATACCTATACCGCGCTCGTGCCCGATGCCGCATCGTTCGAGGATATCGACGTCGATGTCGCCGGCTGCACGGCAGCGCTGCGCGCCATCGATGCGGGCGGGAATCCCGTGGCCATCGTCGTCGTGGCGCAGTCCAAAGGCTATGGAGGGCAGGTGCCCATCGCCGTTGCTTTCGATATGGACGGCAGGGTTTTGAGCATCATCGCCATGGCCAACAGCGAGACCCCCGGTCTCGGCACCCGCATTGCCGAAGAGGGCTACATCGGCCAGTATGCGGGTAAGCCCGCAGAGCCGCTTGCTGCGGAGAGCGTCGATCTCATCAGCGGCGCGACCATCTCGTCCAAGGCCGCGCTCTCCGCATTCAACATCGCCGTCGAGGTGTTCGAGGAGGTGCAGAATGGCTGACGAGGCCGCCGCCAAGCAGTCTGCCGGGGAGATCTTCTCCAAGGGCTTGCTCACCGAGAACCCCTCGCTCAGGCAGATGCTGGGCCTGTGCCCCACGCTGGCAGTCACCACGGCCGTGACCAACGGTCTGGGCATGGGCGTCGCCACAACCTTCGTGCTTGTATGCTCGGGTCTTGCGGTATCGCTTCTGCGCAAGGTCATCCCCAATTCGGTGCGTATCCCCGCATTCATCACCATCATCGCGAGCTTCGTGACGCTTGTCATGATGCTCGTGAAGGCTTACCTGCCCGTACTCGACGAGGCGCTCGGCATCTATCTGCCGCTTATCGTCGTCAACTGCATCGTGCTCGGCCGTGCCGAGATGTTCGCATCCAAGAACTCGCCCGGAGCCGCGGTCCTCGATGGCCTGGGCATGGGCGCGGGATTCACCATCTCGCTCGTCCTCATGTCCGCCATCCGCGAGCTTCTCGGCGCCGGCACCTTGGCCGGCGTGCAGATCATGCCCTCGTTCATCGAGCCCATGCTGATCATGGTCACCCCTGCGGGCGGCTTCGCCGTGTTAGGCGTCCTCATCGCCGCCTCGGTGTGGCTCGAGCAGCGCCGCGCACGCAAGGCGGGCCTTCCTGCTGGGATCGCGCTGGAGAGCCCCTGCGACGGCTGCGCGCTCGCCTGCGGTTTGGATGATCCTGCCGACCCCGCATGTGCCCGCGATGCCCTTGCCGAGAAGATCGAGGCCGCACGTGGGGAGCGTGATGCATGATGGCCCAGTACGCATCCATTCTCTTCAGCATGATCTTGGTCAACAATTTCGTGCTCGTGCGCTTTTTGGGCATCTGCCCCTTCCTCGGCGTCTCGAAGAAATTCGATTCAGCAGCAGGCATGGGCGCCGCGGTCACGCTTGTCATGGTGATCGCCGTTGCCGTGACATGGCCCATCCAGCAGCTGCTCGTTGCGTGGGGCCTCGAGTACCTGCAGACCATCGCGTTCATCCTGGTCATCGCCACGCTCGTGCAGCTGCTCGAGATGGTGATCAAGAGGTTCATCCCGCCGCTCTACGAGTCGCTCGGCGTGTTCCTGCCGCTGATCACCACCAACTGCGCGGTGCTCGGCGCCGCCATCATGACCATCGATGAGGGCTATACCTATCCGCAAGCTCTTGTCGCCGGTCTCGGCGCCGGCCTGGGCTTCCTGCTTGCAATGGTGATCTTCTCCGGCGTGCGTAAGCGCGTGGAGGATGCGGAGCCGCCCGAGTGCTTCCGCGGCATGCCCATCACACTCATCTCTGCTGCGATCACGGCCATCGCCTTCATGGGTTTCTCCGGCGTCATCGAGCATCTCTTCGGGGCATAGGGGAGGAGTGCGATGAACCCGATCATCCTAACCGTTGTCCTGGTCGCCGCTATCGGTCTGATCGGTGCGATCATACTGGTCATCGCCTCGCGCGCGTTCGCTGTTGAGGAGGACGAGCGCCTGCCCGAGGTCGTGGCCATCCTGCCCGGGGCCAACTGCGGTTCTTGCGGTTACCCCGGCTGCGAGGGCTATGCCAAGGCTATGCTCGATGGAGCTGCTGTGAATGCCTGCGGCCCCGGTGGTGCCAAGGTTGCCCGGGAGCTTGCCGCCTACCTCGGCGTCGAAGCGGGCGAGACGGTGATCAAGCGCGCCATCGTAGCCTGTCGTGGTGCCGCCGACCGCAAGCTCGTCACGGTGGATCGTGCGAACTACGAAGGCGCTCCGAGCTGCCGTGTATTCTCCACCATGGGCCACATATCAGATTCCTGCACCAACGGCTGCATCGGTTTCGGCGATTGCGTTGCCGCATGCCCCTTCGGCGCCATCTCTTTGAACGAGAACGATGTGGCCGTGGTCGATCCCGAGATCTGCACCGGCTGCGGCCTCTGCACCACGATCTGCCCGCGCCATCTCATCAGCCTGCAAGAGAGGGGCCATCACGACCGCGTCTCGTTCGTGCTCTGCCACAGCACGCTCGTGGGCAAAAGGGCTAAGGAAGCCTGTGCGAACACCTGTCTCGGCTGCCACAAGTGCGAGAAGGTCTGCCCGATAGGGTGCATCACGGTGGAGAACAATGTGGCCCATATCGATGTCGAGCAGTGCATCAGCTGCGGGGCCTGTATCGAAGCCTGTCCTGTGGGTGCGATCAATCCCATGGTGTGGGTCGGCTAAGGCCTGGGGGAGCGCTCCTCTCCACGCTGGATGCCGTGGTACCAGCATGCCTGTGTCCACGCGCGGCGGCCTGAGATCTGCCACCGCAGGGCCTCTGTCCACGCATTTTCGTGGACACGGCCATTCTGGTTCCAGCATTCTTGTGGATAGGGGCCCTCTCGTGCCATGGGTCCTTTACGGTGCCCTCGATCGACCGAGAAAAAGCCCCGGGCGTGGACCCGGGGCGTGAACGCAGCTCGTGCATAGATGCAATCTACGCGCTAGCGATCCTGCACGCGGAACGGCTCGCGGCCTGCATAGGTGGTATGCAGCAGCTCATGCGCCTTGTGCGAGTTGGGCTTCTCGAGGAACTTGTCGTAGAGCTCTATGATCTGCGGATTGTTGTGCGACTGGCGCAGCGTGTTGCGCTCGTCCTCGGTATAGAGGGCGCGCGCGCGTTTGGCACGGTAGGTATCGATGATGTCCACATCCTCGTTGGGGAGGAAGCAGTGGCGGACGATGGGCATGCCGCCGCCGTTGATGCAGCCGCCGGGGCAGCCCATGATCTCGATGAAGTGGTACGGGCTCGTGCCCTCGCGGATCTGGTCGAGCAGGACCTTGGCGTTGGCCATGCCGGAGGCCACCGCCACCTTGACGTCTAGGACGCCCATGGCGATGGTGGCCTCGCGGATGCCGTCGAAGCCGCGGACGGCATTGAAGACCACCGCATCGTGCTCCTTGCCCTCGAGCACCCGGTAAGCCGTGCGGAGCGCGGCTTCCATGACGCCGCCGGTCACACCGAAGATGACGCCGGCGCCCGTGGCGGTGCCCATGATGTCGTAGTCGAAGCCCTCCTCGGGCAGGCGGTTGAACTGCATACCGCTTCTCTTGATGAGATCGCCCAGCTCGCGGACGGTGAGGACGGCGTCGACGTCGCGGATGCCGTCGACTTCCATCTGCGGGCGGTCCTTCTCGGACTTCTTTGCCGTGCAGGGCATGATGGAGACCACGAAGATATCCTTCGGATCGAGGCCGTGGATCTCTGCAAAGTAGCTCTTGATGATGGCACCCTGCATCTGATGCGGGCTCTTGCAGCTGGAGATGTGGGGGAGCAGGTCGGCATAGTAGGTCTCGGCATAGCTGACCCAGCCGGGCGAGCAGGACGTGATCATGGGCAGCACGCCGTTATTCTTAACACGGTCGAGCAGCTCGTTGGCTTCCTCCATGATGGTGAGGTCGGCGCCGAAATCGACGTCGTAGACGCGGTTGAAGCCCAGACGGCGCAGTGCCGCAGCCATCTTGCCGGTGACGGGCGTCCCGATGGGCAGTCCGAATTCCTCGCCGAGGGCGGCGCGGACGGCGGGCGCGGTCTGGACGACCATGTACTTGCCCTGCGCACGGGCGAAATCGACCTTGTCGATCTCGGATTTGGGGAGCAGCGCGCCCGTGGGGCAGACCGTCACGCACTGGCCGCACAGGATGCACGGCGAATCGGCGAACGAGATATCCATCGCGGGACCGACCTTGGCGTCGAAACCGCGATTCTGGAAGCCGAGGACGCCGTTGCCGTGGGCGTTCTTGCAGCGCTCGACGCAGCGGCCGCACAGGATGCACTTGCTGGTGTCGCGCACGATGGACGGAGAGACATCGTCGTAGGTCGTCGGGGTCTTCTCGCCCTTGAACATGCCCTCGCGCGCACCGACGATACGCGCGACGTTCTGCAGCTCGCATTGGCCGCTCTTGCCGCACTGCTGGCAGTTGACGTTGTGGTTGGAGAGCAGCAGCTCCACGCTTGTGCGGCGGGCGGCGACGGCCTTGGGCGAGTTGATGAGGACCTCCATGCCCTCGGCGACTTGGTAGACGCAGGATGCCGCGAGGCCGCGCGCGCCGGTTGCCTCGACAAGGCAGACGCGGCAGGAACCCGGGTTGCACTCGCCGTGGTTGAACGAGCACAGCGACGGGATCTCGTAGCCGCACTGGCGTGCCGCCTCGAGGATGGTGAGGCCTTCTTCGACCTGATAGGGCCTGCCTTCGATCTTGATGTTGACCAAGCTCATGTCAGGACCTCCCTTATGCCTTGTAGATTGCATCGAAGCGGCATGCGGTCACGCAGGTGCCGCACTTGATGCACTTTTCCAGATCGATGACGAATGGGGTCTTGCCTGCCACGCCCTCTATGGCGAAGACCGGGCAGACGCGTGCACATGCGGAGCACTTGCGGCACTTGTCGGCATCGATGTGGTACTCGATGAGATCCTTGCAGACGCGGGCCGAACAGCTGTGTTCCTCGATATGGGTGATGTACTCGTCCTTGAAGTGCGCAATCGTCGAGAGGATGGGATTGGCTGCGGTTTGCCCGAGTGCGCAGAGGGAGTTGGTCTTGCAGGCTTCGGCGATGGTATCGAGCTCGTCGAAGTCCTTCATGGTGCCCCTGCCGGAGGTGATGCGCTCGAGGATCTCGAGCATGCGCTTGGTGCCGATGCGGCATGGCGAGCACTTGCCGCAGCTCTCATCGCAGATGAAGCCCATATAGAACTTGGCGACGTCGACCATGCAGTTGTCTTCGTCCATGACGATGGCGCCGCCGGAGCCCATCATGGAGCCGAGACGGACCATGTTGTCGAAGTCGATGGGCTCATCGAGGTATTCGGGCGTGAGGCAGCCGCCGGAGGGGCCGCCGGTTTGGAGCGCCTTGAACTCCTTGTCGTTCTGAATGCCGCCGCCGATATCGAAGATGAGGTCGCGCATGGTGTAGCCCATGGGCATCTCGACGAGGCCCACGTTGACGACCTTGCCGCCCAGGCAGAAGACCTTGGTGCCCTTGCTGTCCTCGGTGCCGTATTGCGTGAACGCCTCGACGCCCTCGCGCATGATGTAGGCCGCGCAGGAGAGGGTCTCGACGTTGTTGACGACCGTGGGCTTGTCCCAGAGGCCGGAGACGGCCGGGAACGGCGGGCGCGGGCGCGGCATGCCGCGCAGGCCCATGATGGAGTTCAGGAGCGCGGTCTCCTCGCCGCAGACGAAGGCGCCTGCGCCGAGGCGGACATGGGCGTGGAACGAGAAGCCCGTGCCCAGGATGTTGTCGCCCAGAAG
This sequence comes from Actinomycetes bacterium, assembly GCA_029546925.1. Taxonomy (GTDB): domain Bacteria; phylum Actinomycetota; class Coriobacteriia; order Coriobacteriales; family Atopobiaceae; genus RUG721. Next base: position 8,136 of record JAKPQM010000041.1, read on the forward strand.
GCCCCGCTCCTCGGCCTGCTTGATCATGGCGGTGACACGCTGGACCGCGATGGGGTATTCGGCGCGGATGTAGAAGTAGCCTTGCGTGGCGCCGATGGCGTAGCCTGCGATAGCCATGCCCTCGAGCACGGAGAGCGGGTTGTCCTCGAGCAGCGAGCGGTCCATGAACGCGCCGGGGTCGCCCTCGTCGCCGTTGCAGACCACGTACTTCTCGGCGCTGTCCTGGTTGTAGGCGAACTGCCACTTGCGGCCTGTGGGGAAGCCGCCGCCGCCGCGGCCGCGCAGGCCCGAGGCGATGATCATGTCGATGACTTCCTGACGATCCATGGTGAGGGCTTTCGCGAGGCCCTGGTAGCCGCCCATGGCGAGCGATTCCTCGATGTTAGTGGGATCGATGACGCCGCAGCCGTGCAGCGCGATGCGCTTCTGGCGCCTGTAGAACGGGATGTCGGCCATATGCTCGAACTTCTCGCCCGTCTTGGGATCCTCATAGATCAGATGCTCGACGATCTCGCCCCCGATGATGTGCTTGTGGACGATATCGTACATATCCTCGAGCTTGACGAGGCGGTAGAGGATATCGCCGGGATAGACGCGCACGAACGGACCTTGCGAGCAGAGGCCGAAGCACCCGACTTGGCGGGTTACGACGCTCTCTTCGAGGCCCTCGTCTGCGATGAGCTTCTTCGCCTCGGCGATAAGGTCGGGCGTGCCGCCGGCCATGCAGCCGGTGCCGCCGCAGAACACGAGGTAGGTCTTGCCGTCGGATCCGTCGAACTTACCGTGCAGCTCATCCGTGAATCTCTGGACATCGCGCTGCAGCTCCTCAGCGGTGCTGTACATCATTCGACACCTCCTTCCATCTGGCGGTACTCGGAGATGATGCCGGGAACCTCGCCGATATCGACGCGGGCGTACACCTTGCCGTCGATGGTGACGGCGGGGGCTGCCGCGCAGGCGCCGATGCAGCGCAGGGCATCGATGGTGAACATGCCGTCCTCGGTAGTCCCGCCAGGTTCGATGCCGAGGTCGTTGCAGAAGCGGTCGATGATCCTCTGAGCCCCTTTGACGTAGCACGCCGTGCCCAAGCAGCAGCCGATGACATGCTTGCCCTTGGGCGTGAGGGAGAAGAACGAATAGAAGGTGACCACCCCGTAGATTTCCGCGACGGAGAGCCCGGTCTTGCGCGAGACGACCTCTTGCACCTCGAGCGGCACATAACCGAACTCGCGTTGGATATCGCTCAAGATCATGACGAGCGGGGTCCGTTCCCCCTGATACGCATCGCAGATTTCCTCGATGCGCGCGACGGATGCAGTGCTTAGCCGTGCCATGTACCTGCTCCTCTCCAGTACAACGTCCGTGCGGCCTTGATGTGAAGCGGCTACCCGAATCAGCGTTCCCCAACACATCTCGGTATAGTCCCTCAATTGTATCAAAGTGGCATTTGCGCAAGGGCGCGATAGCGATTATCCGATCACATCGGCAAGATACCATTTCGGGGGGGTGGCTGCGCGAGAGAAGAAGGCAGCCCATCGGGGAGATGATTTCCGACGGGCTGCCTGTCTGCGGATCGGTGGGGCAGGATTACATCGTGATGACGCCGTGCTGGGTCGAAAGCAGGGCCACGATGATATACGGGTCGACGATCTCGCCCACGGCGACCGTGCCATCGTCGGCGCCATAGACCTCGATGCTGACCGAATCGGTGAGCACCTCCACGCCGAGCTCGACAAGATCCTTGAGCGCGTCGAGAACAGGGCTGTCTGCGCGGGTGAGCTTGGCACCGCTGTTGTAGAAGATGACCGCGCTGGGCAGGTTCTCCTGGAGGCCGATGTTGAAGATGACCTCATTGGCGATGATGCTGCCGAGCCTCTTGTCGCCTGCGCCGACGTACTCGGAGCCGACGAGGAAGATCGGGGGTGCGAGGGGCTCGATGCCCATGAGGTGCAGAGCCTCCTCGAGCGGGTTCGATACCGTAACCTTGGCCGTGGGGGCGAGGGTGACGACGGAGTAATCGCCCTCGTTCTCGAGTGAGAAGCCGCAGTTGTGCTCCTCGGCGAGGTGCATGAGCTCGCTCACCGCCTTGCCGTCGTTGACCAGCACCGCGAGCGTCTCGTGCTTCTTGAGCTGGGTCAGGGCTGTAAGAGCCATGACTGCGGGCTTCGGGCTGAACAGGTCCCTAGCATCAACTTGCATGTCTCTCCACCTTTCTTGGTAGAAGTAGCGGGGTTAATTCTTGGTGAGAGCCTTGGTGATGGAGGCTGCGGCCTTCTTTCCGGCACCCATGGCCAGGATGACGGTTGCGGCACCGGTGACGATGTCTCCTCCGGCCCAGATCCTGGGATTGGACGTGCGGCCATCCTCGTCGGCCTCGATGTAGCCCCACTTGTTGAGCTCGCAGCCGCCGATGAGCTCGGCGAACGGGTTGGCGTTCGTGCCGATAGCCGAGATGGCGACATCGCAGGGGATATCCTCGATGGCACCCTCGATGGGTATCGGGCGGCGACGGCCGGAGGCGTCCGGCTCGCCCAGCTCGCAGTGCTGCACGCGGACGGCGCATACGTTGCCGTCCTCGCCCTTGAGGAACTCCAGGGGAGCGACGAGCGGAAGGACCTCGACGCCCTCCGCCTTGGCGTGGTGCAGCTCGGCTTTACGGGCGGGCATCTCGTCCTCGGTGCGGCGGTAGGCGATGATGGCGCGGTCGGCACCGAGGCGCTTGGCGGTGCGGACGGCGTCCATGGCCACGTTGCCGCCGCCGAACACGACGACGTTCTTGCCGTGCTTGGTGGGGGTGTCGTATGCGGGGAAGTTGTTCGCCTTCATGAGGTTCACACGGGTGAGGTACTCGTTGGCGAAGAAGACGTTGGGCAGGTTCTCGCCCGGGATGTTGAGGAACTTGGGAAGGCCCGCGCCCGTGGCAACGTAGACGGCGTCGAAGCCCTTCTCGCCCAGCAGCTCCTCGGCATCGGCCAGACGGCCCATGACCGAGTTGTACTCGAACTTGACGCCCAGCTCCATGAGCCCGTCGATCTCGCGCTTGACGACCGCTTTGGGCAGGCGGAACTCGGGGATGCCGTAGACGAGCACGCCGCCGCCGGTGAAGAAGGCCTCGAAGACGGTGACGTCGAATCCGTTGCGGGCAAGCTCGCCGGCGCAGGCGATGCCGGAGGGACCGGAGCCGATGACGGCGACCTTCTTGCCATTGGCGGGCATCATATGGGGCTTGGATGCGAGCTCGGGCTGGTCGCCTAGGAAGCGCTCGAGCTGGCCGATGGCGACCGGATCGCCTTTGCGGCCGCGGATGCAGCGGCCCTCGCACTGGTTCTCCTGCGGGCAGACGCGACCGCAGATGGCGGGCAGCATCGAGCTCTCGCGGATGGTGTCCAGAGCGTCGCCGAACTCGCGGTTGTAGATCTGGGTGATGAATGCGGGGATGTTGATGTTGACGGGGCAGCCATCGACGCACAGGGGTTTCTTGCAGCGCATGCAGCGGGAGGCCTCGGCCACCGCCATCTCTTCGGTGAAGCCCTTGTCGACGGGGCGGAAATCAGCGGCTCGCTCTGCTGCCGGCTCCTCGTTATCCGGGGTGCGGGGCAGCTTCATGTCGGCTATCCAACGGCCGTTTACCTCTGGCATGCGCAGTTCGCCTCCTCATAGGCCTTGAGGGACTGGCCCTCTTCGGTTAGATATGCGGCCTGGCGTGCGCGCAGGTCGTTCCAGTCAACTTTGGTGGCGTCGAAATCGGGGCCGTCGACGCACGCAAACTTGGTCTCGCCGTCGATCTCGACGCGGCAGCAGCCGCACATGCCCGTACCATCGACCATGATGGGGTTGAGGCTGGCGATGATGGGGATGTCGTACTTCTGGGCGGTGAGCGTGGCGAACTTCATCATGGGCACGGGACCGACGCAGAAGATATGGTCGGCTTTCCCAGCCTGGAGGATGCGCTCCTCCGGTGCGGTGACCACGCCCTGCTCCCCATAGGAGCCGTCATCGGTGGTGATATGGATGTGATCGTCGTCGAGGATGGTGCGGAACTGCTCCTCGAGCAAAAGCAGGTCCTTGGTGCGGGCACCCATGATGGCGTGCACCTCGTGGCCCGTGGCGACGAGCTGACGTGCGACGGGGAAGGCGATTGCGAGGCCCACGCCGCCGCCGATGACGATCCACGAGCCCTCGCCCATCTCGGTGGGCTGTCCCAGCGGGCCCGTGAGGTCCTGGATGCAGTCGCCGGCTTCGAGGGTTGACAGCAGGGTGGTGGTCTTGCCGATCACCATGAAGATGAATTCGACCCAGCCCTCCTCGGGGTTCCAGTCCGCGAACGTGAACGGCACGCGCTCGCCGTACTCGTTGGCGCGAACCATCAGGAATTGGCCTGCATGGGCATGCTTGGCCATCTCCGGTGCTTCGATGCGGAACTTGAACACCTTCTCCGAGAACTGCGTCTTTTCGAGGATTTTGTACATTAAACGAACTCCTCTCCCGAAATACCGTTTTTCTCCTCGACCCGTGCAGAGCACAGGCTTACTACTGAACCATCATTATCATCCTAACAGCATCCTATCTGTTCGATGATCGCGGGGTTGCCCTTAGAATTCGGCCAAAGCGCATACAGCGCGGGGCGGCACGCCTTCGCCGAGAAGGGCCCTGGCATGGGAGGGGCTCCGTCCACAAGGAAGGTGGCATGGGAGGGGCTCTGTCCACGAAATTCTGTGGACAGGAGCGCTCTGGCGGCAGATTTCGGCACCTAGGGCGTGGGCACGGGCGATTGGCGCCATGCCCCTCCCGGGAGGGCGCGCCTGCCCGTTAGCCGATCGCGGTTTGTGCTGCCCGGGCAGCGCGCGAGGCCGTATCGAGCAGCTCATCGAGCATCTCGCCCTTGAGCTGGCGCAGCACGTAGGTTGCCACATCCATCTTCCCCGGCGGGCGCCCGATTCCTGTGCGGACGCGCCAGAAATCGGGCGTGCCCAGCTTGTCCTTCAGGGAACGCAGGCCGTTATGGGCGTTGAGGCCCCCGCCGAAGCGCGTTCGCACAACGCCGGACTCGAGGTCGACCTCGTCGTGGATGACCAAAAGCTCGGCGGGCACGATTCTCTCGGCGCGCATGAGCTTGGAGACGGGTCCGCCGCTCGCGTTCATGAAGCTCTGCGGCTTGGCGAGAAGAACCTCGCGACCTGCGCAGGTCGTGCGGGCTATCATGCAGCCGTGCTTGAGCGTCCACACACGTGCGCCGAGCGCCTCCGCCAGCTCATCTACGGCGAGAAACCCCACGTTGTGGCGCGTGTGAACGCAGTCGGCCCCGGGATTCCCGAGGCCGACGATCAAGCGGATGTCCTTCTCGGCCGCCATCAGATGTTGGAGTTCCCACCGAAGATGTGGGAGACGGGATTGCTGGTGAAGACGTTGTAGATGCACTCGGCGAACTCGCTTGCGATGGAGATCGTCTTGACCTTCTTGCCGGGCTGGTTGGCTTGGGGCACGGGGATGGCATCGGTTACCACGCACTCGGCGATAGGAGCCTCCTCCAAGCGCTCGACCGCATTGCGCGAGAAGATACCGTGGGTTGCGCAGACGTAGATATCGCCCGCCCCCATCTTCTTGAGCTCGTTGATCGAGCCGATGAGGGTACCGCCGGTGTCGATCATGTCATCGTTGATGATGCAGGTCTTACCCCTGATGTCACCGATGACGGCCATAACCTCGGCCATGTTGTGCTTGGGACGGCCCTTGTGGGCGATGGCGAGCGAGCAGCCCAGGTAATCGGAGAGCTTCTTAGCTGCCTTGGCGCGGCCCACGTCGGGCGAGACGACGACCGTGTTGTTCCAGTCGAAGTTCTTCTTCTTGAAGTACTCGCCGAAGAGGTAGAGAGCGGTGAGATGCGTGACGGAGATGTCGAAGAAGCCCTGGATCTGGTTCTGATGCAGGTCGAGGGTGATCACGCGGTCGATGCCTGCCGCCTCGAGCAAATTCGCCACGAGGCGGGCGGTGATGGGCTCGCGCGGGGCGGCCTTGCGATCTTGGCGCGCGTAGCAGTAGTGGGGGATGACTGCGGTAACGGAGCGGACGCTTGCACGCCTGGCGGCATCGGTGATGATGAGGAGCTCCATGAGGAGGTCGTTCACGTTCTGGCCGGAGAGCGACTGGATGACGAAGATGTCGTCGCCACGCACCGATTCCTCGAAACGGGCGTAGATCTCGCCGTTGGCGAATTTCTCGAGCCTGAGATCGTTGAGCTTGACACCGAGGATATTGGCGATGTCTTGCGCCAGCGCAGGGTTGCCCGAACCCGTGTAGAGTTTGAACTCGGTGGTGATGGGCATCGGCTCCCTCAGATCTTCGTACATCTACCTGCTCTCCTCCTTGCGTGCTTTCAGCCGCTTGAATCTCTCTATCGCGTACCCCTCTATTATGCGCTGCTCGGAACGTTCGAGTGCGAGCGCTCCCGCAGGGACATCCTGGGTGATGCAGCTGGAGGCGCCGATGAGCGCGTTGTCGCCGAGCTCCACGGGTGCGACCATCATGGTATCGGAACCGACGAACACGTTGTCGCCGATGATGGTCCGGTGCTTGTTGACACCATCGTAGTTGCAGGTGATCGATCCTGCGCCGATGTTGACGCCGGCGCCCATGGTGGTGTCGCCGATATATGAGAGGTGCGGGACCTTGGAATCCTCGCCGATGGTGGAGTTCTTGATCTCCACATGGGTACCGGCCTTGGAGTTGTCGAGCAGGTGGGTGCCGGGGCGCAGGTATGCACGCGGCCCGCATGAGACGTTGTTCTCGAGGATGGCCTCCTGGGCGACGGTCTCGTCAACCGTGCAGGCATTCCCCACCCGGGTATCGGTGAGACGGGTGTTGGGGCCGATCGTGCAGTTCTCGCCGATAGAGGTCTCGCCCCAGAGCATGGTCAAGGGCAGGATCTCGGTGTCGCGGCCGATGGTGACCTCGGGACCGACCCACACGAGCGCGGGATCGAGCATGGTCACACCCTCGTCCATGAGGCGGGCGTTGATGCGGTCCTGTATGACGTAGGTGGCCTGGGCGAGCTGGAGACGCGAGTTCACGCCGAGAAGCTCGTTGGCATCGCGTGCGAGAAGGCTGGAGACGGGTTCGCCCATCTCCTTGTA
>JAKPQM010000044.1 GCA_029546925.1 Actinomycetes bacterium
CTCTCGCCATCGGTTTCGCAGTCGGCTACTTCATGAAGTGGCTTACCAAGGCCTGGCAGGTTTCCCGCTCCATCCGCTCCGCAATGAACCTCACCATCTACCCGGCCGTCGGCGGCCTGTTCACGATGGTCGTGATGTACTACGTCATCAACCCCATCGGCTCCGCCATCACCAACGCCCTCGTCAACCTCGTCATGTCTACCGGCGTGCTCGGTGCCATTCCCTTCGCGGCCCTCGTGGGAGGCATGATGGCCTTCGACTGCGGTGGCCCCATCAACAAGGCGGCCTTCACCATCTGCGTGACCCTGCTCGGTACCGGCGTGAATATGGCCCCGCTCTTCATCGGAGCCCATGTTGCCCCGCTCGGCCTCGGCGCTGCCTATCTCATCGATAAGTTCATCATGAAGGGCGAGGCGCTTCCCGAGGAGCTCCAAGATGCCGGCATCCCCGCGCTGTTCATGGGCGTCTTCAGCGTCACCGAGGGCGCGCTGCCCGCAGTCCTGTTCGATCCCGCCGGCATGGTTCCCATCAACGTGATCGGCACCGCTATCGGCGCCGTATGCGCTGAGCTTTTCGGCGTGCACTTCGAGGAGTTCCTCGGTTTCGGCTGGCTCTGCGACACCCCGCTGCAGTACCTTGCGGCCGAGATGATCGGCGTGCTCGTCGTCGCCGTTCTCACCATCATCCGCATGAGGTCGCTCAAGAAGAAGCGCGCCTCCGAGGCTTTGCAGGTCGAGGCTGCCGCTTAACGACAAGCACAACCAGTGAAGATCGCCCTCTTTTCCAGCCTTCCCCGCCGATTATGGTCGGCGGGGGAGTTCTTTCTCGTGCGGTACAGCGAGGCCGCTTGCCATGCTCCTATACGTCGTGGCACAGCATCGGTATTCAGGCAGGTATCTGTCACCGCCCGAGGTCATGACGTCTGACGAAAAACTGGCACCTCTTAGCGCAAGAGTCCGAATCCGAAGGTTGTGCGGATATCCGTAGAGTAGTAGCTGAAAAGGTTCCGATAAAGCATCCCGTCTGATTGGCGCTCACCAAGGAGGAAAACACATGGCGATGCACTTTACCGTCGTCCCCCACGTGCACTGGGACCGCGAGTGGTACTTCACGCAGCAGAAGTCGCAGGTCTATCTTGACCGCTGCCTGAGCGATGTGATGGACGAGCTCGACCGTAACCCCGGTATCCCCCAATATCTTTTCGACGCCCAGACCTCCATCATCGATGACTATCTAGCCGATCATCCCGAGCGCGAGGATCAGCTGAGGAGGCTCGTCTCTACCCACCGCCTCCTCACAGGACCTTGGTACACCCAATGCGATCAGCTGGTGGTGCACGGCGAGTCGATCGTGCGCAACCTATCATACGGCACACGCCGCGCCAGCGATCTCGGCCACTGTCTCAGCATAGGCTATGCCCCCGATTGCTTCGGCCAAGCCGCGCAGCTCCCGCAGATCTTGGCGGGCTTCGACATCCCCTACATGATGTTCAAGCGCGGTATCGATGCCAACGTGATCCCTGCCGACGACTTCATCTGGGAGTCCGACGATGGCTCCAAGGTCTTTGCCTACCACCTGCTCGACTACATGAGCTTCCGTAAGCCCTCTTCTACAAATGCGCAGGAAAATATTGATCTCGTGAAGAGAATCGAGACGGATTATGAACCGCGCTCGCTCTCCAAGGAGGCGTTCCTGTTCAACGGCTTCGACCAATTCCCCCTACGTAAGGACATAGATAAGGTCGTCGAAGCCATGGGCTTGGATAACGTATCGTTTGGCGATCTCGAAACGGTCTTCGAGAGGATGGCCGCCACCGAGAACCTGCCCGTTTATATCGGCGAGCTCACCTCCGGCATGACCACGCGCGTGCATAAGTCGATCTTCTCATCACGAGCCGACATCAAAACTCTCAACTCCAAGGTGGAGAACGAGCTTGTGCGCATCGTGGAGCCCCTGCAGGCCATATATCGCAGTCTCACTGGGCGAGAGGAGCGCAACCTTATCAAGCGCTCTTGGAAGCAGGTCATGCAGAACTCCGCGCACGACTCGATCGGCTGCTGCAACTCAGACCAGGTGAATCGGGATATCTACAACAGATTCGAGGAGGCTATGAGCTCTGCGAGCGAATATGAGAAGATCATCTACCGCCAGATCGCCGAGGGGGCCAAGGCCGATCCATTTGCGTTCCAAGCGTACAACTTCCTGCCCTATGAGCGCGACCAAGAGGTTGAGATCACGCTCATTTCTCCCAGCACAACGTTCGAGCTTGAGGATACCAAGGGGAATCGCTACCCGGTTGACGTTATCTCCTATCGCGATGCGACCAAGGATGTCGAGGCGGCCATCTGGTGGTCGGGAGATGCTGCCAATACGCCTAAACCCTATGCAGGCATGACGGTATACGAGTGTCAGGTGCGGACGACCTTGCGCGTGCCCTCCATGGGATATGAGACTTTCCATATCGTCGAGGCAAAGCGGGCGGGCGCCAGTACGGCGACTGCCGCAGACGGGATTCTCGAGAACCCCTTCCTGCGCGTCGTTGCCAACCCCGACGGTACCCTCGAGATTACCGACAAGCATTCGGGCCACGTATATCACGATGCGCTGGAGCTTATCGACGACATCGATGCTGGAGACAGCTACGACTGGTCGAGCGATCCCGAAGCCCCGCTCATCGTGAGCACCAAGGGCAGCAAGGCTGGAATCAGCGCTTCGGGCCAGACCCTGCGCATCGTCGCCGAGATGCTCCTCCCCGCCAACCGCGATGAGCGCGTCGCCGGCATCCAGAGCGCTGTCGAGAAGGTCGAGCTTGCCATCGCGCTCCCATCCGACCGCCCGATCCTGCTCGTCACTGCCAAGGTTGCCAACAGCGCTGTCGAGCATCGGTTGCGCGTCCTCGTCCATGCCGATATCCCCAGCGCGTGGTCGCATGCCGATCAGACCTTCGGCCTCATCGACCGCCCCACGCGCCTTGCTGCGGCGGACAACTGGAAGAATCTCGGGTGGGATGAGCGTCCGCGCACCATCGAGCCCATGCAGTCGTACTGCTATCTCGAGGGCGACGGACGCGTTGCACAGGTGATCACCGACTCCGTGAAGGAATACCAAGTGGTGGGGGAGGAGCTCGACACGATCGCCTATACGCTCTTCCGCAGCTTCACCAAGATGGGCCGCTCCGATCTTCCCGACCGTCCCGGCCGCGCCAGCGGCAAGGAGTGGGATACCCCCGACTCGGCACTTCTGAAAGACCTCGAGTTCACCTTTGCGATCGCCTTCCCCGAGACCGTTGCCGAGGCGGTGACCCTAGCTTCCGAGTACACCACGCCGATTCGCGTGCACCAGAAGGTGCTTTGCGACATCAGTCCCGACGAGTTCCTCTTCGGCGGCTACTCTCCGGAGGTTCCGCGAAGCTTCAGCGCTCTCTCCGTTGAGGGCGACGTGCAGATGAGCATCTACAAGCTCGCCGAGGATGAGGGCCAAGGGGCGATACTGCGCGTGACCGCGCTTTCAGAGACTCCCGTCATCGTGCACGCAGACAGGAGCGCGTGCCGCACCAACCTTGCAGAGAGCAGTGACGAGGACCTTGTTCCCGGCACTGTCTACAAGAAGAATCAGATCGTGACCATGAGGATCAAGGAGGACTAGCCATGGCTGAGAGCAAGATCATCAAGTGGGGCATCATCGGACCAGGGGAGATAGCAAACCACTTTGCGCGGAGCTTCCCTGCGGATGATGGTTGCGAGCTCGTGGCGGTTGCGGGGCGCACTCCCGCAAAAACCGAGGCGTTTGCAGAACGTTGGGGTATCCCGCGCGTTTACGCCTCCGATGCCGAGCTTGCTGCCAACTTCGACATCGATGCCGTCTACATTGCCACTCCCACGAGCGCCCACGTGCCAAACATCCTTGCCTGCCTCAACGCCGGCAAACACGTGCTTTGCGAGAAGACCATCACGATGAACGTGGCGCAACTCGACGAGTGCGTCGCGGACGCTCGCAAGAATAACGTCATCTTGGCCGAGGGCCTCACGAGCGTGTACGAGCCCGTCATGCCCTTCATGAAGAAGAAGATCGCGGCAGGGGAGTATGGCAAAATCCAGTTCATCACCGTGACCTGCGGTTCCGACAAGCCCTACGATGCCAGCAACCGCTACTTCTCGCCAAAACTAGGCGGTGGTGCCATCTTCGATATCGGCTGCTACGCCATCGGCTTCGCGAATTACTTCATGACCAGCTATCCCACGAGTGTCAAATCCGACGGTTTCATCTGCGATACCGGTGTCGATCTCAAGAGTTCCTACCTGCTGCGCAATGAGCAAGACGAACTCGCCTCCGTGATCATCGGTCTGCGTGGTAAGACCGAGAAGATCGGCATCATCTCCTGTGAGAATGCCTTCGTGCGCATCGAGCAGTTCATCCGCGCCCACAAAGCCACAGTCATCTTCCCCGACGGCCGGACCGAGATCTACGACTTTCCCGTGTCTCAGCTCGAAGCCGAGGTCAAAGCCCTGAACTCCGACATCCGCGCCGGCAGGCTGGAGTGCACGCTATGCTCCGTGGACCTCTCCCGCTCGGTGCTTGCCGTTATGGGCAGTGCACGCGAGCAGTGGGGTTATCAGTTCGAGTTCGAGAAGGGCTCCGAGTAAACGTGCAGCAGATCGCGAGGAGGACCACGTGGCGAAGACGCCGGACATGACGCAGGACGAAGCACGTCAGGCTCGAGATGTGCTTTTGGAGCAGGAGCGCGTGCTGCGCTACGAGAGTGGATTCGGTTCCGCCGAGGCGCTCGAGCTCGGTTGCATCCTCGTGAGCCTTGCCTCAGAGTTTGACGAGACCTATGTGGTCATCATCGTACGCGCGGCAGACGGCGCGTGCGTGTTCCAGTGGCTTCCCGACGATAAGGGTGCCCGCAACTTGGGCATTGCCGCCGGTAAGTGCGCCGAATCGCTCGCGGTTGGCCATGCGAGCCCATGGCGGCAGGCCTTGGCTCTCATGGGCGAGATGGCACTCGACGAAGTGTTCGCCGATGCACCCGCCAGAATCGCCGGCTGCGGAGCGTTTCCCGTGCGCGTGGGCGACGAGGTGGTAGCGATCATCGGCGTGAGCGGCCTGCACAACGGGCTCGATCACGAGGTCGTTGTTCGCGCACTTGAAAAGGTGTTGGACAAGACCGTGCCACATTTTCTCGTTGCCCTGTTGTAGACCGCCGCAGTTGTTGAAGAAGATTCGAGAGGAGACGTTCCTATGAAGCTTGGAATCGTCGGAACCGGAATGATCGCCCACCTTGTGGGGCCGCATCTGGCTGATTGGGGCGTGAGCGTTGTTGCCGTTGCCGGTACGCCCACCACTCCCGACCAGGTGAACGAGCTGGCTGACAAGCTCGGTGCCGCAGGGCGCTATACCGATTACCACGACCTTCTTGCGGATTCCGAGGTCGATACGGTCTACGTTGCCGTACCTAACTTCCTGCACTATCAAGTGAGCGAGGACGCCATCTTGGCCGGCAAGGATGTTGTGTGCGAGAAGCCACTCGCGTCGAACGAGAGAGAGGCGGCGAAGATCGCCGACATTGCCCGCGAGCACAAGCGCTTCCTCTGGGAGGCCATCGTTACCACACGCCAGCCCAACTTCACCCTCATTCGCGACGAGCTGCTGCCGCGCATCGGCACCGTGAAGATAGCTGTGGTCAACTACAGTCAGTACAGCTCCCGCTACGATGCCTTCCGCGCCGGTGAGGTTCTGCCCGCATTCGATCCCGCCAAAGCGGGCGGCGCTATCATGGACCTCGGCATCTACACGCTGAGTTTCACGCTGGGCCTGTTCGGCGAACCCGTGAAGGCGAACTATGTCGCCAACATCGAGCGTGGTATCGATACGAGCGGTGTGGCCGTTCTCTCCTACGACGGCCATGTGGCCTTGGCCATCTGCGCCAAGGATTGCGGCAGCTTCGGCCATGCCGCAGGTGCCCCCAGCGGGGCTCTCATCGAGGGGACTGAGGGCTATATCAAGATGGATACGCCTCCCAACGTCTGCGGTGCTGTGACCCTGCGCCTCAACGACGGTACGGAAACGATCTACGACAAGGCCCTGCCCGTGAATTGGCAAGGCGAGTTCTTGGAGTTCCAGAGGCAGCAGAATGCGGGAGATCTCGACGAGTGCTATCGCCAATTGGAGGAAAGCGTGCTGGTGAGCCGCGTGCAGAACACCATTCGCCGCGAGGCCGGGATTATCTTCCCCTCCGATGAGGTGTAAGCCCAACCAAAAAAGATGGAGAGGCTTCACAACCCGCAAATAGGACCGCCCCCTTTGACAGATTCTCCTTGGGCCGGCGTGCTCTTGTCCCCGGGCGATGACCGGGGTATGTGCGATAATTTGGCACGCGTCGGTCCGGAGCTCAAATCAGAATGCGTTTGTTCCGCTCCTAACATGGAAACTGCAAAGAAGAACCTGTTATCGTGCAAAGGAGATACAGCGCAATGGCAACCGCAATCGAGCAGTTCGTAAAGCCCAATCAGGTATTTATCGGTATCGAGGTGGGCTCCAAGCGTGAAGCCCTGGAGTTTCTAGCGCAGCGCGCCGCCAAGTTGGGTATCGGCATGAGCTCCGACGACATCCTCAAAGCCTTTCTCGACCGCGAGGAGATGGGTACGACCGGTATGGAGGCTGGCCTCGCGATTCCCCATGCGAAGAGCGATGTGATCGATCATCCTGCGGTATGCTTGGTGAAGTTCGCCACTCCCGTGGAGTGGGAGTCGATGGACGGCGAGCCGGTGACCGTAGCCGTGGCGCTCTTCGTGCCCGGCGGTGAGGCGGGCACGACGCACGTGAGGCTCCTCTCCAGGGTTGCCGTGCTCGCGAGCCGCGATGACTTCGCCTCGTTCATCACCGAATGCGACGATCCTGTGGAAATCGCAGCCTACTTGAGCGAGGGCATCAAACTGTAGGGCAGGCACCGGCATCACCGGAAAGGAGCATGGCCGTGGCGCGTACTTCCGACCTGATCTTCCCCCAACCTGTCTTCGTGCCCAAGATCTGGGGTGGACGCAGACTCGATACCGAGTTCGGCTATGATCTTCCCGCCGGTCCTGTCGGCGAATGCTGGGCGATATCCGCCCATCCCCATGGAGATTGCGTTATCGATGGCGGCGCATACGACGGACGCAGGCTCTCCGAGCTGTGGGCCGAGGAGCCCCAGCTCTTCGGCGGTGCCTCGGGCGACCGTTTCCCGCTCCTCATCAAGATCCTCGACGTGGACGACTATCTTTCCGTGCAGGTGCACCCCGACGACGCTTACGCTACGGAGCATGAAGGGGGCTCGCTCGGCAAGAGCGAGTGCTGGTACGTGCTCGAGGCAGATGACGACGCGCGCATCATGATCGGCCAGCATGCAAAGGACCGCGACGAGTTTAAGGGCATGGTGGAAAAGCGCCGCTGGGACGAGCTCCTGAACGAGATCACCATCAATGCCGGGGACTTCTTCAACATCGTTCCGGGCACGGTCCATGCCGTGAGAGGAGCCCTTATTCTCGAGGTTCAGCAATCCTCCGACGTGACCTACCGCGTGTACGACTTCGAGCGGCTGCAGGACGACGGCACCTCTCGCGAGCTGCATCTAGCGCAGGCGCTCGACGTGATCGATTTCAAAGCCGAGACCATCACCACCGGTGCCATCACCGTTCCCGAGGTCGACGGTGTGACGCATCTCATGGACTGCCGGTACTTCGGCGTGGACCGCGTGCGTGCTACTGCGGGCTCCTCGGTTGCGCTTGCGCTCGACAAGCCCTTCGCGTGCGTATCGGTCTGCGCGGGTGCGGGCACGGTGTCCGTCTCGGGAGATGCGCCGCGCGACCTGCGCAAAGGAAACCACTTCATCGCACCCGCAGGCTGCACCGAGCTATCCTTTACCGGAGAGATGATGCTCATCGTCTCATATCCCGCATAACGAAAGGTCTCCATGAACGCTGGCTGCTCCGGCAAGCAAACGGCGTGTCTTCGCTCAGGAGAATAGGGTAGAATACATATTCGGTCGGGCCGTTAGCTCAGTTGGCAGAGCAGGGGACTTTTAATCCCAAGGTCCAGGGTTCGAAACCCTGACGGCCCACCATACTCCACTCAACCTCATCAAAACGCGGCCGCGTGACAAATGACCTGTCCCCTTGTCACGCCCTTGTCACGTGTGCAGCAGCGCTGCGACCCTACCCAAACGGGTCTCGAAGCTCACGCCGCGCATCTCGAAGTCGGGCTGATCACGTGTGATGACCATGGCGTCGCGCACGAAATCGCCGGCAAAGGCCGTCGCGTCGTAGAGCGAGCGTCCGCACATGATGGCCGCGAGGAGCGAGCTGGCATAGAGGTCGCCCGTGCCGTGGAGCATGTAGGGCAGCAGCTCGCCCGATATCTCGACGAAGTCCACGTCGGCACCGCAGAGGTAGTTGCGGATAAGGCCGTCGTCGTGCACCACGCCCTTGAGCACGACCACCTTGGCGCCCATCCCGATGAGCGCGTCGGCATAGGCGTGGACCTTCTCCTCGTCGACATCCTGCCCCTCGTAGGGGATGCCGGTGAGGATGGACGCCTCGGTGAGGTTGGGGGTGAGCACGTCCGCACCGTCGACGAGCGCCGCCATGGCCTGGCAGAGCTCCTCGGTATAGGTGGTGTAGCGCTGTCCGCCGTCACCCATCACCGGATCGACGATACGCAGCGTCTTCGGATGCTCCCGGTAGAGGCGCATGATGGCGTCGACCTGCTCGGCTGCGCCGAGGAAGCCGGAATAGACCGCATCGACCTCGACGCCCTCCTCGTTCCAAGCGTCTAGGTAGGGCACGAGCATCTCGGTTGTGTCGTGCATGTGGAAGACCGGGTAGCGCGTGTGCGCCGAGAAGAGCCCGGTGGGGACGGGGCACACATCGCAGCCTGCGGCGGAGAGGACGGGAATCGCAACGCCGAGCGAGCACTTGCCGTATCCGCAGAGATCATGGACGGCAGCGATGCGGGGGATGTACGAGGTGTCGCGCGAGTAAAGGTAGATGTCGCGTGCATTGCGCATGGATGGTTCCTTTCATGAGCGTTGACCTCAGAGAAGTCTAATCCTTTGCGAGGTGGTAGTCTATATCTGTCAACCGATAGGAGACAGGATGGATATACAAAAAGCAATCGAGGAACGCCATTCGGTACGCCGTTTCCTAGACAAACCCATCGAGGGAGAAGCGCTCGAGCGCCTCGAGGCGGCCATCGCCGAAGCCAATAGGGAGAGCGGTCTCCACATCCAGCTGGTACGCGACGAGCCCGGGGCTTTCACGGGGCTGCTCGCCCATTACGGAAGGTTCCGCGGCGTGAGCAACTACCTCGCCCTAGTGGGAAGGAAATCGAGCGAGCTCGAGGAGACTGTGGGCTACTACGGCGAGCGCATCGTGCTCGAGGCGCAGGCTGCGGGCCTCAACACCTGCTGGGTCGGGGGCACGTTCAACCACCGCAAAGCGCGCTATCAGCTGGATGAGGGCGAGAAGCTCGTGTGCCTCATCGCCATCGGCTATGGCGAGAACCAAGGCAAGCCGCACCGATCCAAAGATATGGCCAAGTGCTACGAGCTGGGCTCGCGCCAAATGCCCGCATGGTTTGCCGCCGGCATGGAGGCGGCCATGCTGGCCCCCACGGCCCTGAACCAGCAGAACTTCGTGTTCATGCTGCAGGATGGGCAGATGGTCAGCGCTTCCTCGACGGGAGGACCCTTCTCCAAGGTCGATCTGGGGATTGTGAAATACCATTTCGAAGCCGCCTCGGGGCATAAGGTCATCACTCAATAAAGCTGTTTCCGGGGAACCCCGCCCCGCTGTGGCAGAATGAGAGCAACGAAGCGCATCCGGCACGCGAAGGAGAAGATCATGGAGCTCAACGCCTTCATCGACCACACCAACCTCAAGCCCGACGCCACCGAGGCCGACATCAAGCGACTCTGCGATGAGGCGCGTGAGCATGGCTTCGCCACGGTTGCCATCAACGGCTGCTGGACGACGTTTGCCGCCGCGTGCCTCGAGGGCTCCGGTGTGGGCATCTCCACCTGCATAGGCTTTCCCCTAGGAGCCATGACCACTGCGGCGAAGGCCTTCGAGGCGGCGCAGGCCAAGGCCGACGGCACCACCGAGATCGACATGGTCATCAACATCGGCCGCCTCATCGCGGGCGACGACGACTATGTGACCCGCGATATCGCCGCCGTGGTGAATGCCGCGCCCGGCATCCCCGTCAAGGTCATCCTCGAGTGCTGCCTGCTCGATGACGAGCAGATCGTGCGCGGCTGCGAGGACAGCGTTGCCGCAGGTGCGGCCTTCGTCAAGACCAGCACGGGCTTCTCCAAGGGTGGTGCCACGCTGCACGATGTTGCCCTCATGCGCTCAACCGTAGGAGATAGATGCAAGGTCAAGGCCGCAGGCGGCATCCACAACGCCGAGGAGGCCCGCGCCATGATCGAGGCGGGCGCCGATCGTCTGGGCACGAGCTCGGGGATCGCCATCGCAGCGGGGTAGGCTGCTTCGCAGGATGGCAGCAAGAGGGAGAGGAGCCTGCGTGTCCACTGTTCTCGAGAGACTGCGCTTCCGCCTCGCGCTCGGGGCGGGAAAGGCCGCAGTCGCCGGACTGACTGCACTCAAGCGCGCCGGAGGCCAGCTCCCCGGCGTCATCGCCGAGAAGATCGACCCCGCATTCCTCGCTCATATCGACAAGCCCGGCCGCATCATCTTCGTGACGGGCACCAATGGCAAGACCACCACGACGAACCTGCTCGATGATCTTCTTGCGGACAACGGCTTCGACTTGGTCACCAACCGCGCGGGCAGCAACACGATCAACGGCATCGAAAGCTCGCTCATCAAGAACGCGCGGCTCTCGGGCAAGCAGCGCAAGCAGGTCGCCTGCATGGAGCTCGACGAGCTCTCGAGCAGGCTCATCTTGCCGCACGTGACTCCCGACCTGCTGCTCGTCTGCAACCTCTACCGCGATTCGTTCATGCGCAACGCCAATCCCGACTACATCTTCGATGTCCTGTCGTCGAGCATCTCGCCCGACACCGAGCTCATCTTAAACGCCGACGACCTCATCTCGTGCCGCCTCGCCCCGCAGGCTCGGAAGCGCACGTATTTCTCGATAGGGAGGCTGGCCGACGATACGGACGGCCCCCAGGGTATCGTCTGCGATCTCACTGCCTGCCCCGAATGCGGCTCTGCGCTTGCATACGACTACTGCCACCTGCGTCATCTGGGCAAGGCCCGCTGCACGCACTGCGGCTTCACCAACCCCGAGCCGGACTTCGAGGTCACCCGCGTCGACCCCGAGACTGGCATTTTCACGGTCCGCGAGAACCGCGAGCCCGGCGCCCCCGAGCACGGCTACCGTATCGCGGCCTACTCCATCACCAACCTCTACAACCTGCTCTCCGCCGTGGTGGTGGCGCGCCGTCTGGGCATCAGCGCCAAGGCCATCGCGGCCTCGCTCGAGAAGGGCGTCAACATCACGGCGCTCCGCTACAGCGTCGAGGAGGCGAAGGACGTCCGCTTGGTCAACGTGGCGGCGAAGGGCGAGAACAGCACGGCGACCTCCACGGCCATCCAGACCATCTGCCGCGAGCCGGGCCGCAAGGCCGTTGCCCTCATCATGAGCGATTACTACCTTGCCACGAGCCCCTACTCCTCGGAGTACACGGGCTGGTACTACCAGACCGACTTCGAGTATCTGACCGATCCCTTGGTCGAGCAGGTCGTCGTGGTCGGTGCGCGCGGCGAGGACCTGCTGCTGCGCCTCATGCTCGCGGGCGTGGATGCCGCACGGGTGAGCCTCGTCGCAGATGCGGACGCAGCGGCGCGCGAGTTCGATCTTGTGGGAGCAGAGGGCGTCTTCATCGCCTACGACATCTTCAACGGCGATCAAGCCAACCGCCTGCGCAGCCTCGTGCGCGAGCGTATCGAGAAGGGCGATCTCAAAGCGAGCAAGTCCGCTGCTGCGTATGCCCCCAACCCCGCCGTCCCCGCCGATCAAGGCGCGGGCTGCGTGATCGAGGTGCTCTATCCCGAGTTCGGCAACCAGGCCGGCGATAACGGCAACGCGCTCTACCTGCGCGCCTGCCTGCCCGGCGCGACCTTCATCGAGACGGCCTACGGGGATGAGCCGGCCTTCGCCTCGCAGGATGTGTCCGCGATCGTGATGGGCGGCATGACCGAGGCGCACCAGCAGCTTGCGGCCACCGCGCTGCTTCCCCATGCCGCCCGCTTGGCCCAGCTTGCCGATGCGGGCACTCCCATGCTCTTCACGCACAGCGCCGCCGAGCTGCTCGGCAGCTCCTTCGGAACGCCGGTTGGCGGGCAGGCGCAGGGCCTCGGCATCCTGGATTTCTCCACGCGCCTCGACATGCCCAAGCGCTACCTCTGCTCGACCGTGGGCAGCTTCGATCCCTCCGACGGCGGCGACCCCCTGCAGATCCTCGGCTTCAAGATCCAGTTCACGCAGATGCAGGCAGGCGCCGACGGCTCTTGCAGGCCCTTCTGCACCCTCAACCGCGGCTGGGGCCTCGCCGAGCAGAACCCGTTCGAGGGGCTTATCCGAGGCGGGCTCATAGCTACGTGGATCTTAGGTCCGCTGCTGCCGACCAACCCCGATTTTGCGCGCTGGTTCTGCGAGAAGATCACCGGCTCTGTGGACATCCTCCCCTTCGAGAAGGAAGCCCGCGCAGCCTACCGCGTGCGCGCGGCCGAGCTCACCCACCCGCTCCCCAAGGGCAAGACCATCAGCCCCTAAAGCAGATCGAGTGCATTTCCCGGCGTTTCCCAAGGACTGCGTAACGTTCTCGTGAGCTTAGCGTGTCCTGAGAACTCCTTGCCTCTATCGAGGATGGAGGCAGTGTGCTGCAATGCGGGGTACCTGTGCATAGAGGACAAGGACCACGTCGTCTAGGGTGGCGACGTCACGCGCCTCTGTTCAAACATGTAGACAGCAGAGGGAATAGCTGCTTTTCCTGCCACAGCTATTCTTCGATGTTCCGCAGATGAAAGTATACAGTGTTCTTCGAAATACCGAGCAGTTCCGCAACTTTTGGGACAGAGTCCTTGATGCGAAAAATCCCTTTGTCCCTCAGAAAGCGGACGATAGCCTTGTTCTTTGCCGATGACGGGATCTCTGAGTTACGGTATACCTGAGCGCGCACGTTCTCAAGCGTCGACGCGATCATGTCATCCGTGCTGCTCGCAAAGGTCTCGTCACTTTGGAGGGGGGCGATGATATCGTTTGCATTGGGAATCATGCCTATGAGTATGTCGTTAAGCGGAGTGTTCATATAAAAGTTCATGCAGAGCAACCCGATAATTCTATCCCCCTCGCCCCGGATAGCGATGGTTGTCGATTTCAAGGGCTCTCCGTTCCGGTTTGTGGAGAAATATGTTTCGGAAGATAATCCAGTGGCACTGAAGCGCTCGAGCATCTCCAGAGCTCTATCGGTGATTGGCGCGCCAACTCGTCGACCGGTATGTTCGCCGTTGACGATGGCTATGACGGAATGCTCATAGCTATCGAGGCTATGTAAGACGATTTCATAGCTGGAGCCGAGATACTCTGCCAAGCCCGGGATGAGTTCGACGTAGGATGAGAGCACCTGTCTGTCGGTCAGCGTGAGCCCGACCTCTTCCATCTTCGCCCCTCTCATATTTCTATGATTCGACATAGTATCAGACTCGATCAATACTAAATTGTAGGCTCATCATTCTCAGATTGCCATGTTATTACAACTCAGTTTAATTAAACCTTATGCGCATGCTTTCCAAAACAACGAAAAGCTTTCTAAGCGAATACCCCCGATCTTCTGCAAAAAAAGATATTACAAAAGGGTGATGACATGCTTCTTGATGAAATAAGATTGCGCAGGCTCATGTTCAGGGAGCACGTAAGATATAGCTAAACAATATTCTAATGATTGAAGAAAAGTCTATTGACTGTATTATTTTTATGTAATAGAGTGCAATAAAGTTTAATTATAAAAGATAGGAGCGGCGTGAAAAAAGTATTATCAACGAGCGAGGCTCCGCAGGCTATCGGTCCATATTCCCAAGGGATCGAAGCCTCGGGTAGCGTCGTGTATGTTTCGGGACAGATTCCGTGCGATCCTGTTACCGGCGAGGTGTCCGGAAGCGATATGTCGAGCCAAGCAGAACGCTCGCTCAAAAATCTTGGAGCGGTTCTTGATGCGGCAGGGATTTCCTACAGAGATGTCGTTAAGACTACCTGCTTCATCACGGACATGTCCGAATTCTCAGCTTTCAATGACGTCTATTCGAAGTATTTCATCGAGGAGCCTCCCGCTCGATCATGCATTGCCGTGCATGAACTTCCCAAAGGCGTCCTCTGTGAGGTCGAGGCACTGGCAATCAAACGATAGGCAGGGTCGTAGTAGCTTCGGCATAGGCGCCGAAGAAGGACAAAGGAGCCAGCTATGTAAAAGTCAATAGGGTTTTAGAAGGTTTTCAAGCACTTTGACAATTGGATATGGGACATGATTTCAACTGGGTTTTGGGCGTGCGGACGCGGGCGGCGCGGGTGGGCTCCGGGCCGCCAGGTTGAT
>JAKPQM010000045.1 GCA_029546925.1 Actinomycetes bacterium
ACGCCATCATCATCGGCTTCGGCGTGCGTCCCGAGACCAAGGCCAAGGCCGCTGCCGAACACGACGGTGTCGAGATCCGCACCTACAGCGTCATCTACAAGGCCATGGAGGATATCGAGGCTGCTCGCGTGGGCATGCTGAGCCCCACCGAGATCGAGGTCTCCACGGGTATCGCCGAGGTCCGCGACACCTTCAAGGTGCCCAAGGTCGGCATCGCAGCAGGCTGCATGATCGAGGAGGGAGAGCTCAGCCGCGATGACCGCGTCCGCCTCGTACGCGACGGCATCGTCGTCTACGATGGCAGGATTGCCTCGCTCAGACGTTTCAAGGATGATGTTAAGAGCGTCCGTGCCGGCTTCGAGTGCGGTATCGGTCTCGAGAATTTCCAGGACATCCATCCTGGCGACACGATCGAGGGCTACCGCATCGACGAGGTTGCCCGCACCGAGTAGAAGGGCTCTGGATATGAAGCAGAATCAGAATTCGCGCCGCATCAACCAGATAGCGCAGGAGAAGCTGGGCTACATCCTGCTTTTCGAGCTGTCCGATCCCGAGCTCGAGCTCGTCACGCTCACCAGCGTCGAGGTGTCCACCGACAAGAGCGTGTGCCGTGCCTATATCAGCTGCGAGAAGGAGCGCTACGAGCGCGTGAGCGCCGCTCTCGAGCGTGCCAAAGGAAGGATCCGCTCCCTTCTCGGCCGCTCGTTGGGATGGCGCGTGACGCCTAAGCTGACCTTCTTCATCGATACGACCGCCGATGAGGCCGAGACCATCGCACATGTCCTCAAGAACGTGCCGCCCACCTTGGACATTCCCAAAGATGAGGAGGGATATCCCCTCGAACAGGCGGACGGGGATGGGGGTAAGCGACAATGAGCCTCGATATCTCGCAGCGCGATGAGCAGGATCGCGACTTTGCGGAGATAGCGTTGCTGATCGAGCATGCGCATGAGATCGCGCTCTGCGCCCATACCGCTCCCGATGGCGATGCGCTGGGAAGCGCGCTCGGCCTCTCGAGGGCCATCATGAAACGCTGGCCCGACAAGGTCGTCGTGAACCTTCTCGCGGACAGCGCCGAGATTCCCGCCATCTACCGTTTCCTGCCGGGTTCCGAGAGCTTCGTGCACGCGGCGGGCTACGGGGGCACGCCCGATCTCTTCATCTGCATCGACCTTTCCGCACCCAGCCGCTTGGCCGACGCCGAGCAGATCTGCCTCCGCGCACCCCGCAAGGCCGTTTTCGATCATCACCCCATTGCAAGCGTGTTCTGGGATGCAGGGGTTGCGCGCTCGAACGCTGCCGCCGCAGGCGTCATCGTGGAGGAGTTCATCGAGTACCTCGGTGTCGAGCTGGATACCGAGATGGCCACGAGCCTCCTCTGCGCCATCGTGACCGATACGGGGCGCTTTCAATACCAGAATGCCGACGCCGAGGCGTTCTTCGTAACAGCAAAGCTCGTCGAGGCCGGTGCCTCGCCCTCCGATGTGGCGCTCGCGGTCTACCAGAGCGACAGGCTGCTGTACCTCCACCTCGAGGCCAAGGTCATGGGGCGCATCTCGACCTTCGCCGAGGGCAAGATCGCGTACAGCTATGCGACCCTCGCCGACATCGAGGACTCGGGCGTGGATGTGAACGAATGCGATGGTCTTGTCGATGTGGTACGCCGTGTCGCCGGTGCCGAGGTCGTCCTGTTCCTAAAGCAGATCTCGCCCACCCAGGTGCGTGGCAACCTGCGCGCCAAGATCGACTGGGACATCTCTGCCATCGCACGTGAGATGGGAGGCGGCGGCCATAAGGCCGCTTCGGGCTTCACCTTCGACGGTGACATCGACGAGGCCCTTTCCGCCGTGCTGCCCAAGATCCGCGTGCTCGTAGATTCAGGGAAAACGGCGTAAGGCTGCATTGAAGCGTATCTCGTGCGGACATAGCTTCCTTCTGGGAGTGGATAAACCCGTGGGCCTTTCCAGCCATGGTGCGGTGGCGCGTGCGCGCCGTGCGTTAGGCGAGAGCAAGGTCGGCCACGCCGGCACGCTCGATCCCGCAGCCTCGGGTGTCCTTCTCCTTGGAGCCGGCCAGGCCACGCGCCTGCTCGGCACCATAACGCTCGACGACAAACGCTATCTCGCCCGCATCGCCTTCGGATCGGAGACGGCCACGGACGATGCCGAAGGCGACGTCGTCCGCACGGCTCCCATTGGCGACGAGCTCTTCGACGAGGCTTTCGCCCGGGCGGCGGTGGCAGCGCTCGAAGGCGTCTGCGAGCAGGTCCCCCCCGCCTTCTCTGCCGTCTCGATAGACGGCATGCGTGCCTATGCGCTCGCACGCAAGGGCGGGGAGGTCGAGCTTGCGCCCCGTTCCATCACGATTCACGAAGCTTCCCTTATCTCGATCGAGGCCTGCGATGGCATCGTGGTCTGGTCCTGCAGGTTCCATGTTTCCAAGGGCACCTATATCCGCTCGCTCGCCCGCGATCTGGGCAGGCGCCTCGGCAGCGCCGCACATCTCTGCAGCCTCGCACGCACGGCTTCGGGTACGGTTCGCATCGAGGACTGCATGGATCTCGAGCAGCTCGACGAGGGCGGCCTCGAGCTGGCGCTTGCCCATGCGCTCGATCCGCTCGAAGTGCTACCGTACCCGCACAGGATGCTCTCTTCAGACGAGCTCCCCGACGTTCTCCACGGCAGGCCCATCCGCCTGCGTGGCGACGAATGCGAGAGCCTGGCCGAAGGGAATGCCATATGCCTCGTGCACGACGCGCGGCTTTGGGGAATCTGGGAACGCAGGGGCGCGCATCTTGTCTCGCGGAGCAACTTCCCCCAGGGTATCGAAGGGGTGAGGCTATGATAGATGACCTCGCGCTCGAGCTGGAGAAGGCGCTGCTCCTCGATGCGGAGCTTCCTTCCGCAGCCGTTGTCCCAGGGGCCACGCTCTATGTCCGGGAGGGTGTCGATGTCGGCGCCGACAGGCCTTTCACGTGCGTGATCGGTGCCTTCGATGGCTTGCATATCGGGCACCGCGCCCTTATCGATGCAGCGCGCGAGGAAGCGGCCGCACGCCATCTGCCTCTTGCGCTCGCGACCTTTGTACCCGATCCCTCCGAGGTGCTCTCTAAGCGCAATCCCGAGCACTTGAGCTGCGACGACGACCGCATCATGGCGCTTTCCCTCGCCGACCCCGATCTCATCATAGCTTTCGATTTCACCTGGGATTTCTCGCGTAACAGCTACGATGCCTTCGTGCTCGACGTGCTGGGGTCGATTGTGGCCCCCGCCTCGATCCATGTGGGCGAGGACTTCACCTTCGGGGCCGATGGCGCAGGATCTCCCGCCGACATCGCCCGCCTCGGCGCAATCCACGGCTTCCCCTCGTTCGGCCATACGCTCATCGAGAAGGACGGCGTAGCTGTATCATCCACGCATATCCGCGAGCTTATCAAGGCTGGATGCCTGACGAAGGCGCGGGAGCTGCTCGGGCATCTCTACATGATGCGCGCATATGCCCAAGTGGGGCAGGGGAGTGCGGCGCTCTCCTTCGATACGCGCTCGTGCATGCCGAAAACGGGAGCGTATGCATGCTTCATCGCAGTAGAGGGTGCCGCCTATCCGGCTGTGATCGACATCGATGCCGATGCCTGCCGTGCCGATGTGCGTGCCTGTGCGCTGACGCTTGCAGCACAAAGCTGCTCGGTCGTCTATATGGCGCCGATTCCCGATTCGGATGATAGCTATCCGCGAATGTGGGTACAACAAGATGAAATCTGCTTAGATACCAGGGGGTGGGCGCGTGATCAGCGATGACGATATCCAACGCGTCCGCCAAGCAACCAACATCGTCGATCTCGTCTCCGAAACCGTCGTGCTCAAGCAACGGGGTCAGGAGTTCTGGGGCTGCTGCCCCTTCCATAACGAGAAGACCCCCTCGTTCCATGTGACTCCCTCCACCGGCCTCTGGCACTGCTTCGGCGCATGCCAGGAGGGCGGCGACGCCATCTCCTACATCCGCAAGCGCGACAACCTCGAGTTCGCCGATGCGGTGCGCGCTCTGGCGGATAAGGCGGGCATCGAGATCTCCGAGGATGCCGCGCGCGGGCCCCAGGGACCCAAGCGCAATCGTCTCATCGAGGCGCTTGGCGAGGCCGAGCGCTTCTATCATATCCAGCTCATGCGCGGTAAGAGCCAGGGCGCCGTGTCTGCGCGGTCCTACCTCTCCTCGCGCGGTTTCGGTTCCGAGATCTGCAAGCGCTGGGGCCTCGGCTATGCACCCGGCCGCGGTGCGCTCGTCGCATATCTGCGCGGAAAGGGCTTCTCGGCAACCGAGCTCCGGGCTGTCAATCTGGCCGTGGATCGTCCCGGACGCACCTCCGACCGCTTCTTCGATCGCGTGATGTTTCCCATCCACGACGATCAGGGCAGGACCATCGCCTTCGGTGGCCGTGTGCTGGGCAAGGGCGAGCCGAAATACCTCAACTCGAGCGAGACGCCCGTGTTCCACAAGTCGAAGAACCTCTACGCGCTCGATCGCGCTAAGGACCAGATCACGGCTACGGGCACGGTCATCCTGTGCGAGGGCTACACCGACGTCATCTCATTGCACGAGGCGGGCTTCGCGAATGCCGTCGCGGCGCTCGGAACCGCACTCACGCTCGACCACATCCGTATGCTCTCGCGCTACCGCGTGCGCGAGATCATCTGCCTTTTCGATGGCGATGCTGCGGGCCAGCGTGCCGCCGAGCGCACCGTCCAATTCATCGACAAGACCGAGGCAAACCTGCGTTGCGTTGTATTGCCCGACGGGCAGGATCCGGCCGAGTTCCTCGGCAGCCATAGCGCGGCTGAGCTTCAAGCCCAGCTCGATGCTGCACGCCCCCTCATCGACTTCGTCATCGAGGCTCGTCTCGACAAGTACGATCTCTCCACGCCCGGGCGCCGCGTGAAGGCGCTCGACGACGTTGTCGAGGTGCTCGCGCCGCTCAAGCGCTCGGTTCTTATCGACGAGCTCGCCACCAAGGTGGCCTACCGCCTGCCCGGCATCGAGGTCGCAGCGGTCAAGGCCGCCATCCGCGAGAAGGCCGTGCCGAGAGACGCCTCTGCATCCGCACGCAACAAGGAGGAGCCCACCCCTCCGGTGAATTCGCCATCACGCCTCGATTCCATCTCGGTTTCCGAGCGCCGCCAGCTCAAGCTCGAGCGCGAGCTGCTCTCGCTTGTCGCACGCTATCCCGACGAGCTGCGCGTCTCCGCTCCCCGGATGGCCTCCTTCACGTGGGCAGATGCCCGCCACGAGGCGATGCTGTGGGCGATGCTCTCCACGCCCGAGAAGACCGATCCCAAGGATGTGGTTGCCGCAGCGCTCTCGGTTGAGCCGCAGGCAGCGCAGATCCTCTCGGCGGGGGAGGTCGTCGCATCTTCTGCCGAGGCCGTGCAGCGTGCCGACTCGCTGCTCGATTCGCTCGAGCTCTCATCCGACAAGCGCAAGCTCAAAGATGTGCGCGGCAAGCTCCATGGCGGTTCCACGTTAGACGATGCGGAGCTCAAAGCGCTCTTCGAGGAGGCTACACGCCTGCAGAAACGCATCAATGAGCTTTCGGAGCTCATTTCGCGTGCGTCAATCCGATGATTTTGGGTAAAATAATAAGGTTTCACGAGTGAGAGAGGGATGTCTAGTGTCTGCGAAAAAGGCAAAGAGCGACGTCAAACTGTCATCCGAGCTGAACGGTGTGGTCGAAAGCCTCGTAGCGGCATCGTCTAAGGCGGGCGTACTCACGGAAGATGATATCCAGATAGCTATCAGGGATATCGATGTCGATGGCGATGAGCTATCCGACCTCTACGATTCCATCAGGGCCCACGGTATCGATATCACCGCGGCGGGCGAGGCGAACCTTCCCGCCACGGCTTCGCACGCCTTCATCGATGATGATGATTTCGAAGATGATCTCGACGAGGACAGCGGCTTCATAGCCGATGATGACGAGTACGACGGCGAAGAGGATGATGACGAATACGACGCTGTGAACGAGGCGAAGGCCGTCAAGGAGGCGCTGCGCTCGGTTCCCAAGGCCAAGACGTCCAAGCCCAAGCGTTCGAGCCGCGCCCGTGCCCGCCGGCAGGATACCTCCACCGTCATGCTGACCGGCGATCCTGTGCGCATGTACCTCAAGGAGATCGGAAAGGTCGATCTTCTGACCGCTCAGGAGGAAGTCCATCTTGCCATGAAGATCGAGGCCGGTACCGAGGCTGCTGAGAAGCTCGAGGCAGCCGAGATGGGCGAGATCGAGCTCACGCGCGCGGAGATGCGGCGTCTCATGCGCATCGAGCAGGTCGGCCTCGAGGCCAAGCAGGCCCTCATCAGTGCAAATCTGCGTCTCGTCGTCTCCATCGCAAAGCGCTATGTGGGACGCGGCATGCTGTTCCTCGACCTTATCCAAGAGGGCAACCTCGGCCTTATCCGAGCCGTCGAGAAGTTCGACTATACCAAGGGCTTCAAGTTCTCCACGTACGCCACGTGGTGGATCCGCCAGGCCATCACGCGCGCCATCGCCGATCAGGCGCGCACCATCCGCATCCCCGTCCATATGGTCGAGACCATCAACAAGCTCATCCGTATCCAGCGCCAGCTCCTGCAGGATCTGGGCCGCGACCCGACTCCGGAGGAAATCGGCGAGGAGATGGGCATGAGCCCCGACCGCGTGCGCGAGATCCAGAAGATCAGCCAAGAGCCCGTCTCGCTCGAGACGCCCATCGGCGAGGAGGAGGATTCCCAGCTGGGCGACTTCATCGAGGACTCGTCTGCCGTGGCGCCCCCCGATGCCGCCTCGGATTCGATGCTGCGCGAGCAGCTCGATCAGGTGCTCGACAGCCTTGCGGATCGCGAGCGCAAGGTCATCAAGTTCCGCTTCGGCCTCGAGGATGGCCATCCGCGCACGCTCGAGGAAGTCGGCCGCGAGTTCGGTGTCACGCGCGAGCGCATCCGCCAGATCGAGAGCAAGACGCTCGCGAAACTCCGCCATCCCAGCCGTTCGAGCAAGCTGAAGGACTACATGGAAGACTGAAAAATTGCATTTGCAACCGGTGTTCATAAGACTTATACTCTTTAACCGCACCGAAGATTCCCCCGTGGCGCAGCGGTAGCGCGGCGGACTGTTAATCCGTGTGTCGCTGGTTCAAATCCAGCCGGGGGAGCCAGAATCTCAGCAGGTCAGCCTTTTGTCGGCTGGCCTGTTTCCGTATAGGGGCCATTCATCGGACGTCGGGCGCTTCGGCCTGAGATGAGCGCATCGATCGATGCGTGCATGGAATAGCATTGATGCGAGTACTGCCTCGTAACAGGGAGAAGGGTGCGGATCTCCAAGGCCGACATGGCGGGTGCGCCGCTCTTCAAGCTCTGCAGCTTAGCGTGTTCGGTGGTTCTCATCGGCAGAGGGCATGCTCCGGCGGGGGAGGGTTACGATGGAACGCGTTTCCTGCATGATGATCGGCTATGTCTTCGGCTCGTTCCTCACAGCCGAGGTCATAGCTCGTACCGTAGCGAAGACCTCGATCTTCATGCTTGGCGACGGCAATCCAGGTATGGCAAACGTGGGCCGTGAGCTTGGTAAGAAGGCGGCTATCATCTGTCTTCTCGGGGACATCCTCAAGACGGTCGCGGCTGTTATCATCTCCCATGCGATCTATCCGCAGCTCGAGGGCTATGCGACGGCGTGGGCGGGCCTCGGAAGCACGCTCGGGCACATCTTCCCCTTCTGGCACCGCTTCCGCGGCGGCAAGGGGGTTGCGACCATCGCCTCTAGCATCATCCTCATGGCACCGCTCTGGGGACTGCTTGCCGGTATCGTCGGCGTGCTGGCCATCATCTTCTCGGGGTATCTGAGCGTTGCCGCTGTGGTGGCGATGGCCTTCTACGTCGGGGCGATGCTGTTCCTCGGCGATGCCGAATTCGTCTGCATAGCCCTCGTGTTCCAGCTGATCACCGTTTTTTGCCACTACTCCAAGCTGTGCGGCATACGCGACGGCACCACCCACCGCGCCGGCCTCTCGATCAGGTTCTGGAACATGTTCCGCCGAAAGTAGCATTTCCCGTCCGATGCCATGCACTACAATCATGGCAAGGAGGCATCGAGCGGGAGGTGCTCGCATGAAGAGGCTCACACGCAGAGATTTCACAGCCGCCGGTATCCTCGCGGCGCTCGGAGCAGGCACGTTCTTGCCCAGCTGCGACGTGAAAGGGTGCTCAGCCGACCCCGATCCCTCCGGCAACCAGAACGTCGATGTGTACGGTCCGCCTCCTGTCGAACCCTCCGAATGGGAGCAGGAAGACGATGCCTACGATCCGGGCAGCAATAGCGCCGCCATGTTATACGGCCCGCCTTTTGTCGATCCTTCCGAATGGGGGAGGAAAGGCTTCGGCTACGATCCTTCCCGCAACGAGCTGGTGGACGTCTACGGTCCCCCTCCAGGTGACTGATGCGCCTCGCAGATATCAAGACGGCACACCTCGACAAGCTTGCCGACTATACACGCGCCCTCTATCGTGCCCCCGAGCTGAGAAAGCTCTTCTTCGAGCTGACGCTGCAGTGCAATGAGCACTGCTTCCACTGCGGGAGTTCCTGTACGGCGTCACGTGGCGATGAGCTTTCCCGCGAGGACTGGTTCCGCATCATCGACGAGGTCGAGGCCGATTTCGGCACCTCCCGCATGCAGCTCTGCATCACGGGTGGCGAGCCGCTGCTCAACCGCGATTTCTTCGACATCATGGGCTATGCGCACGCACGGGGCTTCCGTTGGGGGATGACGAGCAACGCCACGCTCATCACGCCCGAGATCGCCGAGCGCCTTGCCGAGGTGGGCATGGATACCATCTCGGTTTCCATCGACGGCCTGCGCGAGACGCACGACGAGCTGCGCGGCCTGGCGGGTGGCTTCGACCGCGCTATGGCAGGCATCCAGAACCTCATCGACGTGGAAGCATTCCAAGCGGTGCAGGTGACCACCGTGGTGAACCACGGCAACATCAGCCAGCTTGATGAACTGTTCGATATCATGGACGGCATCGATATCGACTCGTGGCGCGTGATCAACCTCGAGCCCATCGGCCGCGCGCTCACGCGGCCCGAGCTCATGCTCACCCCAAGCGACTACGTGCACCTGCTCGAGTTCATCCGCGAGAAGCGCCGGGCGGGCTATCCCCTCGAGTACGGCTGCAGCCACTATCTGGGCTTGGAATACGAGGCCGAGGTGCGCGAGTGGTACTGGCTCTGCAATGCAGGCGTGTATACCGCGAGCATCATGGCCAACGGCGACATCGGAGCGTGCCTCGATATCGAGCGCCGCCCCGAGACCGTCCAGGGAAACATCCGCCACGAGCGCCTGCGCGACGTTTGGGAGAATCGCTTCGAGCTGTTCAGGCGCGATCTCTCCGATTCCTGCGCCGAATGCCGTGCGTGCGAGCATGTGCGCTTCTGCCGTGGGGACGCCCACCACAGCTGGGACTACGATGCCATGCGTCCGATGGTGTGTTTCAAGGGGACGCTGTTCTGATCTGAGGGCGTGTGGCAGGCAGGCAAATTTGACTTTGAGTCAAGATACAGGCCGGTGTATTTCTCGCAGCAAAGAGAAGGGGATTTTCCACCGGCATGTTTTGGCTTACCTTGATGTTTGTGGCCAGACCAAATCTGCCCACGGGTCGATGGGCGTTGATTATTAAGGCGAAATCCTGCAGATTCTCGTGCAAAAAGCCAAATCAAGGCCACTATGGTAGGATACTTCTGTAGTTTCGAGACCCCCTGCGGTCTTCTTGGAGGGATGTTGGAGCCTGCAAGCACTATAGACAAATCAGAGGCCATCTCGCGTACGACGACCTCCGGAAAGGACGCTTGGTATCCCGAGGGCAAGCGGGACGGCTTTATCCTGCGCCAGCTCGTCACCAAGGACTTCAAGCTCAAGTATCGCAGGAGCGTGCTTGGCATCGCCTGGAGCGTCCTCAACCCGCTCATGATGATGATCATCATGGCTGCCGTGTTCACGCGCATGATGGGCCGCGCTGACGAGTCCATCCCCAATTTCCCGCTCTACATCATCATCGGCAACACCGCATTCAACCTCATGAGCGATGCCACATCCAAAGGCCTCATGTCCATCATCGAAGCATCGTCGCTCTTGAAGAAGGTCAAGATCAACCGCTGGGTCTTCCCGGTCCAGAAGGTGCTCTTCTCGGTGGTCAACTATGCGTTCTCCCTCATCGCGGTTATCGCGGTCATGATCTTCTTCCGGTTCGCGCCGTCGATCTACGCGCTCTATGTGATTCCGGGCCTCTTCTTCCTTTCGGTCTTCTGCATCGGGCTGTCGCTCTTCCTATCGTGCGCTGCGGTCTTCTTCCGCGATGTCATCCACCTCTGGAGCGTTTTCCTCACGGCGTGGACCTACGTCACGCCGCTCTTCTACTCCATCAAGATACTGCCCGAATGGATGCAGGCTCTCGAGATGTTCAATCCCATGTACCTGTATGTGACCTATCTCCGCGACGCGTTGCTCTTCCAGCAGGCGCCGAGCCTCGAGCTCACCCTGGGCTGCGCTGCGTTCGCGTTCGGCATGCTCATCGTGGGCTACCTGGTTTTCCGCAGGCACGAGAGCAAGTTCATCCTCTACATCTAGGCGAAGGAGCCAGCTATGTAAAAGTCAATAGGGTTTTAGAAGGTTTTCAAGCACTTTGACAATTGGATATGGGACATGATTTCAACTGGGTTTTGGGCGTGCGGACGCGGGCGGCGCGGGTGGGCTCCGGGCCGCCAGGTTGAT
>JAKPQM010000046.1 GCA_029546925.1 Actinomycetes bacterium
CCAAGCCCTCCAAGAAGGCCGTTGCTGCTGCCGCCAAAGAAGCCGCCGAGTAAGCGAGGTGCGTATGGACACACCTGAGACCCTCGAGGTCGATCAGGCTGCCTCCACAATGCCTTCAGATAAGGTCGCCGACCTTGTGGAGTTCATTGTCTGCGGTCTGGTCGATGACGAGGACGCGGTTACGCTCGACGTCACCGACAGCGCGTCGGATACCTTGATCGAGGTGAGCTGCGCGGAGCAGGATGCCGGCAGGATCATCGGCCGTCATGGCCGCACCATCAAGGCTATCCGCACCTTGGCCCGCGCCCTGGGACAGCGCGTGGGCACTGCCGTCGAAGTCGAGGTTCTGGGCTAGGACTGCCGTGCGGATCCGTTGGAAAACGATAGCTCGCGTAGTCAAAACGCATGCAACATCAGGGGAGGTCGTGGTCAGCTCCGTCCACGGCCTTCCCGCGCTTTTGACCGAGGGCATGGAAGCCGCCCTCGTACCCCCCGCGCTCAAGGTGCCCCGCTTTCTCACGGTCGCCCGTGCTGCCGGGTCCGACGGCACCTCCCAGCTCGTCTCGTTCGAGGGCATCGGCACGCTTTCCGCTGCGAAAGAGCTCGTCGGCAAGGCTATCCTTATACGCGCAGACGACCTTCCCGACGAGGTCGGGATCCTCGATAAGGATGCTTTGATCGGTGCGCGCGTGGAGGATCTCACGCGGGGACACCTCGGTGTCATCGAGGCTGTCCTCGCCGGTAGCGCACAGGACGTCTTCGTGCTCCGCGACGCCGGTCGCGAGCTGCTCATCCCCGTGCGCAGCGAGTTCTTCGAAGGACGTTCCGACGACGGGGGCATCATCCTCGATCTTCCCGAAGGCTCTATACTCATGGAAGGGGAGTGAATCTGCATGCGACGAATCGAGACGCTCTCGGTATTCCCGGAGTTCTTCGAGCCCTACCTGTCCTCTTCCATCATGGGACGCGCCCGCGCCAAGGGCCTGTTCGAATTCCAAGCGCACAATCTGCGCGATTGGACCCACGACAAGCATGCCACGGTGGATGATGCGCCGTTCGGCGGCGGCCAGGGCATGCTCATGAAACCCGAGCCCATCTTCGAGGCCGTCGAGGCTATCCAAAGCCGCTTCGCGAGGCCCGCCCATGTCGTGTTCTTCTCGCCGGTCGGGACACCCTTCGCGCAGCATACGGCCAAACGGCTTGCCGAAAAGGAGCGCATGCTCTTCGTCTGCGGCCGCTACGAGGGTATGGATGAGCGCGTCTACACGCTTGCCGACGAGATCATCTCCCTCGGCGATTTCGTGCTCACGGGCGGCGAGCTCTGCGCGCTGTGCGTGATCGATGCCCTCGTCCGCCTCATCCCCGGTGCGTTGGGCGATGAGATGAGCGCGCAGGACGAGTCCTTCTCGTCGGGTCTCCTCGAGTACGAGCAGTACACGCGGCCCGCCGATTTCAGAGGCATGAAGGTTCCCGAGGTCCTGCTCTCGGGCGACCACCAAGCCGTCGAAGCATGGCGCCGCGCATCGTCGATCGAACGCACGAGGCGGTTCCGCCCAGACCTGTACGAGGCGTTTCTGGAAGGAGGAGGACATGACCAAGCCAGCACATCTTAAAGATGGGGAGCGCCATGACGGGGTCGGCTTCGCCGCTGCGGCTCCTGAAGAGCGCGGCTCGGGCATTATCCCCACGCTGCTCTTCGCGATCATCCTCACCGTTTTCGTGCGCGTCTTCGTAGCCGAATCCTATGAGATCCCCACGGGATCCATGGAGCAGACCATACAGATCGGCAATCGCGTCTTGGGAGAGAAGATCAGCTACCGCTTCCGCGACCCGCAGCCCGGCGAGATCGTCACCTTCCTGCGCGAGCAGGACGGGCATACCGACACGCTCATCAAGCGCGTCATCGCGGTTGCAGGCCAGACCATCGATTTGCGCGACGGCGTCGTCTACGTCGACGGGATCGCGCTTGACGAGCCCTACGTGGAGAACCAGCCCACCCTTCCGCTCCAAAGCGACGATCCCTCCATCAGCTACCCCTACACGGTCCCCGAGGGCTATCTCTGGGTGATGGGCGACAACAGGACCAACTCCCGCGATTCGCGCGCCATCGGGCCCATCAAGGTCGATGATGTGACCTCGCATGCGGTCGTTATTTTCTGGCCACCCGAAGATATTGCTACGATATAGCCTGTCGCTCAGGCAACGAAAGGGTATCCATGAATGCTGACGCTCTGACATTCCAGGACATGATCCTCGCCTTGGAGAACTATTGGGCTGCCCAGGGATGCACGGTGATGCAGCCGTATGACTCCGAAGTCGGTGCCGGCACCTTCCATACGGCCACGACCTTGCGCAGCCTCGGCCCGGCAGCGTGGCGTACCTGCTATCCGCAGCCGTGCCGTCGCCCGGCCGACGGCCGTTACGGCGAGAACCCCAACCGCATGCAGCACTACTACCAGTTCCAGGTCATCCTGAAGCCCTGTCCGAAAGATTCGCAGGATCTCTATCTTGGCTCGCTCGCCGCCATCGGCCTCGATCCTGCCAAGCACGACGTGCGTTTCGTCGAGGATGACTGGGAGAGCCCCACCCTCGGCGCCTGGGGACTGGGCTGGGAGGTCTGGCTCGACGGCATGGAGGTGACCCAGTACACCTACTTCCAGCAGGTGGGCGGCATCGAGGTCGATCCCGTTCCCGTCGAGATCACCTACGGCCTCGAGCGCATCGCCATGTACATCCAAGGCGTCGACTCGGTCTACGACCTTATCTGGTCCTATCTGCCCGACGGCACGCCCATGACCTACGGGGACGTCTTCCTTGAGAACGAACGCGAATTCTCCGCATACAATTTCGAGGTTGCCAATGTCGAGATGATGCGCAACAAGTTCGACGATTACGAGGCGGAGGTCCGTTCCTGCCTCGATGCGCATCTGCCGCTTCCCGCATACGATTGCGTCATGAAGTGCAGCCACGCATTCAATCTGCTCGATGCGCGCGGCGCCATCTCGGCTACCGAGCGCGCCAACTACATCCTGCGCGTCCGCACGATCACCAAAGCCTGCTGCGAGGCCTATCTGGAGCTGGTTGCAGCACGTGGCGCTGTGCAGGAAGGGGAGGTGGCCTAGATGGCGAGAATCCTCGATTTCCTCCTCGAGATCGGCGTCGAGGAAATGCCCTCCGCCCCGCTCATGAACGCGCAGAAACAGCTCGGGGCCCTATTCGAACGCGGTCTCGATGAGGTCGGCCTCGCGCATGGCGCCATCAGGACCCTCTCCACGCCGAGGCGCCTCTCCATCCTCGTCGACGCTTGCGCGACGGCAACCGAGGAGGTCCGGGATGTCAGGCGCGGACCCGCAGCCAGCATCGCCTTCGACGAGCAAGGCACACCCTCCAAGGCGGCGATCGGCTTCGCCCGCAAGTGCGGCATCGAATCCGATGAGCTCGTGCTCCGCACCGACACCGATGGCCGCGCGTACGTCTTCGCCGAGAAAACCATCCCCTCTTCTCCTGCGTTGCCGTTGCTTTCGGCGCTCTGCGAGCGCACGATCTCCTCGCTCGAATGGCCCAACTACCGGAGCCAGCGGTGGGGGAGCGAGCATGCGACGTTCGTGCGCCCGATCCGCTGGATCTGCGCACTGCTCGGCAGCGAGGCCGTCCCCGTTTCCTACGCCGACGTCGTGAGCGGCGCCACCACCCGCGGTCACCGCGTCCTTGCCCCGGGGGAGCACGTCGTGCCTTCCCCATCGGCGTACGAGCGCGTGCTCGAGGAGGCCTTCGTGCTCGGCGAGCAGCGTCGCGCGGACGTCATCCGCGCGGGAATCGCTGCCGTCGAGGAGTCGCGCGGTGGGGCGCACGTCGATACTCCGAAGCGCATCTTCGATGAGGTCGTGAACCTCTGCGAGTGGCCCACCGTTCTCGTCGGCACCTTCGACGAGGCGTTCCTCGACGTGCCTCACGAGATCATCTGCGAGTCCATGCTCTCGAACCAGCGCTACTTTCCCCTATACGCAGCAGATGGCAGCCTCACCCGCGAGTTCGTCATCGTCTCGAACGCCGCGCCCGATGTGGGCGCCACCGTTATCGACGGTAACGAGCGCGTCGTGCGCGCGCGCCTCTACGATGCCAAGTTCTTCTACGATGAGGATCTCAAGGTCTCGCTCGACGAGTACGTCGAGCGCCTTGCGGCCGTCACGTTCCAGGAGAAGCTCGGCAGCATGCGGAGCAAGGTCGCGCGCATGGAGGCGCTCGCCGGCTCTGTGGCGACGCTTGCGGGAGCGGATGAGGAGACCTACCGTGAGGCCGTGCGCGCCGCCCATCTCGCAAAGGGCGATCTAGTGAGCCAAGCGGTTGTCGAGTTCACCAATCAGCAGGGCGTCATGGGCGCCTATTACGCCGCCGCCATGGGAGAGCCCGAGGCCGTCTCGCGCGCGATCCGCGAGCACTACCGCCCGCGCTTCGCCGGCGATGAGCTTCCATCCGGTCTTGTCGGCAAGGCCGTCGCCATCGCCGACAAGCTCGATACCGTCTGCGGCATCTTCGCCATCGACGAGGCCCCCACCGGATCTTCCGATCCGTATGCGGTCCGCCGTGCGACCATCGGCGTCATCTCCATGCTCAAGTCCCTGCCCTCCGTCTCGCTCGGAACGCTCATCTCCGCAGCGCTCGAATCCTACGCAAGCCAGGGCCTCGAGTTCGATCTCGAGCAAGCCGGGGGGAAGATCCGCGCTTTTTTCAAGGGCAGGCTCGCCGCGATGGCGAAAGACGAGGGAATCGCAGGCGACGTCATCGAAGCCGTCTCTGCCATCTCGATCATCGACCCCGCCGAGTTCTTCGCCCGTGCCCGCGCTCTCTCCGATGCGCGCGACAACAGCCCCGAGCTCTTCGAGGATCTCTCGGTTGCCTATACGCGCGCGGCGCATCTCGGAGACGTCCGTCTCGGCATCGACTGCGACCCCGGGCTCTTCACCGATCCCGAGCGCGCCCTCCTCGGCGCGATCGAGAAGGGCGAGCAATCGGTTTCCGATTGCCTTGCGTCGAAGGACTTCTCGGGCGCTTTTTCCGCACTTGCCGAACTAAGAGAGCCCATTGACCGTTTCTTTGTGGAAGTACTTGTCATGGACGAGGACACTAGGTTAAAGGAGAACCGCTTGAGGCTTCTCAATAGGTTTTCCGGTGTCTTCGCCGATGTCGCCGATATCGGATGCTTGTCCAAGAGGTAATATGGTTCCAATAGTCCGTCGATCAGAAAAGGATACGCGATGGCAGACAAACTCGATGATATCTTTGCCATGGATATCCCCATCCTCTACATCCTCTCCGACTCGCGCGGCGAGACGGCCAAGGCCGTCGTGCATGCCGCCGCAGCGCAGTTCAGCGAGGATTCGGTCGAGATCGTGCGCGTTTCGAATATCCACGACCTCGATTCGGTGATCGAGTACTTCGACGAGAACTACGATTCCACCAGGCAGTGCGCCGTCTTCCATACGTTCGCCGATGGAACGCTGCGCCGCGAGATCCGCCGCGAGCTCGACCGCAGGGGAATCCCCTCCATCGATCTGCTCGGTCCTGCCGTCACGGTCATCTCCACACTCACGGGCGAGTCCCCCTCCCATGTCGTGGGAGCCGTGTATCGCGAGAAGTAAGCTTTTGCTGTATTCGGCTCCATATATGCGAAGAGCGCTTAATTGAGAGCCCTTACGGGGCTCTCATGCTTTAGAATACCTACGGATGGGAACGATTTCCGTTCCTCCATCCATTTCCATGTACCTGTTCGACCGTGTTTGATGTTAGAAAAGGGAGAAACCATGGCAGAAAAACACGTCTATCGGTTCGGCTTCGACGAGAACGGCAACAACGTCACCGAGGTTGCCGCCGCTGCTGTCGGGGAGGCCAAGTGGATCACGGGCGGCAAGGGTGCCAACCTCGCCGAGATGGCCAACATCGGCCTTCCCGTCCCCTCCGGCTTCACCATCACCTGCCAGACCTGCGTCGCCTATTCCAGCGCCGGCAATGTCTGGCCCGAGGGTGTCCTCGACGAGATCGACGAGTATCGCCGCGACCTCGAGAAGCGCATGGGCAAGAAGCTCGGCGATTCCGACGACCCGCTGCTCGTCTCCGTCCGCTCCGGCGCCCCGTTCTCGATGCCCGGCATGATGGACACCGTCCTCAACCTCGGCCTCAACGATGACTCCGTCCAAGGTCTCATCAAGCAGACGGGCAACGCCCGCTTCGCGTACGACTCCTATCGTCGCTTCGTCCAGATGTTCTCCGACGTCGTGATGGGTGTCTCGGGCCAGCTCTTCGAGGATGCCCTGTCTGCCAAGAAGGCCGAGAAGGGCGTCAACCTCGATACCGATCTCGATGCAGACGACCTCAAGGACGTCGTCGCCACGTTCAAGCAGATCTTCGCCGAGAACGTCGACGTCGAGAAGTATCCCGAGGTCATCATCGACGGCAAGGTCGTCTTCCCCCATGATCCCCTGCTCCAGCTCCGCCTTGCCGAGCAGGCCGTCTTCGGCTCTTGGAATACCGACCGCGCCGTCCTGTACCGCAAGCAGAACAAGCTCGACGACTCCCTCGGCACCGCCGTCAACGTCCAGGTCATGGCATTCGGCAACAAGGGCGAGACCTCCGCGACCGGCGTTGCCTTCACCCGCAATCCGGCCGACGGAACCAACGAGCGCTACGGCGACTTCCTGGTAAACGCCCAGGGCGAGGATGTCGTCGCGGGTATCCGCAACACCGAGCCCATCGCCGATCTGCCCAAGGTTCCCGGTCTCGAGGCAGCCGGCAACGAGCTCTTCCACGTCTTCGAGATCCTCGAGGATCACTATGCGGACATGATGGACGTCGAGTTCACCATCGAGCAGGGCAAGCTCTACATGCTCCAGACCCGCGTGGGCAAGCGCACCGCCCTGTCCGCGCTCAGGGTCGCCATCCAGATGTACGAGGAGGGCCGCATCACCAAGGAGGAGGCCGTCATGCGCGTGGCCCCCGAGCAGCTCGACCAGCTCCTCCATCCGCAGTTCGATGCTGCCGATATCAAGGGCCGCGCCGTGCTCGCCCAGGGTCTCAATGCCTCTCCCGGCGCCGCCGTGGGCGCCGTCGTCTTCTCCTCCACCGACGCCGAGGCGTTCGCCGAGGCCGGCAAGCCCTGCATCCTCGTGCGCTGGGAGACCACGCCCGACGACCTGCATGGCATGGTGGCCGCCGAGGGCATCCTGACCTCGCATGGCGGAAAGACCTCCCACGCGGCCGTTATCGCCCGCGGCATGGGCACCCCCTGCGTCTGCGGCGTCGAGGCGCTCCAGATCGATGCCCCCAACAAGATCTGCACCGTTGCCGGCACCGACACGGTCCTCCACGAGGGCGACATCATCTCCATCGATGGCACCACCGGCAACGTGTACCTGGACGAGGCCAAGCTCGTCCGTCCCGAGCTCGGCGGCGATCTCCAGACCATCCTCGACTGGGCCGACGATATCCGCGCCAACCCCGAGCGCGGGCGCATCATGGGCGTTCGTGCCAACGCCGACAATCCCGAGGATGCCAAGCTCTCACTCGACAATGGCGCCGCCGGCATCGGCCTCTGCCGCACCGAGCACATGTTCCTCGGCGAGCGCAAGGACCTCATCCAGTCCTTCATCCTCGCCGACGACGAGGCCACCAAGGCCGAGGCGCTTGCCAAGCTGGGCGCTGCCCAGAAGGGCGACTTCCTGCAGATGTTCAAGGTCATGGCCGGCCTGCCCGTCATCGTCCGCCTGCTCGACCCGCCGCTGCACGAGTTCCTCGATTCCCCGCGCGAGCTCGAGGTCGAGATCGCCAAGAAGGAGGCTGCCGGCGAGGACTGCACCGCCGAGCGTGCGTTCCTCAAGCGCCTCGACTCCTTCCAGGAGGCCAACCCCATGCTCGGCACCCGCGGCTGCCGCCTCGGCATGCTCTATCCCGAACTCAACCATATGCAGTTCAAGGCCATCGCGTCCGCTGCCGCCGAGCTCATCAAGGAGGGCATCGACGCCAAGCCCGAGATCATGATCCCGCTCGTAGCCTTCGTCGAGGAGCTCAGCAGCCTGCGCGAGCTCTGCGAGGCCGATATCGCTGCCGTCGAGGCCGAGTACGGCGTCAAGCTCGACATCGAGATCGGCACCATGGTCGAGCTGCCGCGCGCCTGCGCCGTGGCCGACGAGATCGCCGAGTATGCGGACTTCTTCTCCTTCGGCACCAACGATCTTACCCAGACGGTCCTCGGCTTCTCCCGCGACGACGTCGAAGCCTCGTTCATGCCCCTCTACCTCGACAAGAAGATCGTCAAGACCAACCCGTTCGCGACGATCGATCCCGGTGTCGCCAAGTTCGTCGAGATGGGCGTCGAGGGTGGCCGCGCCACCAAGCCCGAGCTCACCATCGGCGTCTGCGGCGAGACCGGAGGCGACCCCGAGTCGATCGATGTCTACTACAACCTCGGCCTCACCTACGTGTCCTGCTCGCCGTTCCGCGTGCCCATCGCCCGCCTCGCGGCCGCGCAGGCCAAGATCAAGGCCAACGGCGGTCCTGCCCGGATCTAAGCTTCTTCGCGCCTGGATGAAGCTACCATAGGAGGAGGGGAGCATCGAGCTTCCCTCCTCCTTGTCGTAGATGGAGCGGCGATGCACGAGATACGCAGACAGGATTTGGAGGCACGCGAGCGCGAGCAGCTCTCTTCCGAGGCGTGCTGCGCCGCCGATTCCCTTGGCCGCGCCCGCGAGGAGACCCCCGACCCCCATCGCACGCCCTTCCAATGCGATCGCGATAGGATCCTGTATTGCAAGAGCTTCAGGCGCCTTGCCCATAAGACGCAGGTTTTCCTTGCGCCGGAGGGGGATCACTACCGCACGCGCCTCATGCATACGCTCGAGGTCTCGCAGATCGCCCGCTCCATTGCCCGTTCCCTCGCCTTGAACGAGGATCTCACCGAGGCAATCGCCCTCGGCCATGATCTCGGCCATACCCCGTTCGGCCATTGCGGCGAGAAGGCGCTCTCGGAGTCCATGGCCGCTTGGCGCACGCGCGAGCTCGGCATCGATGCGCCCCCCGATCTTTTCCAGCACAACCTCCAAAGCGTCCGCATCGTCGAGCTGCTCGAGCGGCAGGGCTCCGGCCTCAACCTGAGCCATGAGGTCATCGATGGCATCAGATGCCACACCGGCGATGGATGCGCAGCCACCGCCGAGGGCCGCATCGTGGCGCTTTCCGACCGTATCGCCTATGTCGTGCATGATATCGATGATGCCAAGCGCGCCCAGCTCCTTTCCGAGGACGCGCTCCCGTCCGCCTGCACCGAGGTGCTCGGGACCACATCCTCCGAACGCATCGAGACGATGGTCCATGACGTCATCGCCCAGAGCGCGGAGCAGAACGAGATCACCATGAGCGCTCGGGTTCGCGAGGCTATGCTCGGCATGCGCCGCTTCCTCTTCGAGAATCTCTACACCTATGGCGATGCGAAATACGAGGAGCCCAAGGCGCGGGCCATGATCTCGGAACTCTTCGATTATTTCATCGGGCATCAGGACGAGATCCCGCGCGAATATACGATCCACGATACCGACCACCCCGACATCCAAGTTGCTGATTTCGTCTCGGGCATGACCGACAGATACGCGATACGCCTGTTCGACGAGCTTAGGATCCCCCGTTCATGGAAGCGGTAGGCATATGACTCGAATCGCAAGCATCATGAAGACGCTCATCGGCCTCATCGTGGCCGCCGCATTCGTGGCCGCCGGGATATTCGCCATCCGTTACGTCTTGGACATGGGCGAGAACATGCCGGAAATCGAAGGGCAGGAAGAAACGGAGGCCGATGAGGGCCCTCTCGAACCGAAGCCCTTCTCCGCATACTCGTGGGAGGAGCTTGCTGCCATCGCCACGCTGATCGAAGAGGCCCCCGATGAAGCCTCCGCTCGCGCGATCGCTGCCCAGTGGAACCTGATCGACGAGGAAGGCCGGCTCACCACCCAGACCCGCACGCTCGAGCTCGAGAACGGGCTGACCGTCGATGTGCGCCTCGTCGGCGTCCTCCACGACACCCCATCTGAGGGCGGGGGTAAGGCGGCGCTCACGTTCATGACGAGCCCGATCGATCTGCGCAGCGTCAATGGAAGCGCAAGCAGCCAAGGCGGTTGGGAGGGATCCGAGCTCAGGGCATGGCTTGCCTCGGAGGCCCTCGCGCAATTCCCCGACGAGCTTGCCGGTCGTATCGTCTCCGTCAGGAAGCTCACCAACAACACGGGCAAGAGCGATAGCACCGCATCCATCACCGAAACCGATGACATCCTATGGCTCTTCTCGTGCGGGGAAGTCTGCGGCCATATCAGCTGGCTTGGAGACGAGTTCGGCTACCTCTCCGATGGTGCGGACGAGCTCCTGAATGCCGAGGGCTCCCAGTACGAGGCCTTCGCCCAGGCAGGCGTCGATCAGAGCAGCGACAATGCAAGCTATCTCATCATGTTCTACCAAGGAGCTCCTGTTGCCTGGTGGTATAGGACGCCCTATGCGTTCGAATTCCTCGCCATCACCGATGACACCTTCTATCAGGTGACCTCCTCCGGATATGCGAGCGCCGTCAACCTTGCCGATGCCCAAGCGGGCGTAGTTGTGGGCTTCTGCCTCTGATAGCCAAACTCCTCCTTGTCTTAGCCCGTCGCTATGCGTATAATTC
This sequence comes from Actinomycetes bacterium, assembly GCA_029546925.1. Lineage (GTDB taxonomy): Bacteria > Actinomycetota > Coriobacteriia > Coriobacteriales > Atopobiaceae > RUG721. The sequence goes on from JAKPQM010000046.1 coordinate 10,697, forward strand.
CAGTCCGTGTGCAAAGCTATGTGTCGATCTCGCATCCCCGCGGCGGCACCTCTAGAGATAAGGAAAAAAGATGGACTACATCCGTGCTATCGAGCGCCAGCAGATCAGGGATGATATCCCCGAGGTCAAGGTCGGCGACAACGTCAAGGTTCACTACAAGATCAAGGAGGGCGACCGCCAGCGCGAGCAGGTCTTCCAAGGCGATGTCATCCGCATGAGCGGCGGCAGCTCCCGCGAGACCTTCACCGTCCGCAAGATCAGCTTCGGCGTGGGCGTCGAGCGCACCTTCCCCCTGCACAGCCCCAAGATCGCCAAGCTCGAGGTCGTCCGCCATGGCGATATCCATCGCGCCAAGCTCTATTACCTGCGCGACCGTATCGGCAAGGCCGCCCGTATCCGCGAGAAGCGCAGCTAGAAGCGCGGCTGATCGGCATCTCATCACGGCACGTGAGGACCGCCCTTCGGGGCGGTCCTTTGTCGCAGCATGGCCCTTGGTGGCTGTACAGTCATCGGGGACCTTGCTAGGATGGGGGCATGGCATCCTCCGCACGCGACATAGCATCCCGTATCGTATCCGCTTCCCCCGAGGAGCTCGATGCCCTTCTCGAGCGTTACCGAGATGATCCGCGCAAGCAGGTCGCGCATGCCTTGGAGCGGGCCTGCAAAACCCGGGAATCTTTGCGCGCAGAGAAGCAGCGCGTCGCGCGGCTGTACGACTTCCAGCGCGAGGTAGGTGGTGAGGGCCTCGTGCTCGGTGTCGATGAGGTGGGACGCGGGGCGGTTGCCGGCCCGCTCACCGTCTGTGCCGTCGCGCTTCCACCCGAGCCGCAGATCCTCGGCATCAACGATTCAAAGCAGCTTATGCCGAGACGGCGCGAAAAGATCGCCGCCTGCATAGAAGACCATGCGTTGGCCTTGGGAATATGCCATATCCCGCCCGAGACCATCGATGAGCTGGGCATGGCGGGCGCGTTGAGGAGGGCTATGGCGGCTGCCATCGACCAAGCCGGCGTCGATCCCGATCGCGTGCTCATAGACGGGAACCCCGTGCACGTCCATCCGAGGGAGAAGTGCATTGTCAAAGGCGACGCCAAGGTTGCAGCCATCGCGGCCGCTTCCATTACCGCCAAGGTCACGCGCGATGCCCTGATGGACGAGCTCGACGCCCTCTATCCCGGGTATTGCTTCGCAACCTCTAAGGGATACGCCTCGCGCGAGCATATCGATGCCATCAAAAGATTCGGCTTGACACCCGTCCACCGCGCCACATTCTGTGGAAATTTCATCGAGAGTCCCCGTCTCTTCTAAAACGCCGTCAGGGCGAGCTCCCGTGTTTCGACAAGCGCCCGACCATGCTTGCCCTTGCGGGGCAACACCGCGTTTTCTTGGTGCAAGACGGCCGACAGCCACCCGAACAGCCTGGGTACAGGTTCTGTCAGGATGACCTGCCACACTGATGTCCCCACCACCATCCGTGCGAAGGAGAACCCATGGCAGAATTCGAGGATATGACCCAGGCCATCATCGATGTGACGAAGCCGGCGTTCGAGGGCATCGAGGATTACACCCCCAAGGAAGTGGGTGCGATGGGGGAGACGCTCGCCGCGAGATTCCTCAAAGATCTGGGCTACGAGCTGATGGACCATAATTGGGAGACGCCTTTCGGCGAGGTCGACATCATCGCCAAAGACGATGACGGCATCATCTTCGTGGAGGTGAAGAGCAGGCGGCTCCTCGGCTGTCCCCATGATGAGGCTCCCGAGGTGGCGGTCGACAAGGATAAGTTCACCCGCTACGCGAAGATGGCCGAGTTCTTCAAGATGACGCGCGAAGAGGTCGAATCCATCCGCTTCGACGTGATCGGGATTGCCTTCCTGAGCAACCGGATCGCGCACATCGCCCATCTCTTGGGCGGGTATTGGTGGGATGAATGATGCCGGCCGATACCTGCTCGATACAGACCGCCCAGTTGCGCGGCGTCACGGCCCTTCCCATCACCGTCGAGGTCGGCATGACGGCCGGTATTCCCGCGATCACCATTGTGGGATGTCCGGATTCGGCGGTGCTCGAATCAAGGCTGCGCGTGCGCGCCGCCCTGAAATCATGCGGATTCACCCTGCCCCGCGTCCACATCACCATCAATCTCTCTCCTGCGGAGATCAGAAAGACAGGCACCGCATACGATCTCCCCATCGCCCTGGCGATACTTGCGAGTACGGGGCAGATACCCAAGGAGGGGCTCGATCAGAGCCTCTTCGTCGGCGAACTTGCCCTGAACGGCGATATCGCAACCACCAGGGGAACCGTTGCCTATGCACGTCTTGCCCACGAGCTCGGACTCTCGCTCGTCTTCGGGGGCGAGCGGGGATTCCTCCCCATCGAGGATGGCTTGGTGTGCTCGAACATATCCGCCATGAAGACGGGTATCGATGCGTGCCGTCCCTTCGCTCCCATACGGGAGCTGCGGCGGGACGGGCCGTCCGACATGCCGCGCGATGAGCTCGATTTCGCCGATGTCATCGATCAGGATGTCGCCAAGCGCGCGTTCCTCGTAGCTGCGGTCGGGAACCATGGGCTCATGATGATGGGTCCGCCGGGAGCCGGTAAGACCATGCTCGCGAAGCGCATGCCCTCGATACTTCCGCGCATGGATGACCGCCAGCTCAACGAGGCGCTCCTCATCCATTCCGTGGCGGGGGAGGACACGAAGGATATCTCCCTGGGTATCAGGCCCTTCCGCGCCCCGCATCACTCCATATCGCTCGGCGGTCTGATCGGGGGAGGACGGCCCGTCTTGCCGGGGGAGATATCCCTTGCGCATCAAGGCGTCCTGTTCCTCGACGAGATGCCCGAGTTCGCCACCAACGTTCTCCAGTCGCTCAGGCAGCCGCTCGAAGAGCACGAGGTGCGCATCGTGCGCGTCGACGGCGTCTACAGCTTCCCCTGCAAGTTCCAACTCATAGCCGCATCGAACCCCTGCCCGTGCGGCCATCTCGGCGATCCGGGGCACGAGTGCAGCTGCCCGCCCGCACGGGTAGCGGCGTACCAAGCGAAGATAGGCGGTCCTTTGATGGACAGGATCGATGTCGTGGTCGATGTCGCCCGCCCCGACTCCCAGAAGGTCATTGCGGGAGATGCGGGCCTTTCGTCCCGCGATATGCGCATGCTCCTCGACGCAGCCCTCGAGTTCAAGTCATGGCGCGAGAGGGGGCTTAGGGGTGCGGGGAAGCGCGGCATCGGGACCTACGCGTTTTCGCCGGAAGCCCAGTCGACCTTCGAGGCGGTATCGGAGCGGCTCGCGCTCGGCGGCCGCGCCATAGCGCGCGTCTCGCGCGTCGCACGTTCCATCGCAGACCTCGAGCTGCACGAGGAGGTCTCATCCGAGAACGTCCTCGAGGCCTGCGCGTTCAGGTCACGAGCACACGGTTAGGCGGCATGCATGAGCCAGAGCAGATACCTCATAACGCCTTCCGACGAAGGCTATCCCGAGCTTCTGAGGGATATCGAGCAGGCACCCGAGCTCTATGTTCTCGGAAACCCCGAAGTACTCGGAACGGAGATGATATCCATCGTGGGCGCGCGGCGCGCAACACCCTATGGGCTCGCCGTGACCGAGATGGCCGCGCGGATAAGCGCCGAGTGCTCCCTCACCGTCGTGTCGGGCGGGGCGCGCGGATGCGACCATGCCGCTTCGAGGTCTGCGCTCGATGCCGGCGGCAAGACGGTCATCGTCTCGGGAGTGGGGGCAGATCTCGTCTATCCTCCCGATTCGGCCGACATCTTCTTCGATGCGGTCGAGAGAGGCGGTGCGGTCGTATCGCTCGAACGATGGGGGACCGATGTGCGCCGCCACCAGTTTCCCAAGCGCAATCGAGTCATAGCGGCCCTATCCAAGAGCCTGTTCGTTGCGGAGGCGGGGTTGAGGTCGGGAACGATGTCGACCGCAGAGACCGCTATGGAGCTCAACCGCAAACTCTATGCGGTACCCGGATCGATCTTCTCGCCCACATCGAGCGGGGCGAACAGCCTTATCGCGAACGGAGCGGACATCATCTGCGACGAGCAGGACCTCGAACAGGCGATTTCCAGCGATTACGGCGTGCTGAGATGCATCGCGCACCGCACGGGAGGGCCTCGGGGCGCTGTGCTCTCGGCATTGCTCGCCTCGCCCATGCGCCCGCAGGAATTGGCGGAGCGCCTCAACAGAGATGTCCTGACCCTCATCAAGACGCTATCCGAGTACGAGGTGCTCGGGATGGTCGTCAAGCTTCCCGATGGGAGATACGCGCCCTCCAAGGACGCATATTTGTCGCACAATAGAGGGGAAGGTCTTCGCAGTGTCTGAGGAGGTGCGCGTCATGCGCGTCAAAGTCATCGGCGGCGGTCTTGCCGGCTCGGAGTGCGCCCTGCAGCTCGCCGCGCGCGGCATTGCCGTCGACTTGTACGAGCAGCGTCCCGTCTGCGCCTCGCCTGCCCACAAGACCGCGGATCTTGCCGAGCTCGTCTGCTCGAATTCCCTGAAGTCTACCAAGGAGGACTCGGCAGCGGGGCTTCTCAAAGCCGAGCTCTCGCTCTATGGGTCCAAGCTTCTCGGGATCGCCTACAAGACACGTGTCGCCGCCGGAGGAGCGCTTGCTGTCGACCGCGCGCGCTTCTCGGCAGAGGTGACGCGGACGATCGAGGAGAATCCCCTTATCGAGATCCACCGCGAGGAGGTGGGCGCGTTGCCCGAGGGTCCTGCCGTCATTGCCGCAGGCCCGCTCTGCTCGGATGCGCTCTTCTCGGCCCTCAGTGCTCGGCTCGGCAAGGGACGGCTCTCGTTCTTCGACGCCGCCGCCCCGATCGTCGATGCCCAGACCATCGATATGAACCGCGCGTTCCGTGCATCGCGCTATGGGGGAGGCGAACTCGGCGATTACCTGAACTGCCCTCTCGAGCGCGCCGAGTACGAGGCGTTCATCACCGAGCTTGTGTCGGCAAAGCGCGTGCTTGCGCGCGATTTCGAGACGAAGGACCTCTTCCAAGCCTGCCAACCCGTCGAAGAGGTCGCCCGGACCGGTTTCATGTCGCTTGCCTTCGGCGCCCTCAAACCCGTCGGCCTCATCGACCCCCATACGGGCAAACGACCCTTCGCGGTCGTCCAGCTCAGGGCAGAGAACTCGAGCTGCTCCTCGTACAACATGGTCGGATTCCAAACCAATCTGACGTTTTCCGAGCAGGTACGGGTATTCCGCATGATCCCCGGGCTCGAGCATGCCGAGTTCTTCAGGTATGGCGTCATGCATCGCAATTCCTTCGTTGATAGCCCCCACGTGCTCGACTCCTCGTTCGCCATTCCCGGGACCGCTATCTTCCTAGCGGGCCAGATCACGGGGACGGAAGGCTATGTGGAGGCCATCGCCTCGGGGCTTTTCGCCGCACTCAACGTGTATGCGCGCATCAAGGGACACCCGCGTCCCGAGCTGCCTGCCACCACGGCATTCGGCTCGCTCGTCGCGTATGCGACGCATCCTTCGACGCTGGACTACCAGCCCATGCATGTGAATTTCGGCATCTTTCCCCCGCTCGAGGAGCATATCCGCTCCAAGGCCGACCGAAGGCGGGCCAATGCTGCACGCGGCAGGGCCGACGCAGAGCGTTTCGTCACCGCGCGGCCCGATCTGTTCTGCGGAGGTGGGCGATGAGCCCTATCCCGCCGTCGACCGAAGAGCGCCTCGACGCGATCGCCCTGTTCCGCTCATGGGCCGATCGTTTCATCGGCTACCTCGAGAACGTGAGGGGCCTCTCGCCGCACACGGTCCGCGCCTATGCAGGCGACCTCGCCTCGTTCATGTCCTGGGCAGAGCGCGAGGGCGTCAGCCCGGCATCGATCTCGCACAGGGAGCTGCGCTCGTATCTCGCCGATCTTTCCCGCGCAGGCTATTCCGATAAGACCATCAATCGGCGCCTCTCGGCCATCCGCTCGCTGTATCGCTGGCTTGTCCACGAGGATATCGTCAGGCAGGATTCCGCCGCGGCGATCGCAAGCCCCAAGCTTGCGCAGAAGCTTCCCAAAACGATAAGCGATGCCGATGTCTCCGCCATCCTCTCATCTATCGACGCATCCGATCACGTTGGCCTGCGCGACCGCGCGTTTCTCGAGCTCCTGTATGCCTCGGGAGCGCGGATCGCAGAAATAGCCCGTCTTACCGTGGACGACATCGATTTCGCCGAGGCGCAGATCAGGCTCTTCGGCAAAGGGGGCAAGGAACGCATCGTCCCCTTGTACCCGCGTGTCCTCGACGCTATGAGAGCATATCTCCAACAGGGCCGTCCGAAGCTTGCGAGCACGGCGAAGCCCACGCGGGCGCTCTTCCTCTCGACCAGATCGAACCCCATGTCGACCGATGCGCTGCGCACCGTGTTCGAGAAACGTGTCCGCGCTGCCGGCAAGGATGCTGCGCTCACACCCCATGCGATGCGCCACACCTTCGCAACCGAGCTTCTCAGCGGGGGAGCGGACCTCAGGACCGTGCAGGAGCTCCTAGGCCATGAGTCCCTCTCGACAACCCAGATCTACACGCACGTCTCAATCGATAGGCTCAAAGACGCGACGCGCCAGGCGCACCCTCGCTCCGAATAGCGAAGATGCCGCGTTTCTCCAAATTCATGCCCATCCGCTGGCAAGGGCATGATAAGATATTTACTTGCTGTGCACTGGGCATGGCACGCTGCATCCGCAGCGCAGACTTCACACGTACGACTACCCGAGCACCGGGGTGCCCATCTACGTCAGCCAGCGTATGGGTGGTGCGAGGGGATGACATCGTACGGAGGAACAACCTGAGGAGGTTTCATATGGCTGCTCAGATCACTATCCAGACACTGCTCGACGCCGGTTGCCATTACGGCCATCAGACGAGGCGTTGGAACCCGAAGATGAGGCCCTATATCTTCGGCGAGCGCAACGGCATCTACATCCTCGATCTCAAGAAGACCATGCTCGGCGCCGATGCCGCCTACACCTTCATGAAGGATCTCGCGGCCCGCGGCGGGAAGGTGCTGTTCGTTGGGACCAAGAAGCAGGCCCAAGAGCCCGTCGCCGCCCAGGCAGAGCGTTCCGGCCAGCCCTACATCAACCAGCGCTGGCTCGGCGGCATGCTCACCAACTTCGTCACCATGCGCTCCCGCATCGACCGCATGGAGGAGCTCGAGGCGCGCGTCGATGATGGCACCATGGCCACGCTGCCCAAGAAGGAGCAGGCGCTTCTCACCAAGGAGCTCGAGAAGCTCCAGCGCAACCTCGGCGGCGTCCGCACCATGACCGCGCTTCCCCAGGCTCTCTTCGTGGTCGATACCAAGCGCGAGGAGATCGCCATCAAGGAGGCCAACCGTCTCCACATACCCGTCATCGGCCTTCTCGACACCAACTCCGATCCCGACGTCGTCGAATACGGCATTCCCGCCAATGACGACGCCATCCGCTCGGTCGCGCTCATGTGCGAGCTCGCCGCCGATGCCATCCTCTCAGGCGGCGGCAAGGCTCAGATCTCCGTCGAGGAGATGAGCGAGGCCCCTGCCCCCGCCGAGGCCCCCTCTCCTGAGGCCGAAGCTCCCGCCGAGGCTCCTGTTTCCGAATAGTCCCACGTTACCTGTAAGGGGTGATGAGCTATGGCTCAGATTACCGCAGCAATGGTCAAGCAGCTTAGGGAGATGACCGATTCTCCCATGATGGAATGCAAGAAGGCGCTCGTCGAGGCCGATGGCGATATCGAGAAGGCCGTCGATGTGCTGCGCACCATGGGTCTTGCCAAGGCCGTCAAGCGCGCCGGGCGCGACACCAACGAGGGCACCATCGCGGCCTTCATCTCCGACGATGGCAAGGTCGGCGCCCTCGTCGAGCTCACCTGCGAGACCGACTTCGTCGGCACCAACGCCAAGTTCAGATCCTTCGCCCTCGAGCTGGCCAAGGTTGCCGCTGCGTGCGCCCCTGCCGACCTCGATGCCTTCCTCGCCTGTCCGATGAACGGCTCCACCGTCGATGCCGAGCTCAAGGAGAACATCCACGTCTTCGGCGAGAATCAGAAGATCAACCGCTTCTGCCGCATTGCGACCGATGGCGCGCTCGTGAGCTACATCCACCACGACGGCAAGCATGCCGATCTCGTCGAATTCGCCGTCGGCAACGCAGAAACCGCTTTCTCGGATGCCTTCAGGTCCTTCGGCCGCGATGTCGCCATGCAGTGCATCGCCATGAACCCCGTCGCAGCCAAGCGCGAGGACGTCCCAGCCGACGTCGTCGCCCACGAGCTCGAGATCGCCCGCGCCCAGGCCGCCAATTCCGGCAAGCCCGAGGCGATCCAAGAGAAGATGGCCCTTGGCAAGCTCGAGAAGTATTACAAGGAGAATGTCCTTTCCGAGCAGGTCTTCGTCAAGGATAGCTCCCTCACGGTTTCCCAGCTTGCCGCCAAGGTCTCCAAGGAGCTCGGCGACACGATCGAGCTCGTCTCCTTCGTGCGCTACAACTTCGGCGAGTAGCGTCTCCGCTCTTCGCAGCACCATGTACGCAAAGCGCCCTGTCCGCAGGGCGCTTGTCTTTTATCGTTGAGTGGAGCGCCGCACGGGATGGGCGCACGCGTGTGGTGTACTATTTAAAGGATAGTTCGTCACCGATCAAGGGGGAGGTCTGCGTGCCCGATTACAAATACACCCGCGTGCTCCTGAAGCTCTCGGGCGAGGCGCTCATGGGCAGTCGCTCGTATGGCATCGATCCGGCTGTCGTGCAGCACATCGCCCGGGAGGTCAAATCCGTCTACGATGACGGTATCCAAGTGGGCATCGTCGTGGGCGGCGGCAATATCTTCCGCGGCGTGCAGGGTGCGGCTGCCGGCATGGATCGTGCCCAAGGCGATTATATGGGCATGCTTGCAACGATCATCAACTGCCTCTCGCTGCAGGATTGCTTCGAGAAGATGGGCATGGACAGCCGCGTCATGACCGCCATCGAGATGCACCAGATCGCAGAGACCTATATCAGGCGTCGTGCTATCAGGCATCTCGAGAAGGGCCGCGTCACCATCTTCGCAGCAGGGACCGGCAATCCCTATTTCACCACCGATACGGCCGCCGCGCTGCGTGCCTGCGAGATCGGAGCCGATGTCCTGCTCAAGGCAACCAAGGTCGACGGCATCTACGATTCCGATCCCGCCGAGAATCCCGGTGCGGTCAAGTTCGACACCATCACGTATATGGATGTGCTCACCAAGGAGCTCAAAGTGATGGACGCTACGGCAACCGCGCTCTGCCATGACAACCATATGCCGATGATCGTATTCAGCGTCGAGCAGAAGGATGCTCTCAGGCGTGCCCTCATGGGCGAGCATGTCGGAACAACAGTCGTCGATGAGGAGAAGTAGACATGAGCGATTACCGTGCAAAATGCAAAGACCGTATGTCCAAGTGCATCGATTCTCTCAGGGCTAATTTCGCACGTGTGCGCACGGGCCGCGCCAACCCGCACATCCTCGACAGCATCATGGTCGATTACTATGGCCAGCCCACGCCCATCGTGCAGCTCGCTGCCGTGAAGGTGCCCGAGGCCTCGATGCTGCTCGTCGAGCCGTGGGACAAGACCTCCCTCCGGGCGATCGAGCGTGCCATCATGGATTCCGATCTCGGCATCACGCCCTCCAACGACGGTACCTCCATCCGCCTGCCGTTCCCCAGGCCCACCGAGGAGCGTCGTCGCGAGCTTGTCAAGGAATGCAACGCGCTCGCCGAGGAGGCCCGCATCTCCGTGCGCAACGTCCGCCGCGACATCAACGGCAAGATCGAGCGCGACGAGGAGCTGTCCGAAGACGATGAGTCCCGCGAGAAGAAGGCCATCCAGAAGCTCACCGACTCCCATATCGAGGAGATCGATGCCCTTCTGAAGACCAAGACTGCAGAGGTCATGGAGATCTAAGTGCAACCCGACCATCAGAAGCTCTCAGAGTACTATGCCGTCGCGCCGGATGATATCGCTTTGAGCGACATCGATACGGCGCGCATCCCCGCGCACGTCTCCATCATCATGGATGGCAACGGCCGCTGGGCCGCCAAGCGCGGCCTGCCGCGCGCCCAAGGCCATGTCGCGGGCGTCGACGCGCTGCGCGAGGCGGTTACCGCAGGCGTTCGCCTCGGCTTCGACGTGTTCTCCGTCTATGCGTTCTCCACCGAGAACTGGAGACGGCCCAAGCTCGAGGTGGACTTGCTCATGGGCCTTTTCGCCAAGACGCTCGTCGCAGAGCTTCCCCTGTTCCATCAGGAGAACGTGCGCCTCGAGCTCCTCGGCGACCTCGAGGCGCTTCCCGCCGAGACCTACCGCGTCTTCATGCGCGGCCTCGACGAGACGGCAGGCCATGATGGCATGACCTTTGCGCTCGCGGTCAACTACGGTTCCCGCGCCGAGATCGTCCGTGCCGCACAAGATCTCGCACGTCTCGCACGGTCCGGCGAGCTCGATCCCGACGATATCGATCAGGACCTCTTCTCCTCGCATCTCTACACAGCCGCCCTTCCCGATCCCGACCTGCTCATCCGCACCTCTGGCGAGCTGCGTCTCTCGAACTATCTCCTCTATCAGCTCGCCTATACCGAGTTCTATGTGACCGATACGCTTTGGCCGGATTTCACACGCTGGGATATGCTGCGCGCCATCCGCTCCTTCCAGAGCCGTTCGCGTCGATTTGGCGGTGTATAGCGCCGTGCCGGATGAGAAAAGGCCCGATAAGAAGCATGCGGAAAGCCAGAGCACCGGCATCGACAAGCTCGTCGATCGCATGGAGCGGCGGCGCGCGCGCATCTCCGATGCGTTCGAGGCCAACCAGCTCCGCGGCCAGCGTGTGCGCGGCTTCACCGAGAAGCTCCTTACGCGCACCGCTTACGGCGTCATCTACGGCGTGCTCACCGCAGGGTGCCTCTTCGCGGGCAGAACCCCCACCGCCATCATCGTCTCGTTGTATGCATGGCTCTGCTGCTCGGAATTCTTCCGGATGTGCCGCAGGGGCGGCAGGATGCCCAACGAGATGCTCGGCCTCACGGCCGCCGCGCTGTTCCCCGCCGTCGCCCGCCTCTTCGGACTGCGCGCCATGGTGTTCACCGTCTTCTTCCTGCTCATCTGCGTCGGCGTGTGGTACGTCCTCACGCCGCGCGCCAACATCGCAGATGTCGCGGTGACGATGTTCGGGCCCATCTACACCTCGCTTGCGTTCTCCTGCGTCGTTTTGATCCGCAACAGCGATCCGGGGCTCGATGGCGCATTCCTCGCCCTCGGCGTCATGCTGTCCATCTGGGCGAACGATGCCATCGCCTATCTTGTGGGCTCGCGTATCGGCATCCATAAGATGGCTCCCCGCATCTCGCCCAACAAAAGCTGGGAGGGTTTCTGGGCCGGCATGGTCGGTTCGGTTGCCGTGTGGGCTGTGATCGGGTTCTTCCACATCAAGAGCCTGTCGCTTCCCCTCGCCCTCGCCATCGGCGTGGTCGAAGGCCTCCTGTCCGTCGTCGGCGACCTCTTCGAATCGCGCATCAAGCGCGGCGTCGGCGTCAAGGACTCGGGCACCATCATGCCCGGCCATGGCGGGCTTCTCGACAGATCGGATTCCATGATCTTCGGATGCATGGCGGCCTACATTCTCCTCGTCATGGGAGGGATCATCTACTGATGCTGAACATCGCGCTTTTGGGGGCATCCGGCTCCATCGGCACGCAGACGCTCGATGTGTGCAGGAAGCATGCCGACAAGGTCAAGCTCGTCGCGATCGCCGTGAAGAGCTCCCTCGCATTCGCCATCGCCTGCGCGCACGAGTTCGATCTCGCCTACGTCGTCATCGCCGAGTCCGAGCTCGAGAAGAGCGTTGCCGCAGATGCGTTTCCCGAACATACGAGGGTCCTCTTCGGAACAGAGCACCTTTCCGAGCTCTGCGAGCTCGACGAGGTCGATTGCGTCGTCAACGCCCTCGTGGGTGCCGTGGGCATCTCTGCGGGCCATGCTGCGCTCGCATGCGGCAAGCGCCTCGCCTATGCCAACAAGGAATCCATCGTCATCGGCGGCGAGCTGCTCATGCCCCTTGCGGCTCCCGGGCAGCTCATCCCAGTCGATTCCGAGCACAGCGCTATCTTCCAGTGCCTTACCGGCGAGCCGCACGAGGCCATCTACAAGATCTGGCTCACCTGCTCGGGCGGCCCGTTCTTCGGTATGTCGCGCGCCGAGCTCGCCCATGTCACGGCAGCAGATGCCCTCGCACATCCCACTTGGCTCATGGGGGACAAGATCACCATCGACTCTGCCACGCTCATGAACAAGGGGCTCGAGATCATCGAGGCGCACCATCTCTTCGATGTGCCCATCGACACGATCGAGGTCCTCGTCCACCGCCAGAGCAAGATCCACTCCATGGTCGAATTCTCGGACGGCTCGGTCAAAGCCAACCTCTGCGCAGCCGATATGCGCATGCCCATCCAGTACGCGCTCTCGTACCCCGGTCGTTGGGAAGCGGCCTGCGAGCATCTCGATTGGCATGCAGAGGCCCCGCTCGAGTTCGCGCGGGTCGACACCGGGGCGTTCGGATGCCTCGCGCTCGCCCAGGATGCCGGCCGTGCGGGCGGTACCGCACCCTGCATCCTGAACGCCGCCAACGAGGTTGCCAACGAGGCATTCAGGGCGGGACGCTGCTCGTTTCTCGATGTCGAGCGCATCGTCGCCCACACCCTCGAGCACATGGATGCCCTTCCCGTCGAGAGCCTCGAACAGCTTGCATCCGTCGATGCAAAAGCCCGCAGCCTTGCAGCGCGGCAACTCGAAAGGTAGCTATGGATTTCGCTGCCAACACGCTTTCGGCCGTCTTCTGGGGCCTTCTCGTCCTCTCGCTTCTCGTCGTCGTCCATGAGGGGGGGCATTTCCTCGTGGCGCGCAGCTGCTCGGTCCGCGTTACGGAATTCTTCCTCGGCATGCCCTCGCGCTTCAGGCTCTCCCGCAAGAGCAAGACGCACGGCACCGAGTTCGGCGTCACCCCGATCCTGTTCGGCGGCTACAACCGCATCTGCGGCATGGAATCTTCCGATGACGAGCTCCTCGCCGATGTCCTAGCACATATCTACCGCGTCGGCAGCGTGCATGCCGCCGATATCTGCCAGGCCTTCTCGATCGATGGAGACCGTGCGTATGCGATCCTCATGGCCCTTGTCGACTGGGCGTCCATCCGCATGGTCGAGGGGGAGGATAAGGACGATCCCGTCTTCAAAACCATCCCGCGCGATGCGGCCCTGCTATGCGAGTACGACAAGGAGCATGACCACGCGGCGATTCTGAGCCATGCCGATGGCGATACCTACGAGCTTCCGCTCTCGGCGAGCGAGTTCCTCGAATCCGAGCGGCATCGTGTCTACCAAGGCATCTCCTTCCCCAAGCGCCTTGCCATGCTCATCATGGGGCCGTTCGTGAACATCCTTCTCGCCCTCTTCGCCGTGGTCTTCGCACTCTCGGTCGTCGGCATGGATGTGGGATCGACCGAGCCCGTCATCGGCAGCGTGCATGCCGGCTCCCTTGCCGAACAGGCCGGCGTCTTGCCCGGCGATATCTTCGTGAGGGTGGGGGAGTACGAGATCTCCGAATGGTACGACATCTCGGATGCCCTCGACGTCCTGCTTCCGGCAGGCGAGGATTTCGATATCGAGGTCTCGCGCGGGGGAACGAACCAGATCCTCCATGTCGATATGCCCGAAAACGAGGCCATCGAGCTCCTCGGCGTGACGAACACCGTCGTCAAGGTCAGGCTCCCCGTGGGCGATGCGCTCGCGACCGCGTTCCAATACGCCGGCCAAGTCGCACAATTCGCCCTGCGCCTCATCAACCCCGCCCATACCATGGAAACCATAGGACAGTCCTCGTCCATCGTGGGGATGTCGGTCATGGCCTCCGAGGCAGCCTCGGCGGGCTTATTCGATCTGCTCCTCGTGATGGCCGCGATCTCCATGTCGCTCGGTTTCATGAACCTCCTGCCCATCCCGCCTCTGGACGGCGGCAAGATCCTCTTCGAGATCATCCAGCGCCTTATCGGCAAGCCCATATCGGTCAAGGTGCAGAACATCGTCTCCTATATCGGGCTGGCGCTTCTGCTCGCCCTCTTCATCTTCGTGCTCCGCAACGATCTCATCCGCTACGTCATGTAAAGGCCTCCCCATGGATACCCCGAAGCGTTCCAAAACAAGGCAGGTGTTCTGCGGCTCTGTCGCCATCGGCGGCGATGCTCCCGTGAGCGTGCAGTCCATGACGACGACAAGGACCGAGGATGCCGTCGCCACCCTTGCCCAGATACGAGAGCTTGCGGATGCAGGGTGCGAGATCATCCGCTGCGCCATCCCCTCGGCACGCGCCCTCGACGGCTTCGAAGCCATTTGCGCGGCCTCGCCGCTGCCGGTTGTCGCCGATATCCACTTCGATCACAAGCTCGCGATAGAGGCTGCCCGCAGAGGCGCCGCAGCGCTTCGCATCAATCCTGGCAATATCGGCTCGTTCGAACGGGTCGATGCGGTTATCGCCGCCGCGAAAACGGCCGAGATCCCCATCCGCATCGGCGTCAACGCGGGATCGCTCGACAAGGCTGTCGACGAGATGCACGATCTCGAGCTCTCGGAGAAGCTCGCGCGCTCGTGCGCGTCCTTCGTAGCCCATTTCCAGGAGCGCGGGTTCTACGACATCGTGCTCTCCGCCAAGGCCCACGACGTCCCCACCACGCTCGCCACCTACCGCGCCCTCGCCGAGTGCCTTCCCGAGATCCCGCTCCACGTGGGGGTCACCGAGGCGGGGACGCTGCGCCAGGGCACGGTCAAGAATTCCTGCGCCGTCGGCATTCTGCTCGAGGAGGGTATCGGCAACACCATGAGGCTCTCGCTCACCGCAGATCCCATCGAGGAGGTCAAGGTGGCGTGGGATCTGCTCTCTGCGCTCGGCATGCGCCGCCGCAGCCCCGAGCTCGTGAGCTGCCCCACCTGCGGCCGCTGCCAAGTCGACCTCATCCCCATCGCCGAAGAGGTCTCCAGACGCCTCGAGAGCCTGCCTGCGCCCATATCCGTTGCGGTCATGGGTTGCATAGTGAATGGGCCCGGAGAAGCCCGCACAGCCGATATCGGCCTTGCATCGGGCAGGGGAGAGGCCGTGCTCTTCGCGCACGGCGAGGTCATCCGAACCGTGGAGGAGAGCCGCATGGTCGACGAGCTCATGTCCGAGATCGAAGCGCGTTTCTGCTAGGACGCTCTTCCAACACGCGAACGAGAGGAACCATCCGTGGCACGTTATGAATTGATGAGCAGGACCTATGCCCCCACCCTCAAGGAGGATCCCGTCGAAGCGGAGCTTGCGAGCCACCGGCTCCTTCTCCGCGCTGGCATGATCCGAAAGGTTGCAGCGGGCCTCTACAGCTACCTTCCCCTGGCATGGCGCTCGATCCTCAAGATCGAGTCCATCATCCGCGACGAGATGGCGGGCATCGGTGCCCAGGAGATGCTCGTCCCCATCATGACGCCGGCAGAGCTCTGGCACGAGTCGGGGCGCTGGGAGAAGTACGGCCCCGAGCTCATGCGCCTGAACGACCGCCACGAGCGCCCCTTCGCGCTCGGACCCACCCATGAGGAGACCTTCACCGATCTCGTCAAGAACGAGCTCAGGAGCTACAAGCAGCTCCCCATAACGCTCTACCAGATCCAAGACAAGTTCAGAGACGAGATGAGGCCCCGCTTCGGCCTCATGCGCGGGCGCGAATTCATCATGAAGGACGCCTATTCCTTCGACGCCACGGTCGCGGGCATGCAGAAGTCCTACGAGGATCAGAAGGGCGCCTATGCGCGCATCTGCGAGCGCTGCGGCCTGAAGGCGCTTCCCGTCGTCGCCGATTCCGGCCAGATCGGGGGAGACACCTCCGTGGAGTTCATGGCGCTCGCCGAGGCGGGCGAGGCCGGACTCGTCTGGTGCGACTGCGGTTTCGCGGCCGATATCGAGGCCGCGCGTGCCCGCATCGGCTTCGAGGAGTTCTCGATCGGCGAGGCAGAGACCATCGAGACGCCCTGCGAGGGCACCATCGCAGCGCTTGCCGCATTCCTCGGCATAGCCGAGCAGGCATGCCGCAAGAGCTTCGCCATCATCGCCGAGGACGGTACGCCGACGCTCTGCCTGCTTCCCGGCGACCATGAGCTCAACGAGGTGAAAGCCGAGCACGCTTTCGGCCACTACGACATCATGGACGATGAGACCCTCGAGGCCTACGGCCTTGCTAAGGGCTACATGGGGCCCATCGGCGCGGATCAGCGCGTCCGCATCGTCGCCGATTCCTCGCTCCACGATGCGCAGAGCTGGCTCGTCGGAGCGAACAAGGTCGGCTACCATATCAAAGGCGCACGCGCGGGACGTGACTTCACGGTCGACGCGTGGCTCGATCTCGCCAGCGCGCGAGAGGGCGATGGTTGCCCGCGCTGCGGAGCCCCGCTCCATGCGGCCCGAGGCATCGAGGTCAGCCAGGTCTTCCAGCTCGGCACCAAGTACTCCGAGGCCATGGGCGCGTATTTCGCCGACGAGAACGGCCAGGACAAGCCCTTCCAGATGGGCTGCTACGGTATCGGGGTCTCGCGCACGCTCGCCGCCGTCGTGGAGCAGCACAATGACGAGCAGGGCATCGTGTGGCCCGTCTCGGTCGCCCCCTATGAGCTGGAGATCGTCCCCCTCAACGTGAACGACGATCTTGTGTGGCCCGAAGCCCTGAAGATTGCAGACGAGCTCTCCCAAGCCGGGCTCGAGCTCATCGTAGATGATCGTGACGAGCGGGCGGGAGTCAAATTCGCCGATGCCGACCTCTATGGCTTCCCGTACCAGGTCATCCTCGGCAAGCGCGGTGTCGCCAACGGAAACGCTGAGGTCAAGCGCAGGGCAGACGGCGAGCGCTTCTCCGTGCCCTTCGCCGAGCTCGCCGCATTCCTTCTCGAGAGGATCGTCCCTAGCAGGGCTTAGCCGAGCATGACATCGAGCGTCATCATCAGGGTGAAGCCGAACGCGAACGCGAGGGCGCCGGTGTTCGAATGGTGCTCCACCGTCATCTCGGGCACCAGCTCCTCGACGACGACGTACATCATGGCTCCTGCCGCGAAGCTCAAAAGATAGGGCATGGCCGGGACGACCGCTGCGGCCACGAGGATGGTGATGACCGTCCCGATCGGCTCGACTATGCCCGAGAGCGCGCCGTTGACGAACGCCTTCGCCTTGCTTTCCCCGTTTGCATACAGGGGCATGGAGATGATCGCCCCTTCGGGGAAGTTCTGGATCGCAATGCCGAGCGCAAGCGCGAGCCCTGCCGCTGAGCTGATGCCGCTCGCCCCGGAAAGCCATCCGGCAAGCACGACGCCCACGGCCATGCCCTCGGGGATGTTGTGCAGCGTCACGGCGAGGATCATGAGCGTGGTTTTCTGGAAGCTGCTCCTGGGCCCCTCGGCATCGTCTGTAGCGGCGTGCAGGTGGGGGATGATGTTGTCGAGCAGAAGGAGGAAGAGGGTCCCCGCCCAGAAGCCTATGACGGCGGGGGCGAACGCGAGGCCGCCCCTATCGGCGCTCGATTCGAGCGCGGGGATGAGCAGGCTCCATACCGATGCGGCGACCATGACGCCCGCAGCGAACCCAGACAAAGCCCGCAGGAGCCGGGAGCTGAGCTGGCCGCGCATGAAGAACACGCAGGCGGAGCCGAGCACCGTTCCTGCAAAGGGGATGAGGATTCCCTGCAGGATCTCTGGCTGGATGAAGATATTCATGGGCAAGATCAAACACGCTCCAATTCCTTCGCGACGGTTCGTCCATAGAGCGCGACCGTACTGTTATTAGCGCCGAGAACTGCAAGATAGGAGATCGTAGGGTAGGGCGCCTGGGCAACATAGGAGAGCGCGGCGCCGACGAGGCAGAGGATACCGAGGATGAGGGCGGGGGGTACGATGCCCTTGACCGTGGAGGGGACGTTCGCCTTGCGCGCTCCCGTGACGCCCATGGCGGTGCTAAGGACGCTTGCCGCAACAAGACCCGCATCGGTGACGTCGAAGTCCAGCACGCATTGTACGATGCCCACGACGATCAGGACGAGGCCGAGAATCATAAGCAGCAGGCTCGTTTTCTTGAAGTTCTTGACGGATGGGCTCATCTGATTTCCTTTCACGAAGCGGGCAGTGCTTGGGATGCTCCTGCATATTTTAGCCTTAATCGAAGTTTCTTCTTGACCATCTGAGTAACTTTGGTATAGTAGTTGAACGCGTTCGTTTGGGGATATAGCTCAGCTGGGAGAGCGCATGACTGGCAGTCATGAGGTCAGGGGTTCGATCCCCCTTATCTCCACCAGAGATTCGAGGCGGCGGACAACCTCCGTCGCCTTTCTTGTAGAACGGGCCCATGGCGCAGCGGTCAGCGCAGAGGACTCATAATCCTTTGGTCGTAGGTTCGAATCCTACTGGGCCCACCATTGTTTCCGCTGGTAGATTGCTTGCCACGATATAAATAATGCACCTGAAAAATTCCACTCGTGGCACATCGTGGCACTGCACGATTCCTCCATATCGAATCTAGGTGCGGTTTTATGCATTGTTGCCGAGAGCCTCGGCAGGTGCGCATTGACGGAATCGAGCACGCCCGCCTCCTGTATGAGCGTCTCGTGGGTCGCCCGCATCCTCTGCAGCGGCAGGTAGGGTATGGGCGAATCGACGAGCATGATGCTCTTGATGCGGTCATGCTTCCTAGCATGCTTGGAGGTATTCGGCTCCCACATCGTGCGCCATTGGCACTGGATGTTCGCGAGCGTGAGCGTGCAGATCTCATCTTCCGGTTCGCCGCGCAGCTCCCACAGACGCGAGCCGAACGGCTCGACCACCGCGACGACGCGCACGCTCTTCCTCGTCTTCGCGTGGTGGACGGCAACCTGCACGACCTGCCTGCCGCCGACCTCTATGCGGCGCACGTCCTTCCACCTGAGCGCGAACGCCTCCTCGTTGCGCAGCCCCGCTCCGATGCACGCGAGCCATGCGGCCTCGATCTTGGAGCCGCGCAGAACGTCCATGGCACGCAGCGCCGTGCGCGCATCCCACACGTTCCTAGTCTGCTCGATCGTGCCGAATGGGTCCTCGTCGTAGAGCGAGCCGTCCGCGTCGCCGGGCCCGGTGTTGCCAGGGTACTCGTAGTGCCCGAGGAGCGGGTTGGCGTCCAGCACGCCGTCGCGCACGGCTTGGCCCATGACGGCGGACCACGTGCGCTTGATCTGCGATGCGGCGGAGCGGGAGGGCTGGGCGAGCAGGAGAGCCTGGATCTCGTGACGCCCTATCGTCGAGATGTCGCGGCCGCCGAAGGCGGGGAGGACGTGGCCCTCCATGGTTTGGGCGTAGCGCGCCCGTGTGGTGCCAGCGAGCCTCGCGCCCTTCGTCGCTTGGTAGACCGCCCACCACTGCGAAAGCGTTGTGCCGCGCCCGAGGTTGGGCCTCGCGCCCAGCTCCGCGGCGAGCTGGGCGATGCGCGTGTCCGCATCGCGCTCCGTTTCGACGGTATCCCGAAACCTGTGCCCACCATGGGTCACGGAGACCCTCCAGCGCCCACTCGGGAGCATGTGTTTCGAGCCTTGGCGGGATCGGGCCATCATGAGCTCCGATCGTCGGACACGAGGTTAGCAATGCCAGCTTGATCGCAAAAAGAAACTTTATCTTCTGCTTCCCTTAACCCAAAGAAACACGCCTGCTCCTATGAGGATGGGAGCGAGATAGGCTTCTCCGGTATTGCGGCCGAGCATTCCCGACAGACCAAGCAGCGCCAAGAATACTGCAGCGATTTTGAAAGCAAGCCCAGTCTTCTTCCGGGGAGCCTTTTGAAGCGCATCCTTGCTGTGGGTGGGGATCTGCCTATCATGGGGCACGTTTCCGGCCTCGACAGGACCGGACGTTTTGGCAACAGTCGCGATGGTAGCGATTTTTGCTGGGTTGTCGGGGATCCCGAGGACCAGCCGATCGTTTCTCGCCGCACCCATCATATCCTCGCGCAGCTTCCCCCTCGCGGTGATCTTGACAGAGCATCGGGCCGCCTTGCCGGTCATGGACAGCAGCGCCTTGCATGGAATGGACTTCGGCAGGGGGTCGTCATCGGAAAGCGAGTAGAGCGCCCTGATATCATCCAATTGCCCGGAGCCCTGCACGCCGACGCATCTGTCTCCCACGAAGCACTCGTATCGCGGGGATCCGGCGTTGGCGCCGCGGGTCGTGGTGCCGAGCCGCAGCTCCGCCTTGATGGATGAGGTCATCCCCGAATCGACGAGGGCCTCGACGTTCGACGTCGTCGCCTTCGTCTGGCCCACGCCGACGCGTCGGATACGCGACAGCACGGCGTCTATACGGCCCGGGAGGTACTTCTCGTCGCAGAGCAGGGCGCGGTAGCAATACGCGGTTGCCTTCGCATCCTCGCGGCCGTCATGGGCGTTGAAACGGTACCCGTATTGCCTCGCGCAGTCAGTGAGGCTGGACCATGCGTACCCGGGATCACCATACGGTGCCCTTCTAGTCCCGTGGACGGTGGCGAATTCCCGCATGACATCGAATGTCGCGCCCGGCCACTCCTCGAACACTCCTGCGCTGTGCAGCATCTGGATATCGAAAGAGACGTTGTACCCGACGACCAGCTTGTTGCCGAGGAGGTGATCTCTGATCTCAGGCGTGATCTGGCCTATGGTCGGGGCATCCCTCACATCTCGCGGCGATATCCCGTTCACTTGCTGCGCATCCGGCCAGCTCGAGTGTCGGGTCGGCCTGACAAGGCTGCTGAACAGGATGTTCCCGTATGCGTCGCATATCGCGATCGACAGCACCTCATCTCCGCCGTAAGGATCCTTCCCGGTCGTCTCCGTGTCGAACACCACAACCCTGTCGAGCGGGAAGCCGGTGATCGCCTCGCTGAGATCAGAATATCTCATGGCCCGTTCCTTTCAATTGGCTGCTTTCCGTCAACCGTCATGTCAAGAAACTAGAAGCTCCAATCGTCGGGCACACAGTACCACACGACCTCGCCGATAATTGTGATCTCCTCCGTGCCCGCCTCGCCGTAATCGTAGATCTTCGGCTTGTACGTCGGATCCATGGAGTCGGGTGCGAGCTCGAATCCGTTGGCGAGCCGACGGACGCGCTTCACCGTCGCGTCGTAGCCGTTCACGCAGACCGCATGGGGCATGCCGTCGTGCACGACATCCCTGCGCGGGTCGACGAGGGCATAGCAGCCGTCGGGCAGGATCCTGTCCATGGATCGGCCCTCGACGCGGAGGAGGAAGGCATCCGGCCACATCCTGTGCACGGAGGAGGGGATGGGGTGCATGTCGTCTGCTGCATCCATCTCGATGGGCATGCCCGCCGCAATGGAGCCGTAGAGGGGAACGTCAACGAACGCCGCGTCGGGGGAGTCCGACCCCTCGTCAACAATTTCGCCTTTCTTGACCCCAAAATAGTCGGCGAGCCTTTGCACGGCGCCCATACGTGGCACCGCTCTGTCATTCTCCCATTGAGAGACGGCCATCGAAGACACCCCTGCGATCGCTCCGAACTCCTCTTGGGTGAGATCATGCTCTTCGCGGATTCTGCGGATATTCTTTCCTATACTCATGATCGCCTTTCATAAAGGTTTATTTACAGTTTACGAAAAATGAACTCCACAGGTGGAAGGCATGCGATCAAAATCCATGAAAGTGGATGGCCGTTTTGTTGACGAATACTATATGGAAAAAATTCTTGGCCGCTAAACCGATTTAGATGCGAAGCCGTGTGCCCCAGTCAAGGAGCTCAAAAGTGAGTGCCGCGACGCATTCGAAGCTGTGGCATCCATCAGGAGCAGGTATGGCCGATAGGGTCATCGTTTCCGATCCCGCAAACGATGACGTTGACGCTGCAGCGGGCTACATCGCCGTTGCGCTTGAAGCTAAGGGATCGCCGCAGGCGTATCTGGCGCATCTGCGATAATGTCTCCTGTGGCCGAATCATTCGCGGAGGACGCGCATGGCATCGGGCAAGCAGACGCCGGAGGTCATCCGGAAGGCGGGAAAATGGCCAGTCCGACCATCGAAGCCGTAGAAATCAGGATGACCCTGAAGCAGTAAATTTTGATTTGATGGAGAAAACCTATGGATGAATTTAACAGAAAAAATCCATTGCTTTCATTATGCGGCCTGAACTGCGGCCTATGTACGATGAGACTGGGCGGGCATTGCCCCGGCTGCGGTCAAGGAAACAAACCGTGCAAAACCGCCCGATGCGGAATGCAACATGGCGTTGAGTATTGCTTTGAATGCGTCGAATACCCTTGCCTGATATATGAACACTCGGATGATTATGATTCCTTTATCACGCATAAGAATCAAAAGGCGGATTTGGAGAAAGCGAAGACGATTGGTGTAGAAGCATATTCATCCGAGCAGGAAGAGAAAGTAAAACTGTTGGCTATTTTATTGGATGAATACAATTCGGGACGGGAAAAGGCCTTGTATTCATTAGCTGTGAATCTTCTTGATGTTGAAGAAATAAAACTCGTTATTGACGAGGCTCGTCAGATATCAAATGAAATATCAATAAAAGATAAGGCTGTGTTTGTGTCCGGCAAACTAAAAAAATTTGCGAAAGGAAAAGACATAGAGCTGAAGCTCAGGAAGAAATAAAAGAAATGCAGAGCATTAAATTTAGAATTTGTGGAGGAATAAATGGATCTAAAGATAAAAGAAGTTGTAGACAAACAAGAAAAGGAAATAATTTCGAGAGAAGTACTATATGACCTTCCAGAATGGTTTGGCATGGCAGAAAGCACGGAAGAATATGTCAGTGATTCGCAAGACAAACCATTCCTTGCCGGTTTTATGAATGATGAGTCCGTTGGTTTTGTTGTATTAAACGCAACCAGCAAGGATTGTGCAGATATTTTTGTAATGGGCATAAAAAAGAAATTCCATCGGATGGGTATTGGAGCGGCGCTTAATGAAGCATACGAATCTATGGCAAAGAAGTTGGGTTACACATATTCCCAAGTAAAAACGGTAAAGATGGGACATTACAAAGAGTACGATATTACCAATAAATTTTATATAGCGATGGGGTATAAAGAATTGGAATGTTTCCCAACTTTATGGGACGAATGGAATCCGTGTCAAATATATATTAAATATCTTGGAGAGTAACAAATTTCAGCCTATTGGAGCATCAAAAGCCCTTGAATTGTCGCGGCAGGGTCCGTCTGCAGTCACCATGCCTTGCAACGCAGGCATGCGACAGGCAGTCCCCCGCCTCTTTATCACCAGCAGGACCCCCGGTGACTGTACAGTCACCGGGGGTCCTGCTGGGCAAACGCTCCCTAGAGTCCCGTGCGCAGGTTCCTCTCGGCGTGTTTCCCCAGCAAGGCTCTTATCGACTGTACAGTCACTGAGAGTTCTGCTGGTGAAAGGAAAAAGGCCAGAGAGCTGCGTCTCCGGCCTCGTATCTCCTGGTGGGCGATGCTGGATTTGAACCAGCGACCCCATCCGTGTGAAGGATGTGCTCTACCCCTGAGCCAATCGCCCTTAGCGAGAGCCATTCTATCAAAAGATGGCACGTCATGGCACGAGAAAACTATCTTCCTACAATTGCCTCCCGGAGCATGAGGACGTACGCCTCGGCCCCCTCCGGACGCAGATGGGTGCCGTCGTCCCAGAAGTAATCGTCGTGTCCGGCGCTCGTGCCGTACCAGTCGATGACCTCGCAGTTATCGTATTGGGCGGCGATCTCGTAGAAGAGCTCGTTATTCATGTCCTGCAGGGCGAGCGGCACGCGGCAGGTCACGAGATAGACCCGGCGCTCTCCGCACATCTCGATGAGCTTGCGCACGTCCTCCTCGTATGCGACACCGTTATTGCCGAGCGACCAGACGATGATATCGCCATCTATGCCCTGCGCCCATACGCTCTCGAGGATCTCGGGGCCCGTATAGAGCTGGCGGCTCACCTGCGCGTCCATGTAGCCGTAGGGGAACATCTCGTTGAACTGTATCTCGGCACCGAGCGGCACGGAATCACCGACGAGGATGACCGGGGCATTGGTCGCACCCGACTCGTCGACCTCGTAGCTCGAGAAACCGTTGATACGCGAAATCGCCGCCTCGAAGCCCGTCCCCTTGAAAATCGTGCCCTCGATGGGGAAGAAGGTGCGCTCTCGGGCAGGGGAGAGCTCGCCCGTCACGTTCTCAGCCTGGGTGCTTTCGGTTTCCTGTTCAGCTTCCTGCTCGGTTTCCTGCTCGACTTCTGGGGGTGCAGTGGTCTCGCCCGTCTGCTCCGCATTGATGGGGATGGCGAAGAGCGCCAAGGCGCACACGACGCCGACGATGCTCAAGACACGGGAGGCTGCGGGAAAGCCGAGAACCGTTTCCCCCCCGCTCGCGAGCCTGCGACCACCCTCGGGCACAACCGTGCGAGAGGCCTCGAAGATGCGGTATGAGAGCTCGGAGACGGCCAAGATGATGACGAGCTGCAAGGCGTATTCCCAGAGCTCGAGCTGCCTCGTCCTCGTTGCAGGGTTCATGATGAGCAGAAGCGGATAGTGCCAGAGGTAGAGCGAGAAGGAGCGCTTGCCCAAAACGGCGAAAGGCGCCAGCGAGAAGAGGCGCGAGAAGATGGTCGTCTCGCGGATGATGGCGAGCACCATCACGGCAGAGCATGCCGCGAGGATGAAGAATCCACCGTAGTAGGGGAAGGGGCTGTAACCGTTGACCCTGAAGGAGAAGATGACGATGATCGCAAGCGCGATGAAAGCGGAGATGGTCAGGACCGCATCGGGCACCAGCGGCGCGCCGTTGCGCTCCGAAGAGCCCCTGTGCGCCCTCCTGCCATCCGCTTTCCTGCGATGCGCGAGGATGGGTGCTGCCTCGGCGGCGAGCGCGCCCATGATCATCTCGCCCGCACGCGTATCGAGACCGTAGTAGATGCGATTGGTATCTGCTTGGGGATCGTAGAGGATCGCCATCACGATCTGCGATGCCACCGCAAGCACAAGGCACAGGATCACACGATGCCTGCGTTTGATATGAAGCTTGTCGAGGATGATGAGGATGGGCGGCCAGACGATATAGAACTGCATGATGATCGCGAGGTACCAGAAGTGCGTGAGCGGCGAGGGAAGGCCGGCGGCAGCGAAATAGGAGATGTTGCGGACGATGTAGTACCAGTTCTCTGCGAAGAGCAGGGCGGGGATCACGTCATCTTTCATCTTGGGCAGAAGCGGCCGCGCGAAGATGAGGGAGGCGATGGCGACGACGCCCACGACGGCGAGCATAGCGGGTAGAAGCCGCATGATCCTGCGCCTCAGGTACTCGAGATAGGAGAAGGAGCCCTTCTCGGCAAGCGCACGGTCGATGCTCAAGGTCAGGAGGTAGCCTGAGATGACGAAGAAAACCGTCACGCCGGAATAGCCCCCCGGCAGCCATGAGGGGTTGGCGTGGAAGACGACGACAGCGAGGATGGCGAAGAGCCTCAATCCGTCGAGTCCCGCGATGTAGTTCTTCTTAGAAGCCACTGATGTTTCCTTTTGCGGTGTATCCCCATAAACAGGTACCACGATACCTCATTCCCCGCCGCATGCGGACGGCCAGGCGTGATATTTTGCCGAGCACATCGAACGCGCTCCTCCTACAATAGATACGTTTCGCCAGACCCCGTTCTAAGGATCCATTTCTTGATCGCCCTTGCAGATAAGATCTCCAAGTCGTTCGGTGCCCAGATCCTCTATACGGGAGCGACCCTGCAGCTCAACGCCGGAGAACGCTGGGCGCTTGTCGGACCCAATGGTGCCGGGAAGACCACGCTCTTGAAGATCCTCATGGGCGAGGAGAGCGCCGACGAGGGCACCGTGAGCTTCGCACGCGATACCACGATCGGCTACCTCGAGCAGGAAACCCAGATATCGGCCGATACGACAGCGCTCGAGGAGGTCATCGACTCGGCTTACGAGCTCAAGCAGACCGGGTACCTTCTGACCGAGCTCGAGCACAAGATCTCCATCGAGGGTGATGAGCGCGAGCGCGACGCCCTCCTCGAGCGCTACGGGCACGCCCGTGAGCGCTTCGAGCGTTTGGGCGGATACGAGATCGAAGCGCGGGCGCGTGCCATCCTCGGCGGCCTCGGCTTTCCCATCTCCGATTTCGATAGGCCCGCCTCCGAGTTCTCGGGTGGCTGGCAGATGCGCATCGCCCTTGCGAAACTCCTCTTGCGCCACCCCGACCTGCTCTTGCTCGACGAGCCCACGAACCATCTCGACTTCGAGAGCGTCCTTTGGTTCGAGCAGTTCCTCTCGTCCTACGACGGCTCCGTCCTCATCGTGAGCCACGACCGTGCTTTCATGGATGCCTGCGTCACCCACGTCGCCTCGCTCGAGAACAGGATGCTCGTCACCTACACCGGCACCTACTCCTCCTATCTCAAGCAACGCGAGGACAATCTCGAGCAGCTCAAGGCCAAGCGCGCTGCACAGGAGCGCGATATCGCCCATATGGAGGTCTTCATCGACCGCTTCAGGTACAAGCCCACCAAGGCAAAGCAGGTGCAGGAGCGTATCAAGCGCGTCGAGAAGATCCGCGAGGAGCTTGTCGTCTTGCCCGAGCAGAACAAGCGCGTGCACTTCGCCTTCCCCGCACCTCCGCGTACCGGAGACAGCGTCGTGAGCCTCGAGCAGGTCTCGAAAAGCTATGGCGACAACCTCGTGTACGAGGATGTCGATCTCACCCTTTACCGCGGCGACCACGTGGCTCTGATCGGCCCGAACGGCTCCGGCAAATCGACGCTCATGAAACTCATCGCCAAGCGGATCGACCCCACGTGCGGCCGTGTGGAATACGGGCAGAACGTGAGCTGCGCATACTATGCCCAGCATCAGCTCGAGAATCTCGACTCCGCCAATACGGTGTTCGGCGAGATCGACAAGGCCGCCCCCGGTTGGACGGGCGCGGAGGTGCGCAGGCTCCTCGGCGCCTTCCTCTTCCGTGGCGACGATGTCGAGAAACGCGTAAGCGTGCTCTCCGGCGGCGAACGTGCCCGCCTCGCCCTTGCGAAGATGCTGATCTCGCCCGATCCGCTGCTTCTGCTCGACGAGCCCACGAACCATCTGGATATCGATTCGGTCGATATCCTCGAGCGCACCCTCGCAACATTCGATGGCACGATCGTCTTCATCAGCCACGACGAGCACCTGATCCGCTCCATCGCCACCAAGATCGTCGATGTGCGCGATCACATGGTGACCCTCTATGATGGCGATTACGAGTACTACCGCTTCAAGCGCGCGCAACTTGAGGCGGAATCAGCCCCTTTGGAGCCGGCCCAAGCCGCTGCGGGCAAAACCCTCCGCGACAGGTCCGAGGCCGCCGACCCCGAGAACCGGCTGGCTGGGGGCGGCCGGAACGTCAAGACGCGCGAGCAGCGGCGTCTGGAGGCGGAGGAGCGGCAGAGGCATGCACGCGCCTCCAAGCAGACGCGCCATCGTCTCGAGGCCGTAGAAGCGGCCCTCGAACCCGCTCAGAAGCGCTATGACGAGCTCATGCAGCTTATGGCCACCGAGGAACTCTACCATGATGCCAAGCGCTTCGATGAATGCATGGCCGAGTACACGGCGCTCTCGAAAAAGATAGCGCTCCTCGAGGCGGAATGGCTCGAACTCTCCGAGGCCCTCGAGAACACACCTTAGGAAAGCCGCGGCCGCGCGGCGGCAAGGATGGCGGGCAGCGCCTTGCACATGCTCGGCGCTGCCCGCCATCCGGATAGGAAAACCCCTCGACGAGAGGCGCTACTGGGTAAGCTCGAGATAGAGCCAGCGATACTGCTGGGCGGAGTTGGCCCACGAGACGTCCTTCTCCATGTTGCGCCGAACCATCTTGTCCCAGTCTTCGCGATTCTCGAAGTAGAGCGTCTTAGCCCTGTTGATGGCATCATAGAGCAGGCCCGACTCGTAGCGGTCGAAGGTGAAGCCGTTTCCGTCGTTCTCGTACATGTTGTAGGGCTGGACCGTATCCTTGAGCCCGCCCGTCTCGCGCACCACGGGGACGGTGCCGTAGTGCATGGCGATGAGCTGCGTGAGCCCGCAGGGCTCGAATTTAGAGGGTACGAGGAGCACGTCGCTGCCGGCATAGATCTTGTGGGCGCGCCCCTCGTCGTACATGATGTTCGCGCAAACCTGGCCCCGATACCCGTTCTCGTAGGAGCGGAAGGCCTCCTCGTACCCGGCGTCGCCGGTACCCAAGACCACGATCTGGGTGTTCCCGTCGATGAGGCCCGGTACGATGGCGCTTACCAGATCGAGCCCCTTCTGGTTGGTAAGACGCGAGATAAGGCCGATGACGAACTTGCCCTCGTCCTGCTCGAGGCCGAGCTCCCTTTGAAGGGCGAGCTTGTTGATCCGTTTCCGCTCGATGGCATTGGAGACGTCGTAGGGAGCCTCGAGCAGCTTGTCTGCGGCGGGGTCCCACATGTCGTAGTCGATGCCGTTGACGATGCCGCGCAGCTTGTGGGAGTGGTGCCTGAGGTGCGCGTCGAGGCCCTCGCCGTACTCCCAGGTCTGGATCTCGCCCGCATAGGTGCCGCTGACCGTGGTGATCATGTCGGAATAGCTGAGACCGCCCTTGAGCATGTTGGCCTCGGTCCACGCCTGCTGCAGCGCTCCCATGTTGAAGACCTCTTGGGGGAGGTTCGACCAGTACCGGATGGTGGGGATGTTGTAGACACCTTGGAAGCGCAGGTTGTGGATGGTGATGACGGCCTTGGATCGCGCGAGGGGCGTGTCGTTGAACATGGTGCGCAGGTAGATGGGAACGAGGCCCGCCTGCCAATCGTGGCAGTGGATGACGTCGGGGATCCAGTCCATGTAGTTCAAGGCTGCGAGCGCTGCCTTGCCGAAGAAGCAGAACGTGGGGATGTCATCGATCAGGTTGGTGTAGGGATTGCCACGGGAGAAGAACTCCTCGTTGTCGATGAAGTCGTACACCACGCCATCCCATACGTATTCCATGATACCCACGTAGAACCTGCGTCCGTCGGAGCAGAGATCCATGTCGAACGCGCCGCGGTAGACCATCTTGTCCTTATGCTCTTGCGCAATGCAGGCATACTTGGGAAGGATGACCTTGACATCGCAGTTGAGCGCCGCGAGGGCCTTGGGCAGCGCGTACATGACATCGCCCAGACCGCCGGTCTTGACGAACGGATAGCACTCCGAACCGATGAAGGCCACGCTGCGCCTGGGTTGGGGAAGCTCGGGCTTCGGCGCAGGCTCAGGTGCTGGCGTAGGATCCGGCACGGATGCAGCCTTGGGCTCGGGCTCTGTATCCGCCTCCGGCGGGACAGCGGCCTTGGCTTTGGGCGATGCCTCTGGATCCGCCTTCGATGGGGCAGCTGTCTTGGCCTTGGGTGCTGCTTTGGGTTTCGGTGCGGCTGCTGGCCCGGCTTTGGGCGCTGCTTTGGGCTTACGGGTCGCCTCGGCCTTCGGTGCGGCATCTGCTTTGGACTCGGTTGCGGGTGCGGACGTGGTCGCAAGCTCTTGGTCTGCGGACTTATTCTCGGTTTTTTTCTTGGTCTTCCTCGCTGTCTTGGCGGTCGACCTCTTGGTCTGCTTCGCTGACATTCCTTCCTCCTTTTGCCGAAGCTCATCTTTAGAAGGCCATCAGGATATATGTATCGTATCTGGGGAGGCACTACGAGCATCCATCGGTGAACACCGGGATGCGCCGCATGAGCGCACGACCTCACCATCTTGGCAAGCGCACGTGAGCCTTTCTGCCGAGTATGAGGAATTATGCATAAGCCGATGCGCAAAACGACACGCCAGCGCTATGATAGGGAGGTTGTTCATCTGGCCTCGCCGCTTTTTCGAGCCGCGAGAGGGGAGTGGCATTGACCGGCATACTGACGGGCCCGTCTGGGCGATACCTTCTCTTGGCGATCAGCGTCGCACTCGTCGCGCTCTCCGCCTCGATCCACGAATTCGCGCATGGTTGGATGGCGCTCAGATGCGGGGATCCCACCGCGAAAGAGGCCGGGCGCCTCACCCTGAATCCGCTCGCGCACCTCGATCCGTTCGGCTCGCTCGTGCTGCCCTTGCTCATGGCTATCTCGGGCATGCCCGTCTTCGCTGCGGCAAAGCCGGTGCCCTTCAATCCCCGCAGGCTCAAGAATCCCGCCCGCGACGAGGCGCTCGTCGCACTCGCAGGACCTGTCAGCAATATCCTCCAAGCGCTTGCCGGAACGCTTCTGCTCTATATCGAGATCACCTTCATCCAGCCGTTTGCACTCGAGGGAACCATAGGCTAC
This sequence comes from Actinomycetes bacterium, assembly GCA_029546925.1. Classification (GTDB taxonomy): domain Bacteria; phylum Actinomycetota; class Coriobacteriia; order Coriobacteriales; family Atopobiaceae; genus RUG721. Next base: position 41,059 of record JAKPQM010000046.1, read on the forward strand.
GAGGTCTTCTACGCTATCGTCATCGTCACGAATACCTATCTCTACGTTAACCTGAGCCTCGCCTTCTTCAACCTCATACCCATCCCGCCGCTCGACGGGTCGAAGCTCCTCTCGCCGTTCCTCAAAGGCGAGAGCAGGCGCATCTACAACATGCTCCAGGCATACTCCCTGCCCATCCTGATGGTTGCGCTCTACGTCATCCCGTCGGTCTTGCGCATCGATCCTCTGGGCTGGTATTTTCGGCTGACCGTTGAGAACGTCTACAACCTGCTGACCTTCTGGTGGTAGCCGTGTCGTATCGTGTGAGCACCCAGGCGTTCTCGGGTCCCTTCGACCTGCTCCTCCATCTGGTGGGCAGGCAGAAGGTGGCTATCGGCTCGATCTCGATCGCGGAAGTCGCCGACCAGTACCTTGACGAGGTCGAGCACATGAAGGAAATCGATCTCGATGTCGCAAGCGACTTCGTGCTCGTCGCCTCGACCCTGCTCGATATCAAGGCGGCCTCGCTCGTTCCGGAACACGGGATCCGGCCGTCATCCGATGATCTCGAGGACGAGGATGGGTTCGCCGACCTTACGCCCGAGGAGGCCCGCGAGGTCCTCATCGCACGGCTCATCGCCTACAAGCAGTTCAGGAACGTGAGCGCATCGCTGGCCGCGCGCATGGAGGCCGAGGCACGCATGGTGCCGCGTTCCATCGGACCGGATCCCGCCTTCCTCAACCTCATGCCCGACTTCCTTGCCGGTATCTCGCTCAGGAGCCTGGCCGTCATCTGCGCGGATCTCGACAGCAGGCGCGAGAGCCTGCTCCTCGAAGCCGAGCACATCGCCCCGCGCCGCATCCCCGTCGTTCTCACCGTGGTATCCACCGATCGCCAGCTCCGCGAGCGCGGCCGCATGAGCTTCACCGAGCTGCTCGATGGCCAGAACGATCCCGAGGCGGTCGTTGTCACCTTCCTCGCCGTGCTCGAGCTTTTCAAGCGCGGCCTGGTCAACGTGCGCCAATCCGAGGTGTTCGGAGAGATCGATATCGAGCATGTCGAAGGCGCCGAGGCATTCCGCATCGAAGACGGCGATTTCGATTACGAGTCTAACGGGGAGTGATCATGCAGCGTCTGAACGGTCTTTCGGGTGATACGCTCAAAGGGGCCCTCGAGGCCCTGCTCCTGGTCTCGAGCGAGTCCGTCGCGGCAACCGATCTTGCTGCCGTGCTCGGTGCCGATCCCGGCGATACGGCAGCGGCCCTTGCCGAGCTCGCCGCCGAATACCTCGACTGCAACCGGGGCTTCCAGCTCCGCGAGGTCGCCGGAGGATGGCGCCTCTTCACCCATCCCGCCTTCCATGAGCAGGTCGAGGACTATGTGCTCTCCTGGGATACGCGCAAGCTCTCCCAGGCGGCGCTCGAGACCCTCGCCGTCATCGCCTACCACCAACCGGTCACGCGCGAGGGCATCCGTGCCATCCGCGGCGTCAATTCCGACGGCGTCATCAACTCGCTGCGCGAGAAGGGGCTCGTTCGCGAGGTCGGTCGAGAATCGGATCGCGGCCAGGCCATCCTGTACGGGACGACGCGGCTGTTCCTCGAGCACTTCGGTTTGAAATCGCTCCGCGAGCTGCCCCATCTCGAGGATTTCGCACCCGACGAGGACTCCAAGCGCTTCATCCGGGAGCGCCTCTCGGGCACGTCCTTCGCCTCGACGCTCGAGGATACGGTCGAGGATCTCGATGAGGTACGAGCGCTTGCCGAGGACAGCTATGACGAGGGCTTCGATGATGGCGATGATTACGACGAGCTCGAGGATCTCCTCGATGACGTCGAGGTTTCTTTCGATGAGTAATCCATCCGACATCTATCCCATGCGCCTCCAGCGCTTTCTCGCGCGCGCCGGCGTCTCGAGCAGGCGCGGCTCCGAGCGCCTCATGACCGAGGGGCGCGTGCGCGTCAACGGCACGGTTGTGACCGAGCTCGGAAGCAAGGTCGACCCGCTCTGCGATGAGGTGAGCGTTGACGGCAAGGTCTACACCTTGGCGGACAGCCATTGCTATCTCCTCCTCAACAAGCCCGCCGGCTACCTCACCACCATGAGCGATCCCTATGGCAGGCCGACCGTTGCCGATCTCGTCCCGGTCGACGAGTATCCGGGCCTCTACCCGGTGGGCCGTCTCGATGCCGATACGACGGGTTGCCTGCTTTTCACCACGAATGGGAATGTGGGCCAGAACCTGCTCCATCCCTCGCACAACGTCGACAAGACCTACATCGCCTGCATCTCGGGCTCGCTCTCCGAGACCGACATCGCCGCGCTCGAGCGCGGCATCGAGATGGACGATTGCACTGCAGCGCCCGCACGGGTCGAGGTGCTCGAAGCGGGCGATGAGCGCGTCTCGCCCGTGCGCCCCGAAGGGCTGGGGGAGCGCGAGCAGGTCGTCTCGCTCACCGTCCACGAGGGTAGGAAGCATCAGGTCAAACGCATGTTTCTCGCTGTTGGCCATCTGGTAAAGTCGCTTCACCGTGCACGTTTCGGGCCGCTCGATGCCGACTCGATCCCCGAGGGTTCCTGGCGTCTGTGCACGGACAGCGAGATCGATGCCCTTTTCTCTGCAGCCGGTCTCGAGCGGGACGTGTAGCATGCACGGCCCCATCTCAGCCATGGTAAGGTTCGCCCCGGAAGGAGTGATCGTCATATGATCGTTGCCATCGATGGTCCCGCAGGTTCGGGAAAGTCGACCGTCGCCAAAGCGATAGCGAAGCGGTGCGGTCTCACGCTGCTCGATACGGGTGCCATGTACCGCTCATGCGCGCTCTTGGGCGTCCAAGCGGGCTTGGATGTCTATGATCCCGCCAACGCCGATGCCATCGTCGCCATCGCCCGCGCCGCCGAGATCAGCTTCGAGCAGCGCGATGAGGGGCAGGGTGTCTTCGCGAATCGCCAGGATGTCACCGCGCAGATCAGAACCCCCGAGATCGACATCGCCGTGTCGCCCGTCTCCGCCATCGCCGGTGTCCGCGAGGCCATGGTCGCCCAGCAACGCGCCATCGCCGAGAACTGCAATGTCGTCGCAGAGGGCCGCGACATCGGGACCGTCGTGTTCCCGAACGCCGATGTGAAGGTCTTCCTTACGGCAGACCCGCAGGCCAGGGCGCTCCGCCGTGCGGTCCAACGCGCCGGCGGGGATGCGGCAAAGGATAAGGACGCGACAGCCGACCAAGCCTCCATCGATGAGATCCTCGCAGATATCAAGCGCCGCGACGAGTACGATTCGACCCGCGAGGTCGCACCGCTCAAGCCTGCCGAGGATGCCGTGCATATCGATTCCTCGATGCTGTCGATCGACGAGGTCGTCGAGAAGATCCTCTCGCTCGATGAGGGACTCAAAGCGCTCGATGCGCAGAACGGGCCTTTGGATGCCACCTCGGGGATAGAGGGCCCTGCGAAGCCGTCTGGGCGTGCGAGGCCCGCGAAAGCCGAGAGGAACGCGGGGAAGGAGGAGCGCACCCTCGAGCGCATGCGCCCCTTTGCCCGTAACAGTTTCGATGACTATTACGATCACCCTATGAGCGATTACCCGCTTTTCGCAAAGGCGTTCTATGCCTTTGTCATCATCGTCGTCGGCGTCGTGACCAAGCTGCTCTGGCCTTGGTCGGTCGAAGGCGTCGACAAACTTGCCGATAAGGGCAAAGGGCGCATGATCGTCATGAACCATGTCTCGGCCCTCGATCCGATCCCCGTCGTCATCTCATGCTGGATGCGCGGCATCTCCGTGCGCCCGATCTTCAAGAGCGAGTTCAACCTGAATACGCTCACCACGTGGTTCTTCTCACGTGTCGGCGGCATCCCCGTCAACCGCGGCACCGCAGACATGAAAGCGGTCCGGCGAGCCAAGGCCGCGCTCGAGAGGGGCGAGAACATCCTCATCTTCCCCGAGGGCACCCGCATCAAGTCCGACGATGAACCCGCGAAGATCCACGGCGGCTTCGCCTTGATGGCGCAGCTCGCCAAGGCGCCCGTCGTCCCCGTGGCCATCGTGGGCGCGCGCGATCTGCGTCCCAAGGGCGCGTTCATCCCGCGTCTCTTCAAGCGGGTGTATATCAAGGCCGGCGATGCGATCAGCTTTGATTCTCTCAACATCAAGGGCAAGAAGCAGCAGGTCAGAGCCATGGAGGAGCTTGCGATGAAGAAGGTCGCCGAGTTGCGGGATCACCTGCGCGCCAAGTATCCGGGGAAGATGTAGGCCATGGCCGAGATCAGGGTTGCCGACAAGGCCGGTGCCTGCTACGGCGTCGAGCGTGCCCTCGAGCTCGCCTGGGCCGCTGCCACGGGCACAAGCGAGGAGGCCTTCACCTTAGGTCCCCTCATCCACAATCCGCGCGTCGTCTCGAGCCTCGATGCCATGGGTGTGCATGAGGTCTCCACGGTCGATGAGGCCGCAGGCTCGATCCTCATCCTGCGCACGCATGGCGTGACGCCCCATGAGGAGCAGCTTGCCCAAAAGATGTGCGCGCGCGTCATCGATGCGACCTGTCCTTTCGTGAAGAAGGTCCACGTTGCCGTCGAGAAGCTCATGGGGGAGGGCTACCAGGTCCTCGTCGTAGGCGAATCCGGCCATCCCGAGGTCGAGGCCACGCTCGCGCATGCGCCGGGAGCGCTGGCCGTCTGCTCGGCCGAGGAGGCCCGGACGCTCGACCTCGGTCCGCGTATCGGCATCGTAGTCCAAACCACCCAGTCCCTCGCCACACTCGAAGCCGTGCTCGCCGTCATCGATGACGGCACGCGCGAGGTCAAGCTCGTCAACACGATCTGCGAGGCGACCTCGTCGCGTCAGGAAGACGCGGCGCGTCTGGCATCCGAGGTGGACGCCATGGTCGTCATCGGCGGCCGCAACTCCGCGAATACCACGCGCCTTGCAGAGATCTGCAAGGCGATCTGCGGAAAGACCTTCCACATCGAGCAGGCCGCCGAGCTCCAAGGGGCATGGTTCGCAGGCGCCGCCTCGATCGGTGTCACGGCGGGAGCCTCGACGCCGTCCTCCCAGATCGCCTCGGTCGTCGAGACGCTCGAGTCCCTGACCCGGGAGGAGCGTCGGTGACCGAACGGGCGGATTACGCGCCGACCAGCACCCCCGGGATCGGGGCGTGGATCGCTTCGGTCGAGGAGGGGAGCCCGGCGGATTGTGCGGGGCTCGAGCCCGGCATGCGCATCCTCAGCGCGAACGGTCGCGAGATTCCCGACATCATCGCCTGGCGCTGGGAGACCGACGGCCCCTCTTGCACGCTCGAGGTGCTCGATGGGCGCGACGGGCTCGTCTACGAGGCCGAGCTGTTCCGCGAGAGCGGCCAGGATTGGGGCATCGAATTCTCGGACGTCCTCTTCGATGGCGTGCGCACCTGCGTGAACGCCTGCATCTTCTGCTTCATGGGCATGCTTCCGCCCGATGCGCGCGCCTCGCTCGCGCTGCGCGACGACGATTTCCGCCTCTCGTTCTTGCAGGGCAATTTCGTCACCCTCACCAACCTCTCGGATGAGGATGTCGAGCGCATCATCACCTGCCGCCTCGAGCCCATGAACGTCTCGCTCCATGCCATCTCGGCCGATGTGCGCCGGCGTCTCATCGGTGCGCATGCTGCACGCGGCATCGAGGTTCTCGAGCAGCTCATGGATGCCGGCATCGAGATCCACGCCCAGATCGTCCTCTGTCCCGGCCTGAACGACGGCGATGAGCTTATCCGTACGCTCGACTACATCGAGGGGCACCCCGAGATCACCTCGACGGCACTCGTTCCCGTGGGCTATACCAAGTATCAGAGACGCTTCAAACGTTCCTATGCGTCCGACCGTACCGCTTCCTTGAAGGTCGTCGAGCAGCTACGCCCCTATCAGGAGCGTTCGCGCAGCGCTACCGGGGCGACGCGCTTCCAGCTTTCCGACGAATTCTATCTGGCAGCGGGCATCGAGGTTCCTCCCGCCGAGCACTACGACGGTTATCCGCAATTCTATGACGGCATAGGGATGCTCAGAAGCTTCCTCGATGAGGTTGAGGAATGCAGATCGCAGCGAATTGGGGACCTCTCCCGGATCGCCGGATATCTGGATGAGACTGGCAAACAGCTCCTGCTTATCTGCGGTGAAGCGGCGCTTGAGGTCATGAGACGCTTTGCCGGGATATTATCCTCCGATCGCATCGAGATCCTGGCCATCAGAAACGAGTATTTCGGCGGAGATGTCAACGTCACCGGTCTTATCGTCGAATCCGACCTGCTCGGCCAGCTTCCCCGCGACCTCGCATCGACTATCGTGGTCATTCCCGAGCTCATGTTCAATTCAGATGGGCTTACTCTGGATGGCGGATCGTACCTGCACATCGCCGATGAGATATCTGCGCGTGGGGGTAAGGCGCTCCTTGTCCAAACCACGCCGCATCGCATGTTAGACGGCCTTCTTCGGTGCGGGGAAGATCGCTGACTCTCGGCCTTCTGCTATCATGGATACGCCAACCGTATAGTGCATAGGAGAGCCATGCCCAAACCCATCGTAGCTATTGTCGGGCGACCTAACGTGGGCAAATCCACGCTGGTGAATCGTTTAGCCGAGGCGCGGGAGGCTATCGTCCACGAATCGCGCGGCGTCACGCGCGACCGGTCATACCATACTACCGATTGGAACGGCCGCTCCTTCGTGCTCGTCGATACCGGCGGCATCGAGTCGGCCCGATCGACCGACAGCTTCGCACCCCATATCCGCGAGCAGGCGCTCGCCGCCTGCGACGAGGCCGACGTCATCGTCTTCGTGGTCGACGGCACGGTAGGCGTCACCGATGAGGACGAGGAGGTGGCACGCATCTGCCGTAAAGCGGCGAAACCTGTCTTCCTCGTCGTCAACAAGTGCGACGACCCTTCCAATGAGGATGAGAAGCTCTGGGAGTTCTATTCGCTCGGCATCGGCGAGCCCCTGCCGCTCTCATCGCTCCATGGCCACGGCACGGGAGATCTGCTCGACGATATCGTGGCAGTCCTTCCCGATCTTCCGGATGAGGATGAGGCGGGGGAGGATCTCTCCATCGCCATCATCGGCAGGCCCAACGTGGGCAAATCCTCGCTCACCAACAGGCTTTTGGGAGCCAAGCGCTCCATCGTCTCCGATATCGCGGGCACCACGCGCGATGCCATCGACTCCCTCATCGACCACGAGGGTACCCTCATCAGGCTGATCGATACCGCCGGTATCCGAAAGAAAACGCAGGTCCATGAGGATGTCGAGTACTACAGCTACGTTCGCGGCCTCATGGCCATGGACAGGGCGGACGTGTGCCTGCTCGTGGTCGATTCCTCGATCGGCGTCACCGAGCAGGACCAGAAGCTTGCCAACCTCGCCGTCGAAAGGGGTTGCGCGCTCGTCATCCTCCTCAACAAGTGGGATCTCGTCGACGATGCCCAGAAGCAGGCCGAGCTGTTCCAAAGCCTGTCCCAGCGCATGGCGTTCGCCCCCTGGGCCCCCACGCTGAACATCTCTGCGCTCACCGGACGCTCGGTGGGGAAGGTCTTCGACGCCTGCCTCTCTGCAGCCGCAGCACGCGGCAGCTCGATCAGGACCTCCGAGCTCAACGATTTCCTCGCGGCTTTGCGCGAGGGCGGCCATACGGTGAGCGATAGGGGCCGCCGTCTCAAACTCATGTACGCCACCCAGACAGGCGCGAACCCCCCCGCATTCACCTTCTTCTGCAATCATCCCGACCTTGTCGATGACAATTTCGAGCGCTATCTCGAAAACCGCATCCGTGAGCGCTTCGATCTCGTCGGCACGCCCATCCGCCTACGTTTCAGAAGCAAGGAGGCATAAGACCCGTGACTATCCTGCATGCTGCCATCCTTCCCACCATCTTGTGCTGTTGCTTGGCCTACCTTCTCTGCGGCATCCCCTTCGGGCTGCTCATCGCCCGCTTACGGGGCGTCGATGTGCGCAAGGTCGGCTCGGGCAACATCGGCACGACCAACGTCGCGCGTTCGGTCGGTGTCGTCGCATCGGGCCTCACCCTGCTCCTCGATGCGGGCAAGGGATTCGTCTCCATGGAGCTTGCGCGCCATCTCATCCCTTGGATGGCAGAACGCGAGTTCAAGGTGTTCGATCTCAGCCAGACGGCGGGGGTCGCCATCACCATCGTCTACGTCGCCTGCGTCTGCGGCCATATCTTCTCGCCGTATCTCGGCTTCAAAGGCGGCAAGGGCATCGCCGTGGGCTTCGGGGCCGCTCTCGGGCTCGACTGGCACATAGCGCTCGGCGTGCTCGTCGTCTTCATCCTCGTGGTCGTGCCTTCGCGGTATGTCTCTCTCGCCTCATGCTCCGCAGCTCTGTCGCTGCCGTTCTTCGCGCTCATCTTCGGGGCCGCACCCGTCTCGCTGATCCCCTTTGCGTTCGTCTCCGCCCTCGTCATCTGGGCGCATCGCTCCAATATCAAGAAGCTCCTCAATAATGAGGAGAAGCAATTCTCATTCCACTCGTCCGACACGAAGGCGTGAGGCCCATGCAGCGTATCGCAATCATCGGTTCGGGTTCGTGGGGCACGGGCATCACCGCCCTCGTGGCATCCCATGCAGACACCGTCTGCCTTTGGTCGCGCGACGAGCACATCGCAGCGTCGATCAACGAGGAGCACAGAAACCCCATCTATCTCAAGGATTGCCGGCTCGCACCCAATGTGGTTGCCACAACCTCCATGGAGGAGGCGGTTGCCGGATCCGATGCCCTCATCCTCGCCTCGCCGTCGGCCTATCTCCGAACGACGATCCGCCGGCTCGCCCCCTTCGTCCCATCGACGACCCCCGTGCTCGTCCTCACCAAGGGCATCGAGACCGGATCGCACAAGCTCATGCACGAGGTTGTCGCCGACGAGCTCGGAGGGCCTTCGCGCATCGCCGTGCTCGCCGGTCCCAACCATGCCGAGGAGGTCGCCGCGGGCGCGGTATCCGCCGCCGTCATCGCCTCCGAAAACGCCGAGATCGCCCTCCTCTTCCAGAACCTCCTCGCTTCGAACGTATTCCGCGCCTACACCTCCGATGATGTCGTGGGCGTGGAGGTCTGCAGCGCCGTGAAGAACGTCATCGCCATCGCATGCGGCATCGCTGCGGGAAAAGGGGCGGGCGATAACACCCTTGCCGCGCTCATGACACGCGGGCTCGCCGAGATCGGCCGCATGGTCTCGGTCCTCGGCGGAAACCCGCTCACGGCCATGGGCCTTGCCGGCATGGGAGATCTGGTCGTGACCTGCTCATCGCGCCATTCCCGCAACAGGGCCTTCGGCGAGGCGCTTGTGGCGGGGGAGAGCCTTGAAGCGTATCAGGAGCGCACTCACATGGTGGTCGAGGGTGCCCGCGCATGCGTGAGCGTATGCGAGCTCGCCGACGAGCATCATATCGAGGCACCCATCTCGCGCGTCGTCTATGCGGTGCTCTACCGGGGGCTTTCCATCGATGATGCCATCGAATCGCTCCTAGGACGCGTCCCGAACGAGGAATTTTACGGTTACATGACGAGAAACGAGGCAGCGTTATGACGAAGACGGTGAATATCGCCCCCTCCATCCTCTCCGCCGATTTCATGCATCTCGGCGCCGACCTCAACGACATCGAGGAGGCGGATCTGCTCCATTACGATGTCATGGACGGGCATTTCGTGCCCAACATCTCCTTCGGGCCCGGTATCCTGAAGCAGGTCAGGGCCCATACGGAGCTTCTCCTCGATGTCCATCTCATGGTCACGAACCCTGAGGAGGTCATCGATACCTATATCGAGTCCGGAGCCGATATCGTGACCTTCCACGTGGAGGCCGCCGAGGATCCCGCCAAACTCATCGACCGCATCCACGCCAAGGGCGTTTCCGCTGGCATCTCCCTCAGTCCCGATACACCTGCCGAGGCGATCCTCCCGTACCTTGCCGATATCGATCTCGTCCTCGTGATGACGGTCTATCCAGGCTTCGGGGGACAGGCCTTCATCGATGCCATGCTGCCCAAGATCCAGGCCATCGGCGAAGCGTGCGCTGCGCTGGGCCGCTCCCCGATGATCGAGGTCGACGGCGGCATCGCCCCAGACACCATCGCCCGCGCATCCGCGGCAGGCGCCGACACCTTCGTCGCAGGCAGCGCGATCTTCGGCGCGGCCGACAAGGGCGCGCGCATGGCCGAGCTCAGGCGTTTAGCCGAGGGGATCTGAGCCGTTGTCCGTCTATCTCGATCACGCTGCATCTTCCCCGCCCCGCCCAGAGGCCGCCGAGGCGCTTGCAGCGTATACGCGCGCTTCGTATGCAGGGGCCAACCCCAACTCCCTCCACACGCCGGGCAGGGAGGCTGCCCGTGCGCTCGAAGGGGCACGCAAGGAGCTGTCGAAGCTCTTGGGCGGCGATGCGCGTCCTTCAGAGCTCATCTTCACATCAGGGGGCACGGAGGCCGACAACCTTGCCGTCATCGGCCTCTCGGAGGCGCTGCGGATGCAGCGCGGTATACGCGACGTCGTCGTCATCTCCGCGATCGAGCATGAGGCGGTCCTCAAATGCATTCCCGAACTCAGAAGGCGCGGGTTCGAGACGCGCATCGTGCCCCCCACGGACAGGGGGGTCATCGAGTGCGCATCGCTCGCGGCGGCGCTTGACGAGCGCTGCGCACTCGTCTCGATCATGTACGCGAACAACGAGACGGGCATGGTCCAGCCCATAGCCGATCTTGCCGCTGCCGCGCATGCGGTGGGGGCCCTCTTCCACACCGATGCCGTCCAAGCGTTCACCCGTATGCCGTTCTCTGCGGATTGCGTCGATGCCATGAGCATCAGCGCCCACAAGGTCGGCGGACCGGTAGGTATCGGAGCGCTCTATCTCAAAACAGGAATCCGGCTGCAGCCGCTTCTGCAGGGCGGAGGGCAGGAGCGGGGACTCAGGCCGGGCACCCAGAACGTTTCGGGAGCCCTCGCCTTCGCTGCGGCTGCACAGGCATCTGCACATGCCCATAGGGTATATGCAGATGCTCTTCGAGCCCGTTCGAGCGCGCTCGTCGAGAAGCTCGTCTCTGCGGACGTGGGAATCCATCCAACCGTCGATGCTGCATACGACGAGGGCAGGCTCCCGGGTACCGTCCATGTCTATGTGCGCGGTATCGAGGCGGGATCGGTGCTCTTGCGGCTCGATGCGGCCGGTTTCGCCATCTCGTCGGGTTCTGCCTGCTCGGCAAGCTCGCGCGATTCCAGCCATGTCCTCTCCGCCATGGGATTCCCACGCGAGCGATCCCTTGGCGCGCTGCGCATCTCATTCGATGAACGCGTCTCCGATGGCGAGCTCTCGGCGTTCGCAGATGCCCTCATCGGGTGTGTCGATAGCCTTCGCAGATAAGGTGGGAATGATGAACGAGGAAGCATCCGCCCTGCTCAAACTCCAAGAGATCGACCTTTGCCTCATGCGCGCCCATGCGCAGCTCAAGGCCATGCCCCAAACCGAACGGCTTGCAGCCGTCGCCCAAGCCAAGAAAAAGCTCTCCTCGGAGCTCAAGCGCGTCATAGGGCTGCGCAAGGATATCGAGATCGATATCGCCGAGCTGCAGGAGCTGCATGAGGGCTACGAGCGGGAACAGCGCGACGTCAGATCCTCCATCGACGAGCTCGGCCACTCCTATAAGGAAATCCAGGCTCTCGATACCAAGCTCTCGCTTCTGGCAAAACAGCTCGAGAAGCTCGAATTCAAGTTGGGAGTGCTGCTCGAGAAGCTCGACAAGGCGGAGGAGGCCGAGAAAAAGCTCAAGACCCTCGGTTCGAAGCTCCTCGCCGACGAGGATGCCCTGCGCCGCTCTTTCGAGCAGGACAGCGCGGATATCCAAGCATCGATCGAGGATCTCAACGAAGATCGCGAGGATGTCGCCTCCCGCATCCCCGAGGACATCCGCGAGCGCTATGCTATCGCTGCCAAGCGCTTCTCCGGCCTGGCCGTCGAGCGCTTGACGGGCAATGTGCCGAGCATCTGCCGGGTCAAGCTCCAAGCCGATGCGTACCACGACCTTGCACGCGGCCCCGCCATCTCCGAATGCCCGTATTGCCATCGCATGCTCGTATGTGAGGAGCGCTAAGATGAAGAAACATGTCCTGCTTGCCGTGAGCGGCGGTATCGCCGCCTATAAATCCTGCGATATCGTGCGCAGGCTTCAGGATGCAGGCTGCGAGGTGCGCGTCTGCATGACGCCCGATGCGTGCGAGTTCATAAGCCCCATCACCTTCGAGGCGCTCTCGCAGTACCCGGTCCTGACCGACCTCTTCGACTTCCCCGAGTCGCCCAACCCCCATATCATGCTCGGCGCGTGGGCCGACCTCTGCCTCGTCTGCCCTGCAACCGCCGACATCATGGCCAAGGTCGCCTCGGGCATCGCCGATGAGTGCGTATCCACCACCATCCTCGCGCTTCGGGCGCCTGCGGTCTTCGCACCCGCCATGAATGTCCACATGTGGAGGGATGAGGCCACGCAGGGAAACGTCGCCCTGCTCCAGCAGCGCGGATACGGCTTCATCATGCCCACGAGCGGACTTCTCGCCTGCGGCGATATGGGCGAGGGCAAGCTCGCTTCCGTTTCCGATATCGTTGCGAGCGTGCTCGCCCATCTCAAGATCGTGCGCGATCTTGCGGGACTTAAGCTCCTCGTCAATGCAGGGCCGACCCACGAGGCCATCGATCCGGTGCGCTATATCGCGAACGCATCATCCGGCAAGATGGGCTTTTCCATCGCCCAAGCGGCCCTCGATCGCGGCGCGGCCGTCACCCTTGTTGCCGGACCCTGCTCGCTGGCCACACCGGAAGGCGCCGAGCGCATCGACGTCGTCAGCGCACACGATATGTACGAGGCGTGCATGAGCGCCTTCGAGCATGCCGACGCAGCGATCTGCTCCGCCGCCGTGGCCGATTACACGCCTAAGATCGTCGCAGACCACAAGCTCAAGAAATCCGACGAGCCCATCGGATCCATCGAGCTCGTCCCAACCAAGGACATCCTTGCCGAGCTCTGCCGCATCAAGGGCACGCGCGTGGTATGCGGTTTCGCCGCCGAGACGAGCGATCTCATCGGCAACGCCACCGAGAAGCTTGTCCGCAAGCATGCCGACATGATCGTTGCGAACGACGTCTCGAAACCCGAGTCCACCTTCGGTTCCGACACCAATCTCGTATCGTTCGTCACGGCCGACGGCGTGGAGGAGCTGCCCACGCTTCCCAAGGAGGAGGTTGCGGACGCCATCCTCGATCGCGTCGCACGCCTTATCTCGGAGCGCAGATGATGGCATGCCCGCTCGTACTGGGCTGCCATCTCTCGACCACGGGCGGATACCGCGCCATGGGGGAGACGGCGCTCTCCATCGGAGCCACGACCTTCGCCTTCTTCACGCGCAACCCGCGCGGGGGCAATGCGAAGGCGCTCGAGGCCGATGATGTCTGCGGACTCAGGCAGCTTCTAGAAGATAACGGTTTCGGCCCGCTCGTAGCGCATGCGTCCTACACGATGAATCTCTGCTCGGATAAGGCTTCGGCCATCGATTTCGCGCACCGCGCCTTGGCAGATGACCTCGCACGTATGGAGCTGCTCCCGGGCAACTTCTACAATCTCCACCCAGGCTCTCATGTGGGACAGGGCCCCGACGAGGGCATCCGCCTCATCGTCGATGGGTTGAACGAGGCGCTCGACAAAGGCCAGTCGACGACGGTCCTGCTCGAGACCATGGCAGGCAAGGGCTCCGAGGTCGGGCGCAGTTTCGAGGAGCTCGCGCGTATCATCGACGGCGTGCGGGAGGATCAGCTCCTAGGCGTCTGCCTCGACACCTGCCATGTGTGGGACGGCGGCTATGATGTCCGAGGCGATTTCGATGCCGTTCTCGACGAATTCGACCGCGTCATCGGCCTCGATCGCCTGCGTGCCCTCCACCTCAACGACTCGAAGAACCCGTGCGGCTCGCATAAGGACCGCCATGAGCGCATCGGACGGGGCGAGATAGGACTCGATGCCTTCGCCGCCATAGTGGTGAACACGCGGGTCTGCGGACTGCCCATGATCCTTGAGACGCCCAACGACCTTTCCGGCTATGCCGAGGAGATCTCCCTGCTCAGAAACCTTGCGAAAGATGCTGCGGGAACGTCTCGGCCCGCTCGTGGAAAGGCCTGACAGATGGGCATCCTCATCGGACTCGACAAGGTCGGCCACGAGTGGCCCGGCAAGAAGGTGCTCGCAGACATCAGCATCGGCATCCAAGAGGGAGATCGCATCGGCATTGTCGGCCAGAACGGTGACGGAAAGTCCACGCTGCTCGCCTGCATCGCGAAAGCCCTCGAACCCGACAGCGGTTCCGTTATATGGCGCAACAATATCTCGGTGGGCTTTATAGGCCAATCCGATACGCTCGACGATGGGGCGACGGTCAAGCAGGTTGTGCTCGGCGATCGCGCGGAGTTCGAATGGGCTTCTGACGGCAGGATCCGCTCCATCCTCGCCGAGCTTCTGGGCGATATCCCGCTCGATGCCCTCGTGAGCACGCTCTCGGGCGGCGAGCGGAGGCGCTGCGATCTCGCCCGCGTCCTCATCGGCACCTGGGATGTGCTGCTCCTCGACGAGCCCACGAACCACCTCGACATGCATGCCATCTCATGGCTCGCAGCCCATCTCGCGTCACGTTGGCCGGAAGGGGAGGGTGCGCTGCTCGTCGTCACGCACGACCGATGGTTCCTCGATGAGGTGTGCCAGCAGATGTGGGAGGTCCACCATCGCGCCATCGATCCCTTCGAGGGCGGCTATTCCGCCTATATCCAGCAGCGCGTCGAGCGTGACCGTTCGGCGGCGATCAGCGAGGAGCGCAGGCAGAACACGCTGCGCAAAGAGCTCAATTGGCTCGCCCATGGGGCTCAGGCGCGCACTTCCAAGCCCAAGTTCAGGATCGAGGCGGCGCGTGCCCTGCTCGCCGAGGAACCTCCGCTGCGCAACGGCGTCGAACTCAAGCGGCTTGCGGTCTCGCGCTTGGGCAAACAGGTCATCGAGCTTAAAAACGTGGGCCTTTCATTCGGCGATACCGCCGTCTTGAAGAACATCGATTGGATCGTCGGGCCGGGAGAGCGCATCTCCATCCTCGGTACGAACGGTGCCGGCAAGACGAGCCTTCTGCGCATCATGACGGGTCTTCTTCCGCCCACGACCGGAAGCGTCAAAATCGGCCGATCGGTCAGATTCGGCTGGCTCTCCCAGCAGCTTGACGATCTTCAGGAGAAGGGCGGCTGGCGTGTGCTCGATCTGCTCGCCCGCTATAAGCAGCATCTCATCGTCGAAGGCAAGCCCACCTCGCCTTCCAAGCTTCTCGAGCGCTTGGGATTCGACGCGTCGGATATGACCACGCGCATCTTCGAGCTCTCAGGCGGGCAGAAGCGCCGTCTGGCGCTTCTGTGCGTGCTCATCGAGGAACCCAACGTGCTCGTGCTCGACGAGCCGGGCAACGATCTCGACACCGATATGCTCGCCGAGCTCGAGTCCCTGCTCGATACCTGGCCGGGCACGCTCCTGCTCGTGACCCACGACCGCTATCTGGCGGAACGCGTCGCCGACGACCAGTATGCGCTCATCGACGGAAGCCTCCGCCATGTCCCTGATGGCATCGACGGCTATCTGCGCCTCCTCGATGAGCGTATGGGCAAGCGGACCTCCCCATCCGATCCTGCGGCGCGCACGGCACGCGAGAAGTCCGCGAGCTCGAATGCCGAGCGCCGCGAGCACAAGAAGCGCCTCGATGCGATCGAGCGCAGGCTCGAGAAGGTCCGCCATGAGCCCGAGCGGATCGAGGCTGAGCTGCATGCCCTCGATCCTACCGATTACGCTGCGCTTCTCGCAAAGCAGGCCGAGTTGGATGGGGCGCGGGCATTGATCGACGAACTCGAAAGCGAATGGCTTATCCTTATCGATATGATCCAGTAAGCAAGGGGACCGCGATGGATGCATTCGATGTCGTGATCATAGGTGCAGGCGTCTCAGGTGCTGCCTGCGCGCGGGAGCTTTCCAAACGGAGGCTGCGCGTCGGCGTGCTGGAACGCGAGGAGGATGTCTGCTGCGGCACGACCAAGGCCAACTCCGCCATCGTGCATGCGGGCTTCGACGCCGAACCGGGAACGCTCATGGCTGCGCTCGATGTCCGCGGCGTGGAGCTCATGCCCGAGCTCTGCGCAGAGCTCGCCATCGACCTCGACAATATCGGCTCGCTCGTCGTCTGCACGGCCGAGGAGGATCTTCCCAAGCTCGAGGGGCTTCTCGAGCGGGGCCGGAAGAACGGCGTCGAGCCTCTGAGCATCGTGCGCGGAGACGAGCTACGCGCCCTCGAGCCGAACCTCGCCGATGAGGTCATCGCTGCGCTCTGGGCCCCTGGCGCCTCTATCGTCAATCCCTTCCAGCTCAACTGGGCGCTCGCCGAGAACGCTCTCATGAACGGCGCCGAGTTCTTCTTCAATACCGAGGTCGTAGGCATCTCCCGCGTAGATGGACTCTGGATGATCTCCACCACGAGGGGCAGCTTCGCAACGCGCACCGTGGTCAACGCGGCAGGCGTCTATGCCGACGTCCTGCACAACATGGTCTCCGCCGACAAGCTCGAGATCATCCCGCGCCGCGGCCAGTACCTCGTGCTCGATACCACTGCCGGACAGCATGTCGCCCACACGATCTTCCAACTTCCCACCAAGTACGGCAAAGGAGTCCTCGTCACGCCCACCACGGCGGGCAACCTCCTCATCGGCCCGACCGCCGAGGACATATCCGATAAGGAAGGGACCGATACGACGGCTGCCGGCCTTGCCGAGGTGCTCGCGAAATCGGTATTGAGCGTCAAGGATATCCCGTTCCGCGAGACCATCGCCTCGTTCTCGGGCCTGCGCGCACACCGCAGGGAGCATGACTTCCTCATCGGGGAGCTTCCCGATGCGCCCGGTTTCGTGGACTGCGCAGCCATCGAATCCCCCGGCCTCACCGCCTCTCCCGCAATAGGGGAGATGGTCGCAGGCATCATCGACGGCATCCTCGATCCGGAGCTGCGCGACGATTTCATCCCCACCCGCACGGGCATTCCCAACGTCGAGTGGGCATGCGATGAGGATTGGGAGGCCCTTATCGCGGAGAATGCCGCCTGGGGCCACGTGGTCTGCCGTTGCAGGAAGGTCACCGAAGCGCAGATCGTCGCGGCGATCCGCAGCCCCTTGGGCGCCCGCTCGCTCGACGGCATCAAACGGCGGACCGAGGCCTGCATGGGACGATGCCAAGCAGGCTTCTGCACACCCAAGATCATGGACATCCTCGATCGCGAGCTCGACGATCTCGCTTATGCCGAGATCACGAAGGCAGGCCCCGGATCGGAGCTTCTCATGGGCAGAGCCAAGGAGCTGGGAGGGGGTGGCCTTCTGTGACTGACGGCTATGGCATCGTGGTCATCGGCGGCGGGCCCGCCGGGCTGGCGGCGGCGGTTGCCGCGCGCGACGCAGGCTGTGCATCCATCCTCGTCATCGAGCGCGACTGCGAGTTGGGCGGCATCCTCAACCAGTGCATCCACAACGGCTTCGGGCTCATCACCTTCGACGAGGAGCTCACCGGCCCCGAATATGCCGCGCGTTTCGAGGAGCTCGCGCGGGCAGGGGGCATCGATTTCATGCTCGACACCATGGTCATCGATATCTCGGCGGATAAGATCGTCACGACCGTCAGCCGGGCAGCGGGCATGGTGCGCATCCGGGCGAAGGCGATCATCCTCGCCATGGGCTGCCGCGAGCGGCCGCGCGGTGCCCTCAACATCCCGGGTTATCGGCCTGCAGGCATCTACAGCGCGGGAACGGCCCAACGCCTTGTGAATATCGAGGGTTTCATGCCGGGCCGCGAGGTCGTCATCCTCGGCTCGGGCGACATCGGCCTTATCATGGCACGACGCATGATCCTCGAGGGGGCACATGTGGCCTGCGTGGCCGAGCTCATGCCCTATTCAGGCGGCCTCAAACGCAACATCGTGCAGTGCCTCGACGACTTCGGCATCCCGCTTCTGCTCTCGCATACCGTCGTGCGCATCGAGGGTGCGAAGCGCGTGGAAGCCGTAGTCATCGCCGAGGTCGATGGCTGCGGCAAACCCATCCCCGGTACCGAGGTAACCTATCCCTGCGATACGCTGCTGCTCTCGGTCGGCCTCATCCCCGAGAACGAGCTGTCGCTTTCTGCGGGCGTCGATCTCTCTCCCGTCACGCGCGGACCCGTGGTGAACGAGATCCTCGAGACCGGCGTCGAGGGCATCTTCGCGGCCGGCAACGTCCTCCACGTCCACGATCTGGTCGATTATGTTTCGCAGGAAGCTGCGGTTGCGGGCCGCAATGCCGCCGCCTATGCCCTTGGCACGCTGGCTGCCCCGAGTTGCTCCGTGCCGCTTGCCGCAGAAGATGGCGTCCGCTACACCGTTCCCCAGTCCGTCGATCCCGTCCGCATGCCCGAGGAGCTTATCGTGCGCTTCCGGGTGGACAACGTCTACGAGAACCGCTATGTGTCGGTCTACTTCGATGGAGAGCGCGTGCAGCACCGCAAGCGCTCGATTCTTGCGCCGGGCGAGATGGAGCAGGTCAAGCTCAGGAAAAGCGATATCGAGGCCTATGGCCGTCTCGAGAAGATCACCTTCAGGCTCGAGGAGGCATGACGATCATGGAGCAGATCCATCTCACCTGCATCAGATGCCCGCGCGGGTGCCAGCTCGACGTCGAGGTCGAAGATGGCAAGGTCCTCTCGGTTGCGGGCAATGCCTGCAAGCGCGGGGAGACCTACGCGCAAGCCGAGGCAACCAACCCCTTGCGCGTCGTGACGTCGTCGGTCCCCGTCACGGGGAGCAAGCTCGCGCGCATGGTTTCCGTCAAAACGGCGGGCGATGTCCCCAAGGCCAAGGTCCGCGCGGTTGTCGAATCGCTTTGCGGCATCACGGTCGAGGCTCCTATCGCCATCGGAGATGTCATCGTCCGCAATGCCGCAGGCACCGGCGCCGATCTCGTCGCAACGAGACGGGCCTAGGCTTCCCAGCGGCAGGCTTCCATATCGACATGCGTCTCATCTCTGAAGGAGATACCCTCGTCGAGGAGCATCTCCTTCTGTATGTTAGGGCCTCCGAAGGCAAAGCCCGTGGCAAGGGAACCGTCCTTGAAGACAACGCGATGGCAGGGGATGCCACCTCCCATGCCAGGACTCGCATGCATGGCGAAGCCCACGAAACGCGCTTTTCTCGGCGCCCCGACAAGGCGGGCGACCTGCCCGTAGGAAGCGACGCGGCCCTCGGGAATCTGCCGTACAACCTCGTAGACCTGTTCGAAAAACGAATCCATGGCAATCTTCTCCATCCGCGGGTATACCTATGACAGTAGCATGTCCGAGAGGGAAGGGGAGAGGATGCAGATCGAGAGAGATCGCACCGCGCTTATCGTCATCGACGCGATCGATGCGATCGAAGATGGCGGATCGCACGAGGACAGGGTCTACGACCCGGACAATACCATGGGCGCGTACCGTAGAAATGTCGGCATCGTGGTGGATCTCTGCCATGCAGCCGGAATTCCCGTGCTCTTCCTGAACGACCAGCACATCCCCGGTATCGACCACGAGCTCGAGCTCTGGGGCGAGCATGGCATCAAGGATAGGATGGCCATCTTTCCCGAGGTCGAGGTCTGGGACAGCGACCTCATCATCCCCAAGCGCCGCTATTCGGGCTTCTTCCAGACCGACTTGGATCTGACGCTGCGCGAGATGGGCGTCGATACCCTGATCGCCGTCGGCGCAGATACCAACATCTGCGTGCTCCATACCCTCGCCGACGCCTATTTCAACACCTACAAGACCATCGTCGTGGAGGATGCGACCACCACATTTCTCTGTGGAACGCAGGAAGCCGGTATCGAGCACTTCGTGAAATGCTATGGCTCCAGCATTGTTTCTGTAGAAGAGCTGAAGTCGTCGCTTGCATAGTTCGCTGCGAACGGTATAATCTTCTGTGCTTTCGGGTGGTGGCGCAGTTTGGTAGCGCACTTGACTGGGGGTCAAGGGGTCGCTGGTTCGAATCCAGTCCACCCGACCAGAGATATCACAGGTCATCCGTATGATTCGGCTGGCCTGCTTCTTTTTTGGATCGCGGATAGCCGCAGAAAGCCATGCGGTCGTGCCTGTGTTGGCAGCCGTGGTTTCCATCCTCGGCCACGAACATCCCCGCCCGAACACGATCATCCCCGGGATGTTCATGAACACCTGCGGGATGATCGTGTTTCGATGGGGATGTTCGTGTAGGCTCGCATCCCTGCAAACCGTATGGCGCGTGCTAGCGCTAGATTCGCTGCAAAGCCTGCTCGACAACATCCCAGAAGCCTGCATCTATGGAATAGATCCCCTGGTAGGGTATCTCCAGGTACAGAGCTCCTTTATACTGCAGTCCTCTTTCATCGAAGTAGGCGAATACCGTGATGCTCTCCGAATCCGACACCACGAGCCTGATCCTTGTGGCATTGCCAGCAGGGCTATCGCTCACGCTTTCTCGTCCCGTGTCTTTTGCTGCGCTCATCGCGCGGATAAGAACCGCTATGATGTTCGGATCATCGATCGCAACGGTCACATTGCCCTGCGTTATCTCCACCTTGCGCACCGTCTCAGCGGGCGGAAGCGGTATGGAATCACCTGAGTTCCTGCGGCAGTAGGCAATCAAAAGACCTGCGGCGAGCAGGGCGAGCACCGCGAGCAGGACAACCCTCCTCATCATCTTTTTGCCCATGCTGCCTCCCTTCGAAGCCGTAGCGTTACCTACAAGTATCGCAGGCGCCCACACCCCGCGCAATCATGTCATCCCTCATGGATCGGTGTTGGCCGAAAGCCCGCCGGAGCGTCTATACTAGGCTCATCCAGAGAGAAAGGCCGCCCATGGAAGACTTCATCACCTTGGCACATGATCGTTACTCCTGTCGTCGATTCTCCGACAAACCCGTCGAGAGCAGCAAGATCGACCGCATCATCGAGGCTGCGATTGCCGCT
>JAKPQM010000060.1 GCA_029546925.1 Actinomycetes bacterium
TCGAGGGGCCGCCTCACACCCACGTCGTCGACGAGGAAGTCCGTTGCCGCCTGCATCATGTGGAGCGTATCTCCTGCACGGATGGAGCCGTCGAAGATGCGGACCGTGGCGACGACGCCTCTGAACTGATCGAAATAGGAATCGAGGATGAGCGCCTTGAGCGGGGCATCCGCATCGCCGGAAGGAGGCGAGATCAGGAAGACGATGCTCTCGAGCAGCTCGTGGATGCCCGCGCCGGTCTTACCGGAGACACACACCGCGTCCTCGGCGGGGATGGCGAGCGCCTCCTCGATCTCGGCCCGCACACGCTCGGGTTCGGCGCTCGGCAGGTCGATCTTGTTGATGGCGGGCACGATGTCGAGCCCCGCGTTCATGGCGAGCAGCGCGTTCGAGACGGTCTGGGCCTCGACACCCTGGGTGGCGTCGACCACGAGCACAGCCCCCTCGCAGGCCGCGAGCGAGCGCGAAACCTCGTAGGTGAAGTCCACATGACCGGGGGTGTCGATGAGGTTGAACTGGTAGGTCTCGCCATCGTCGGCGTCGTACATGACGCGCACGGCATTGCTCTTGATGGTGATCCCGCGCTCGCGCTCGATATCCATGGTATCGAGCATCTGGGAATCGAGATCGCGCTCCTCCACGGTGTGGGTGAGCTCGAGCACGCGGTCCGAGATGGTCGATTTGCCGTGGTCGATGTGCGCAACTATCGAAAAATTGCGGATATGTGAGGTATCGTTCTTAGACATACAGAAGATGATAGCGTTTTTTCGCCGAACACGTGCTACAATCATGCAGTTGACCTCGCCGTGTCTCAAACGTTAGAGGCCTCGGATATTTGAAAGACTCGAAAGGAACGCACGTGGCAAACATCAAGTCTCAGAAGAAGCGCATCCTGACCGCCGAGAAGGCCCGCATGCGCAACAAGGCCGTCAAGAGCGAGCTCAAGACCGCTGTCAAGGCAGTTCGCGCTGCCGTCGAGGCTGGCGACAAAGACGCTGCCCAGCTTGCTGCCAACAAGGCAGGCCGCCTGCTCGACAAGGCCGCTTCCAAGGGCATCATCCACAAGAACCAGGCCGCACAGCGTAAGAGCGGCGTGGCCAAGCTTGCGAACACGCTCTAACAGCCAGTCCGCATCCTGCACGTTGAAAGACCCGAGGTGCTGCTCGGGTCTTTTTTCATGCGTGGCAAGGGGCAGGGCGGGTCAGCACGCCTGCCTCGCAGGGCATGGCACGAAAACGCCCCTGTCCACACGCTTCGAGCCGCCAGATCGCACCTGTCCACGAAAAACCTGTGGACAGGAGCCTTCCCATGCCAGTATCTTGTGGATGGAGTCCTGCCGTGCCACGGGTACAGCGGGCAAGCGAGGCGCCTGATCAATATCGGCAGCTCGATTCGATAAATTGGGCACTCAACGATGGGACACCCATGGATATTCTCCAAATGCTATTCGATCGGCAGGATAAAGAGTACGCTTCGTTCCAATCAAAACTCGTACCCGGAACTGCTCCGGAACGCTTTATCGGAGTCCGCGTGCCTGAAGTGCGGAAGCTGGCCAAAGCTCTTGTGAAGCAGGCCGGCTATAGCGATTTTCTCAGGCAGCTTCCCCATGAATACTACGATGAGGACATGCTGCATGGATTGCTCATCGCTGAGATCAAAGACTACGAGACCTGTATATCTGAGATAGAGCTGTTCCTGCCATATGTGGGTAATTGGGCCGTGTGCGATGTCATGTCGCCCAAAGTGTTCAAGCGCAATAAAGATCGGCTCATCGAAAAGATCAGAGCATGGTCTGCATCCGGCCACACCTACACCTGCAGATTCGGTCTGGAAATGCTGATGTCCCATTTTCTCGATGATGATTTCAGACCCGAGTATCTCGAGATCCCCGCTTCGGTTCGCTTAGATGAATATTATGTCAGCATGATGATCGCCTGGTTTTTCGCAACAGCTCTCGCAAAGCAATGGGACGATGCGTTGCCCTATCTGGAGAATGGCAGGCTTGAGATCTGGACTCATAATAAGACGATACAGAAAGCACGGGAGAGCTTTCGAATCACGCAGGAGCAGAAAGAACGCCTCAAGCTCTTGAAACGATAATGGATATCGAACCGGATGCTGGAACTGCGAGGACGATCATGGAGCATAAGGGAACGGTGAGGATCGGGACGGAGCGGTTGATTCTCCGGCCGTTTAGCGCAGATGATGTCGCACCCGCGTTTCGCAACTGGTTGTGCGACGAGCAGGTGACGAGGTATCTGAGGTGGCAGGCCTATCACGATATCGACGATGCCCGAGACGTGATCGGCCGGTGGATCGCTTCCTACCCCGATGCCTCGTTCTACCAATGGGCGATCGAGCTGAGAGAGCTGCACGAGCCGATCGGCACCATCTCTGCTGTTAAGCAGGATGAGCGGACGGATACGGTCCATATCGGCTACTGCATCGGCAGCGCGTGGTGGCATCTCGGCATCACGAGCGAGGCGCTCGGCGCCATCATCCCCTTCTTCTTCACCGAGGTCCACGTCAACAGGATCGAGTCCCAGCACGATCCCGCCAATCCGTACTCCGGCGCCGTGATGAGAAAGTGCGGGATGAGCTACGAGGGAACGCTGAGGAAAGCGGATTGGAGCAATCAGGGCATCGTCGACGCCTGCATGTACAGCCTGCTCCGTGACGAATGGGAGGCGTAGCGCGGGCAGGCCGCCCACATGTCGCTCAGCCTCTTCGCAGGAGCCCCATCTTGAATGCGCGTATCCTCTGCGCGTATCTGCTCGTCATGATCACGCCGGCAACGATCGTCCCGAAAGAGAAGCCCAGGCACATTCCCCGCGCAAAACCGAACAGCGCGGATGGGTTCTCCGGCTCGAGGAACAGCATGAGGAAGTAGAACGTGAAGAAACACAGTCCGGAAACGAAAATCCAGTGCAGCCGTTTCGTTATCCTCAGCTTCTCCTCATTGCTGTAATCGGCAACCTTCAAGACGGTTTCCTTGGCTTCGGTATCCATATGCTCGCTTTTCCTTTCTCCATCGAGCAGCTCCCTGACGTCGACCCCGTAGTAATCGGCCATATCGACGAGGACATCGAGATCCGGCATGTTGCTTCCCGTCTCCCATCGCGAGACCGTCCTCCGGGAGACGCGCATCTCCTCGGCAAGCTGCTCCTGCGTGACGTCCTTTTCCTTGCGGAGCTCCTTCAAGAAAGCCCCGATCTTCTTCTGGTCCATCGGCACACCCCCTTCCGGATACAGAGTAGCCTAGACGTATCTGGAAGAACAGGACGCAAAGCGAGCAAACGCCCTGTTTCCCCGCATGCGACATGCGGTGTCCCATCGCAGGCGCCTAACCGTGACAAGTGACCTGTCCCCTTGTCACAGGGATGTCCCCTTGTCACAGGGATGAGCACGAAGCGCAGATCGTCTCGCAATGGAGCCTTCCCCAAGCATCCACCGCATTTTCAACCACATAGTTTTTCGGATCATGGAGCGCGTCGAGAAACACCTGCACATCCACAGGTGCGTGCGGATCATGCGCTACGGCGATCTCAAGGAGCGCACGTGTAGCTCTATCCCGCACACTCCACGCGGGATCGTTGTCAAAATGCGGATGTTTTCCTCATCTTTCGCGGAAAAAGTAGCCGTCGACGAAGCTTTGTTCCTTTTCAGGAAATCGAATGGCCCCATGCCTACCATCACATCGTTTCACAGCGTGATCGGCTGCAGCGAACGTGCAGACAAAAGGGTGCTGGAACCCTCCCCGCCCTACTCCACGAACTTCCGCTTGAACCTCACGGCCACGGTACCGCCCGGGACCGCCTCGAAGCGGTAGACGCTCTTGAAGGCCACCCCGTACTGATCTGTGACGAACATGGTGTTCCAGCGGTTGCTGGTCTGCAGGGTGATCGTAGCCCCGTTCTTCACGACCCCGCAGTTGACCCCGTTCAGGTAGACGACCATCGCCGCCAAAGCTCCCACGAAGCCGGAGAGGCGGGTGAAGCTGATGGTGCAGGGAGCGGAAAGGATGTCCTCCTGCTGTGCCGCGAGCGGAAGCGACTGGAACTTATGCTTGCAGTTTTTGCAGACATAGGCTATCGGAACAGTCTCCACGTTTTTTGAGGCGCTGCGGCTCACCGCCAAGTGGGCGATCGCACCACCCAAAAAGGCACCGGCGAGCTCCTTGCCCATGCTCCCGGCCTTGCCCTTCACGTCCAAGTCCTCCGAGCCGCACTGCGGGCATCTCAGCCCCTTCAATGTCGCAACGGTATCCATCGTGACGCTCCTTCCTTCTGAATGCTCCTCGAATCTAACTGTCTCGTACGCATCGATCGTGGGGCTTCCACCCTATCCGCAATCGCTTCAGAAAAAGCAGCTCGCCCCTTCCGAACATCTCATGCACAGCATAAGTCGAAAGATCCCGCAGCTTGTATGCTCGGAGCATACAAGCCGAGTTTTTTCCGGGAGGCTCGTGATGGGGCTGCAGGGCAGCTTCAAGCGGGGATGGCATGCACTGGCACGCGACCGGTCCGATTTTGCCACGGAGGGCACTTATTCCGCACTTTTTCGGTGCTGTTTGCCCATAGGGGCCAGACACGGCCCTCGCTGAGCTGCGCAAACGCAGGCTCTGTCTCCGCCCGATGGCGATTCGACACCGAAAAAGTGCGGAATAAGTGCCCTCCGTGGCAAAATCGGACCGGTCGCGTGCCACGAGCCCCCTGCGCCGCCCTATCTAGGGCGGCGCAGGGGGCTCGATGAAAAAAAGCTGCGTGTGTACGCTTGGCATTTTCAACCGGCGCGTTTCCTCGCCTTGATAAAGCTCACAAGCGACGCCCAGAACATCACCATATACGTCCCGTTAATCACGCCCGCCAAGTCCACGCCTTCGAGTCCTCCCACCAGAACCATGTTGTAAGGCGAACCGAAAACACCGAGCTGGCATAGCACGAAGAATATATTCATCAGGAAAGCACCGCAGTACAGGTAGATGCATACCGTTGAGGTGCGGTTTTCCCATGCGTAGATAAGCACCGTGCAGAGGATAGCGCCGATCAGCACCGGGACGATGAGATTGAACAGGGGAAGCGGCAGCATATTGTAGGTTGCCCTGCTTGAGACCAGCAGCCCTCTCGCCGGCAAGGCATAGGCAAGGAACAGCGCGGGGGGCAAAAGCGCGACGATGACGTCCTTGATGATGTGACGCTTCATCTCCCAACCTCCCATAAGGCGGCGCATTGGCCAGCAAACGTCGCGATCGCCCCTTCATGATATGCCTGCGATCATCCCATCCAATCGCCGATGCCGCCCCACACGCTCTCGAGATTCCGGGCCATGCCGGGGTTCTGCCGCGCGAAGAGGCCATGTGCCCGCCGCATCAAGTCCATGCCGCCCGCCTCGTTGAGCAGCATCCCGATGGCCCGGACATCGACTGCCTCGTCCCTCAGGAAGCCTCCCGGTGCCTGCCGGTACAACGTCAGCAGGCGCTCCACGCTCTTCTGGAGGTAGACCCCCCTCTTGTCGGTCGCGGCTGCAGCGGGTTTCTGCTGTGAGGCGGCCTCCTTCCACGCGCTCGTCAGACCGTTCGCGCACCAGCCGCCGGAACCCTCGATTGCGCCATTCCTCACAACGCCATCCATCACCAGAGGCTCGCTTGTGCTGCTGACGAGCTGCGTGAGCGGAACAGCGCCGCAAGCCCGGATCTCCCCGCTCGCCAGGATCAGCGGCTCGATGCTCTCTTTCAGGACGGAGCTGTCGCTGGAGGCGATGGAGACGATGCAGACGTATTCGTGCCCAGCGAGCGTCGCCGCAGTATCGCCATCGCTTATGACCATCCCCTCCAGAAGCGCTGCGGGGACGGCCCGGCCGATCAGCCTTCCGGATTGGAAGCCATAGGGGCCGCTCAGCTCGTTCAGCCGGTCGATGCTGAAGCGGACCAGGAGGACGCCCGGAGCCGTTCTCTGGACAGCGACGGCAGGAGCAGGGGCCGGCTGCTGGCTGGGGACCGGCTGGGAATAGGTCCTGTAGACCGAGCCGCCGGTCTGGGTTGGCAAGGCGTCGCTCTCGGGGGAGGTCTCCACCAAAGCCTTCGCCAAAAAAAGGAGGCCAAGCGACCAGATCACGTAATTCATGTCATAAAGAATGTCCGCAGGAGTAAACCATTCGCTTACCGCAGCGATAGAGGCGAACACACCCATCGCCAGATTCAGCCCGGCGGGCAGGTATGCAAGGCCTTTGAGCAAAGGCCTCCCGAGCCCGAGCTCCGGGATCACGGAGGCCATGGCAATCAGGCATAGGACGGCCCAGATCGCTACGTACGGCAGGCTGCCGATGCTGAAATCTGCAAATAGATCGGCGACAGCCAGCAGCGAATAAAGCGCGATCGGGATCAGGATCCCCACGTTCTTCCTTCCGATAAAGAGCAGGATCACGAGGGCAAGCTGGATGAAGAACGACAGCCACCAGAACACATCCGTGTATGGGAGCGCCCCTCCGTAAGCGATGGATACAAGGCCGAACAGGGTACACCACAGCAGCAGGATCGCTGCAGGAATGCGCTGGGGACCCAGCGCTCCCGCCTGTGAGCTCGAACGATTGTCATCCATGAGATTTCCTCCTTATAATGCTTAACTTGCAGCACGTTCGGCCTCTGCCGTCTGTCCTACTCCGCGAACATGTGGATGCAATCCTCGCAGATGGCGCTTCCCGCCGAGGAATCGCTCCTCTGCATCATCTCGATCTGCCGGTCGGCATTCGCGCCCGTAAGGGCAAAGATCACGCTGTTCACCCGCCGGAAATGCTCGCGCCATTCCGGCGAGCCGTAGAAGACGGGATTGGGCACGATATATGCGCTCTGCCCGGACAAGGGCTTGTTGCACACATCGCAGACGCCGGAGCCCGCGTAGAGCTTCAGAGAGCGAAGGGAGAGCTTGCGGAAGGCTCCGGGGAGCTGTGCGGGCTGTGCCGCCGGCACGGAGCTTGAAGCCGCCGGGGCATATGCCTGTGATGCCCGCCCGCCGTTCACGGGCAATGCGGCCTGCTGCGGTGCATAGGCTTGGTAGGCGGGCACGCCGTTCACCGCCACCTGATCGATCGCCCGATAAGAGGTTTCGGAACTTGTCGGCTTGCAAAGCATCACGATGAGCATGATGGAGCCTACGATCGGTAGAAGTGCCCAGAACAGATTCGCCCAGGAACGGCCCGCATCGCGCAGCCGCCGCACGGCGATGGCCAAGGAAGGCAGCAGGCAGACCAGCCAAAAGGTGGTCAGAAAGGAAACGACAACATGTTGATTGTTGCTCAAGCCGCCCACGAGACCCACAAGGAAGGAGAGGAGAAGGGCCACGAGGAAGTGCGCCAGCACCGCCCACCAGTAGCCTCCGACGCTCGTCCTGCCCGTGAAGTCAACGTATCCTTTCCAATACTCTTTATACGCCTCGATCATGGTCTCCTCCTATCGGCAAAAGTCCGCTACCGCCACCGTACGTGCCTTCCCATACGTTCCGTATCGGGCGTGGCTTTCATCTACAGCATACGGTGAACGATTCCGCAGCTTGTATGCACGGAGCATACAAACCGGAGTTTCTTGCAAGGCCGGGAGTAGGGAGAGGCGGCAGGCCCGAGAACACGGCCTGCCGCCTGAGCGCACCTTTTGCTGGCCAGAGGTCGGAATGGGCGATGCGCGATCACAACAGCTCGATAGCCCGCTCTCATCACCCGACCGGCTAGCTGTCGGATACCTCTATGCCCAGCTCCTGTAGATCGATATCTTCCGGCACGATGAACAAGAGGCAGAAGCCCTCCTGCTCGTCGTTTGTGGAAAAGCCAGCAGCAGAATCATACTTGACGCCCCATAGAACGTAAAGAAACGGCTCGAAACGATCCCCTGAAGACGCCCTCAGGTGGACTGTCCCAACAGCTTCGTTTGTAATATCCTCGAGGAGGAGCTTTCCCTCTGCGCTCAGCAGCCGAGCCACAACATACCTGCTGCCAGCAGGTGGGTCGATCAGTCGGGTATCATTGCCGAGCATATCATCCGTGCCGAGCTGCCGGATCGAAAGACTCCCGCTGTTGGTTGAAAAGACGACTTCCTGAAAACTTTCGGAGCTATCCATCTCTCTCAGCTCAGCCAAGGTCAAGCGATAGGAAAGCCAGTCCACATCTGTATCCTCCCCTTCCATGCTGCAACCTGCCAGAGCGAAGAGCAGCGCCATGGTCAAGGCAACCAGCAGAGAAAGCATCCTCTTCCCACGACAATCCTCTTTTTTGCGAGATACCATACCTACCTCATCCTCCTTTAGCTTCGAATGCCCGGCAGCACGCCGCTGTGCGTAGAGCATCATCCCCAACTACCCTCATTCCCGCTGCGGATCTTCTACGCAGTTTTCTTCTATACGGTCCCATCGTCTCTCGAAATCGCCTTCCTCACTGGTTTCATCGCTCCTTATCCTTCCGTCTCATCCATCCCGCGTATCTTCGGCACGCACCCGAGATTCCTCCTGCGATCCCAGCCATAGCATAGGCTGAAAAATCCCGCAGCTTGTATGCTCGGAGCATACAAGCAAAGGTTTTTCCAAAATCCGAGAGTACGGAAGCACGCGGACCGAACCCCGGCTGCCGTCTCTCTGCATGGCACCACCGGTATCGCCGGACATGAATAGCTGCCCGAGCGTCCATCGGACGCTGTGGAACGGCATGTGCTGGCACGGAAACCGCCCAGATCTGCCACTGAGGGCGCTTATTCCACGCTTCTTCGGTGCCGAAAGCGCCCTCCGTGGCAGAAAACGCCCGGCCGCTTACCAAGGCAAACTCGAATTCAGCCCTCGATACTGGCTTCCCCGGGAAGCAGGGTTATCGGGATATCTTGCGAGAAGCAGAATAGTGCGGCATATTCGCCGTTTTCCGCTTGCGCCTCATGGAAATGGCTATCCTTCATATCATTGACCGCCAGCGAGATATCCCCCATCTTTCGCCACTGCCGGATCGCCTTGGTCTGCGTGCCATCATCACAGGTATCGAAATTCCACAGGCAGCGCTGGATCGGAAGATGCTCCGCTGCCACCGTCTGATACAGATTCCCGAATTCCCCGTTGCCGGAAAGCTTCTCCCGCATCTCGGCCACGATATCCTCCGGCGACAGGACGCAATCCCTTTTTCGCGCGATGAAGATACGCAGACCCCTGCCCCGCTCGGCGGGGAAGGGGTCGAGCGTCCGGATGTCCTGCTTTTTGACAAGCAGGAACCCGAGCTCCTTCAGCAGCGGCTCCGCGAGCGCCTCCAAAACCGTGGCGGCGATCACGCCGAAAATGATGTTGCCCGTCTCTCTCCAGATAAGCCACCCGATAAAGACCGGGATGATCCTGCCGATAAGTTCAATGAGTTTACGCATCGTCCGAAACCCTTTCTCCCGTCTGCTGCGACTCCAGTCACAGCATAAGATGAAAGAAGCTGCAACTTGTATGCTCGGAGCATACAAGCCGGGGGTTTCCGGAGGGATGGGGAGATGGTCCCGTGCGCATCCCATGCTATCGGAGCGCTACCGTGCGATCCTCGCGTTATCCGTGCCGCTTATGCGGACGCGCCACAGCGTGCCGCCATCCTCCTCGCTCCGATAGAGAATCCACTGCCCTGCAACGTTGAAGGAGCCGATGCTGGTGGGCACGACGGTATAGCGCCTCCTGCCGTCCAAGGACATCCACTCCAGCGTCTTCCCATTGCCGGAGATATAGAAGATGCCCCCGTCTGAGACATTGGGGGAATACGCGGGCAGAGCCGACAGGATCTCGGGGTTCCCCCCATTCAAATCCATGCGTATGAGCCCGTCTTCGGTAGCAGCATAGATCCTGCCGTCGTAGACGCAGAAGCCCGTATAGAAGCCGCTGCTGATGAGGCTCGCGTTTCCGCCATCGAGATCGCAGCTGCAGATACTGCCGCCCCTGCCGGGGTCGATATAATAGAGCCTGCCGTCCACGATATTCAGGCAGCGATATTCCATCGTCCCGTTGAGCTGTGTCAGCGCCCATGTGCCGGGATCGATGCGGTACAGATAGCCGGTGCCGGCACTGTCATAGAGGTAGAAGATATCGTCGACTATGTAGAGCTGCCCTCCACGGGAGTCGCACACGGCTTCTGCGGCCGTTGTCTTGGGATCGATGCGGATAATCTCCTCCCCCGTGCAGTAATAGACCCAGCCGCCGTAGCAGTGCAGTCCGTACGCTCCGGCATCTGACGCGAGGATCTGCACCTCTCCCGTATGGGGATCCATCTGAAAGATGCTGCCATCCAGCAGGAAGAACACGCTCTCCCCGCTGTAGGCTGCGATCGCGCCGCCGTCTGCGGCCAGGTTTCCCGAGAGGTTCCCATTCCGCGCGTCGAAAGGCGCTCCGCCGACACCGATTCCCGGAGCATCGGAGAAACCCTGCTCGTAGCCGTCGGCATAACCCGATCCAAAGGCATCCGCCTCCCCTGCCGCACCTCCCCGCGATGCTCCCTCCCGCCACAAGAAGAAGAGGGCGCCCGCGAGCAGGCAGACGCCGATTGTCGCAAGAGATGCAGAAAGCGCCTTCCTCCATACCCTTCTCTCGCGCTTGATGGCCTCCAGCAGATCTCCGATATCCCGAAAGCGCTCCTTCGGATCGAAGGCCGTGCAGCGCTCGATCAGCGTGAGGAGGGAGCGATCGCCAACGGCAGCGTCCGCCTCCGCCTTCCTTTCCTGCCCCGTAGCCATATACAGCATGAGCATGCCCAGGGCGTACACCTGCGCGTCGGGCGAGGCCAGACCGGCCCGGCCCAGTTCCGGCGGAAGATAGGCGTCCACGATGGAGAGGGAGAGGTTCTGATCCTCCAACCGGACATCCCCGTTCATATCCACCACGATGTTGTCCGGATGGACGCATACCCGCTGCCCGCCGGGGTCCTTCGGATGCCGCCTGTCAAGCAGAAGGCACAGCTGCTCGACGATAGAGAGGATGTCGCCGGAGTGCAGTATCCCGTCTTCGCCTACGATCTCGGACACAGAGCGCTCCGTTGCATCCCCCCACGTGAGCTTTGGCTTCCTTTGCATAGACATCATCTCCCGGATGACACCGAGTGGTCGTTCGCCCCGTCAAACCGGACGCACCACAGCCTGCCACCGTCTTCCTCGTTGTGGTAGAAGATCCAGCCTCCCGCGATGTTGAAGTCCTGCGCGCGGTTTCCGGAGACCCGCTCGCGGACACGGCCATCGAAGGAGCATCTGTTGATCGTCCCATCCGATAGGTCGAGGAAGCAGATGCCGTCTTCCATGACGTTGAGCATCGCGGCCCGCGCCTCCAGAAGCACCGTCGCCTCGCCGGTATCGGCATCCATCCGGATCAGCCTCCCCGCACCATGCTCGTAGACAATGCAGAAAAGATCGCCGCCGAACAGGCAGGCGCTTTGGCAATCCCCCTCCGCAAGCTTCGTTTGATCCTCTCCGGACAGATCGCTGCGATACAGCGCGCGATCGCCACCGTTGACAAAATAAAGGTTCTCGCCATCCATATGCAGGAATTCACCGCCGGGGAAGCTGCCTGCGGCGGTCGTTTCCCCGGTTTCCGCATCCAACAGGTACAGCTCGTCTTCGGCCCGAATATAGAAATGCCCCTCGACAACGTAGAGGTCGCCATAAAACTCGCACAGCACATCGGTCTCGAGCGTGTAGATATTGGTCTGCACGATCCTTCCCCCGGACGAGTAGTACAGCCAGCCGTTATCGTAGCTCAGCGCCCGTGCAAGCCCATCCTGCACCAGAAGCTCCGATTCCGTGCCGTTTGCGGACATGCGCCAGATCCCCCCGTCCGCGATGTAGAAGACGTCCCCCTCGCCCGATGCCGCAAACGCGCCCGCAGCGACGGACATATTCCCAAAGCTGGTGCCGTCTTCTGCGGTAGCCCCTGCATTGCCCCGATAGAAGACGGGCGCGGCATCGTAGCCGTCCGTGTAGCCCACCTCATAGCCCCGCTTGTAGCCGCGCTCTGCAGCGCTGCCCCTCTCCACGGCGAACCCCAGCCCGTAGGAGAGCGCGGATAGGCAAGCGGCAGCTGCGAGCAGCCCGGCTGCAACGGAGAGCCTCCGCCTTTGCTTCGGTATGCGCCGGTCCGTATCACGCATGAGATACGCGCGGATCTCCTCCGCGCTCCGTATGCGCGCCTTCGGGTTGAAGACGATGCACTGTTCGATCAGATTCCGGAGCCGGTTGCTCACGATCTGCGCCTCCAAGCCGGAGCGGACCGTGCGCCCGGTAGCCAAGAACAGCAGCACCACGCCGAAGGAATAGATATCTGACAAGGGCGTCGTCTGCTCGAAGCCGTACTGCTCCGGCGAGGCGTAATCCAGCGTCAGGATCACGGAGGTGTCCTGGCGGCGTGCCTGCTTATGGACTCGGGCGATGCCGAAATCGATGAGGTGGATGCTGCCATCCCTCCCCACGATGATATTCTGCGGCTTGATGTCGCGGTGGATGACCGGCGGGGTCTGCGCATGCAGATAGATCAGGATGTCCGCAAGTTTCAGCGCAATGCCGAAGACATCCTGTGCGCCGAGGATCCCCCCTGCGGATACGATCTCGAACAGGGTTCGGCCCTCAATGTATTCCCTGATGAGATAGCGCTTCCCATCCTGCTCATAGGAAGCGTACACCTTCGGGATACCCGGATGATCGAGCCGCCGGAGCAGCCTCGCCTCCTCGAGAGCGTCCTCCTCCGGATAATCCTTCGTGATGCGGAGCAGCGCCTTCGCGCCATCTTTTTTCCGGCAGAGCAGATACAGCTCCTTCCTGCTCTCCGGGTCTTTCCTGAGGCAGCTCTCGAAGACGTAGTCTGCCAACAGCTCTTCCGGCATGCCCTCCCCAGGAAGCGAGGCCTGAAGCGTTTCCTGATAGGAGGCGAGAAAACGCTCCACGTCGATGCCTGTCGATGTGGATCCCGCCCCTTCTTCTATGATGAGGGGCAGGGGCGTCTTGTCCCCGCCGCTTTGGTGAGATGGCCTCCGCATGCCCTTCAGACCCTTTCCGCCTCTTCGTTTCAAGCTTCCCACCTCCACATCTCCCATTTCCGCAAGCTTCATTCCAAGACCGGAAAAGAGCTGCGGCGTCAGTAGGACAGGGACAAGCACGGCACAGAACAGGATATAGCCGTAGGTGAGCGCCGTCACCGATTCCAGCCCCTTTCTCGTGAGCAGGAAGATGCCCCGATCGAGACAGAGGAAGGCGATCACGAGGAACAGGGGATTTCTCCGGATATAGCGCGCAAGGAGCTTCATGCCCTGCGCGAGGCTGTATCCCAGCTGATCCACATTGGTGGAGGGAAAGGGCGTCCTGTTCTCCTTCAGCTTGTTTGCAAGATATCGGCACGCACCAGCAAGGAAGGAGAAGGAGTGCCCCACAAAGGAGACGGCGATGACGAGCGTATAGGGCATCACCCCTACTTGATCCTCGGGGAGATGATGGCGCACGGCAAAACCCCTTAAGAGGGGAAGGATGATGAAGCAGAGCGTGCAGAGGAGGAAGCCCGCCCACAGAAGATGGATATTTCCGAAATAGCACTCTAGAAGCACCGTGGGAAGCAGCAGCGTCTGATTGATCACGGAAAAGAAATACAGCACCATGAAAAATGAATCGCAGGCGCGTACCTTGCCCGGCGTCACGATCCCGTCGAAGATCATCTCGAACAGACCATAGGCATACCGGCGCTGCTTTCCGGTCTCCTCCGTGAAGGTCCGGCTGGCGTATTCGGTGAACTCCAGCCCCACCAGATGCGCATACTTCCCGTGATACCCCATGCTGTAGAAGCAGAGCGCCTTATCATAATCCTCGGAAACCCGGTTCTCCGACCAAAGCCCGCTCTTCTCCAGAAGGCTTTTGCGGAGGAATGCGTTGTGGCCGACGAGCGGCACGAAGAAGCCCTGCAGGGCTTTGCAGGGCCAGATATTGTGGAACAGGTTGTTGATCTGGTGGCCGGTGGCATAGGTATAGTAATTCTCATGCAGATTGCCCGCGTTGGTGGCGCACTGCACATAGGCAAGCTTCCCGTCGATCGCGAATTCCGGCAGGATAGCCTCGATGATCTTCTCCTTCACCCCTGAGTCCTTGTCGAGCAGCAGGATGATCTCATGGGTCGCGATATCCCCCTCCGCATAGGCGCCTGCGAAGGCACCGTCCTTCCGCAGGAGGCTATCCAGCGAGGCCCCGTCGGAAACCGCATTGCCGAGCCGCAGGGTATAGTTCAGGTTGGAGCCCTTTTTGAACAGCCCCGCGCGCCCTGCCTGCGGACGGGCGACAAAGGAGATCCCATGCTCCCGGTAGAACTGGATGCGCTCTGCCGCCTTCCTCTCCCGCTGCGTCAGCGCAGATGCATCCCGTTTCAAAACCTGGACCAGCCGCTCGGCCTTTTCCTTGGCGCACCTGCCTCCGAGGAGCGGCGCCAGCCCGTCATCCGATACGACCACATTCGCATCCTTGCCGCTGACCTTGCGATACCGCCTCGCTGCAGCGAGGCTCTCCCGCAGCGTTTGAAAGATGATCTCGTTGCTCTCCAAGTAGACGGGCACGCTGACCGTGACGGGCAGAAGCGCCTCCCGGGCAATCTCTTTCTGCGCCGTATTCATGTAGTATTTCCGGTTGATCCGGATCCTTCCCGAAAGGATGCCGTAGACAGACGGTCGGAGCGACCACAGGGTGTCCGTCACATAATACAGAGGGTAGATGAAGAAGATGAAGGAGAAGGACAGGCGGAAAAGGCTCTGGGGGGTCTCCCCATGGGCGAAGAAGAGCGCGGCGTGCACGGCGGCGTTGAGAACGAGCATGACGACATAGGGCCAAACACCGCACAATCGGTTCCCCAACGCCTCGGGGATCCTCCGCCTCTTCTGCACCCGCTTTCCCCGCATGGCCGTTATCCTACCCCGAGCTTCGCTCGAATGGATTTATATTCAGCTGCACGAAGGCGAGCCATCCTGTTGCGCTGATGCTTTGCGTGTTGTTGTATTCCCAGAACATATCCGATCCGACGATGACGAAGCCGGTGGAAACGCCATCCCTATCGGCTGCGGGAATGCTGCCGTCCTCGGCGGTCTGCGTTTCCAGATACGCTATGACCGCCTCACGCCTCTCGGTATTTCCCAGTATGCCGTAGCAGATCGCCATCTGCGCCGTGCCCTCGTTCCAGATGCCATCCAGATCGCCGGCGCTGAAATCGAAGCCTTCTCCCACGGCCATGCGGTTCTCCGCGAAAGAGACCATGTCGTAGACATCCTCCAGCTCTTCGCCGAGGGCGAGGATGGCAAGCGTGTTCGCATCCAAGGGGATGACACCATCGCTGATCGTCTCCCCATCCGGCTCTGTCCCGGTATAGAAGCAGTGAAGCTCCTCGTCATACATGGAGAAGACGAATTCCCGAGCGTGATCGGATGCGGAGCGATATATCTCGGCCCGCACCGGGGTGTTCTCCGCCACAGCCTCCGCAAGAACGGAAAATGCGCAGAACAGGCCGATGTTGTGCTCCGTGGATTTATAGCCGACCTTGACCTGCGCGTCATCCCAGCCCTCGTAGCCAGCGGTGAACCCGCCGCTCTCGGACTTCAGCGTGAGGACGAAGTCCGCAGCGCGTGTCGCCGCCTCGAGGTACTCCGCCCGCTTCTCATCGGATGCGTTCTCCGCAGCAGAGCACAGCGCCAGAATCGTCCAGGCCATATTCCCCGTAGAGGTCGATACGGTGTAGGAATCCTCCTGCCAGCGCCCATCCTGCCAGAAGCCCGGCAATCGCACCGTCACCCTTCCCGCTGCGATAGAGTGTCCGGAATCGCTTTTGGGATCGCCGCTGATATAGGCGTTGCGAAGCCTTCCGTCCTGAAAGGCCCTATCGTGCGTCTGGGAAAATACGATGGCATCCGCGATCTTCTCCACGTGCCACTGCGCGCCCGCATGCGATAGCACGATGGCAGCCACCGCATTGTCGTACAGATAGGCATAGTCGGAGGCGCTCTCCCCTTGGCCCGCGGCGGCGATGAAACCCCCGCTCTCCTCCGTCTTCGCGGCAAGGAACCCCGCCGCTGGCGAAAGCTCTGCTATTTCCGCAGTTGACGGGGTGATCTCCACCGGGCGGTCGGGACGGTTGCAGCCGGAGAACAGCAGGGCGGCGATGACGAGCAAAGAGAGGATGATCCTCGCCGGTTTCGTTCTTTCAGTCATTCCAACCTCCGCGTGCATCTCTTCTTCCTTGGCTTCCCACCTGCTCACAGCCCACCTCCCGTCTTTTCAGCTGAACGGTACCATATGGAAAGACGGGTATTGTATGCTCCGAGCATACAAATCGTGCTATTCGTTGTCCGCGCCATCATCCAACGGGGGCAGGCCGAGGGAGCACATGAGCTCGAAGGCCTTGATGTTGTCATACTTGTGGTTGATGGCGAAGATCACGGCGGCATCGCGCTTGATGAGGGGGTGCAGCGCGCCGCATTGCGCGACCGATAGCATCCGCTGCGTCATCGTAAGGTCGAGCGACATGGCCAGCGCGATCAGAAGATAGTAGTCGCGTTTTCCACGCCTCCGGCCATCCATGAGCTGATATCCGTACGCGCGAGGAAGATTCGCCTTCCGGATGATCTCGCTTTTCCTCTGCCCGGTCTCAGCCAGCAGCGTATCGAAAAATG
The DNA here is from genome assembly GCA_029546925.1 of Actinomycetes bacterium. Classification (GTDB taxonomy): domain Bacteria; phylum Actinomycetota; class Coriobacteriia; order Coriobacteriales; family Atopobiaceae; genus RUG721. The sequence continues at coordinate 16,657 of JAKPQM010000060.1, forward strand.
CCCGGATGTCGTCGTCAAGAAACCCCTCCCCATCCTGGGGGAAGCGGTCGCCCTTCAATTTCTCCTGCATATGCCTCGTGTCAAGAGGCTTCCCGCCCGATCCGCCTTGTGCACTGCCCATAACCCGTTCTCCTGTTCCTGTCTCCCCCTCGGATCAGCCGGCTTTCTGGCGGTTCCCGAAATCACCCACGGGCGGTCGGAGCGCTCAGCCCCGACCGCAGATCGAGAAGATCAGATCGATTACGACGCGGTCGGCATGCGCCCCCCGCTTGAGGGCCGCATCGCCTGCCGCGCATGCATGCAGGGCCTGCTCCAACTCCCCCGCCTTGAAGGCACGTGCCCATTTGGGGTAGCTGCGCACCTGCCAGTCGGCCTTTCCCAGCTCTTGGGCGAGCAGCGAGGCCGTTCCGCGCTCCCCCATCGAGCGCGCGCAGATGAGGTCGCGGATGCGGGCGGCGAGAAGCGAGAGGATGCGGATAGCCTGCCCCTCTCCCAGAAGTCGGTACTGCGCCAACGCACCGGCGGCGTTGCGGGCAGAGATCGCGTCCAAGAACGGCCACGGCTTGACCTCCGCCGTACGGGCGACATGCTCCTCGACATCCGCCTTGCGGATAACACCCGCATCCCTGCAGATTTCGGCGAGGACTGCGATCTGGGTATCGAGCATGGTGGCCGTATCGCCCACGCGGGCGATGAGCTCCTGAGCAGCGGGTGCATCGATGACGATGCCATGGGCCTGGGCGAGCTTCTTGACGTGGCTCGGCAGATCACGCGCCTCGATGGGCGAGCAATCGATGACGGCCTGCTTGCCGAGCGCGGCAACGGCCTTATAGAGGCGCGTATTCTTCGCGAGCCTGTCGGCGACGAGCGCAAGCGTGCAGGAAGGGTTCGGTTTCTCGAAATAACCTATGAGAGCCTCCGAGACCTCTTTGGGAAGCTTATCCGCCGCATGCACGATGACGAGCCGCAAAGGTCCGATCGGGGCTGTGTAGAGCGATGCGAGGAGCTCGCCTGCATCGAGGTCGGCAGAAGCGGTGCGCTCGTCGAGGTTGAACGCCTCGAGACCGGCATCGAGACGGGCCTTGAGGCGTGTCAAGGTGGCCTTGCGCTTGAGCTCGTCGGTGCCCACGATGAGATAGCCCCTCAGGAGCTCCTGCTTCGCCACGCCCATAACCTCCCGGATCGCGCACACGCTGCATCTGCGTATTGTTCGATTGTACGCTATCAGCGCCGTCTCGGCCGCGCACCTTCGGCTGTGGGAACCATCTCGATATCTCCAGCATCCTTCGTGCACGCGAAGAGGGTGCCCGAATCCGCAAGGATGCCCACGCATCGATCGGTGGGGTGTCCGAATGGATTGCCCGCCCCCGCACTCGCAAACGCATAGGCAAATCCGAGCTGTCCGGCCTGCTCCGCCGTGATGCTCGCCTCTGATCCATGGTGCCCGACCTTGAGGATGTCGATGCCTGCCATATCCATGCGCGAGAGGACATCCGCCAACTCCCCGCTCTCCCCGTCACCCGTGAGCAGCGCGCTCATGCGCCTCCTCCCGTCATCATAGGTGAGCAGCAAAAACATCGAGTCCCCATTCTCCAAGCCGTCTACCTCCTCGGTTGGGGCGATGACCGTGAGCAGGAAATGGCCGAACCGGATCTCGTCGAGATACGAGAGCTCTTCGAAGGGGTGGGAATCGAGGCTTCTAGCCGCCGCCACAAGCTCCTCGGGAGCGGAGGATACCGAGCCGGCTGCCATGAAGATCCTCTCGCAGGGGATGGTTCCCGCAAGGTCCGCGATCCCCCCGTAATGGTCGCTGTGGAGATGGGAGAGGAGCACCGCATCCAGATGGAAGACGGCGTTGCGCAGCAACGCCTCGCCGAGGGAGCCTTCCGGTCCGGCATCCACGAGGATCGCATGGGATCCCTCTTGGATGAGGATCGCATCGCCCTGCCCCACATCGAGTACGCAGATGCGCGCGGGAGCGAAGCAGCGGTTGCCTGCATACCAGAGCCCCAAGGAAACGATCAGGCAGCAGAGCGGAAAGGCGATATACCCGCGCTTGAGCTTGGGCGCGACCCAGGCAAGGGCGAGGAAGAGCGCGGGGACGGCGATGCTCGCGATGCGCACGAAGCCGAAGACGGGCAACGCCGCCCACCAGAAGCGCGATGCAGCCGACAGCAGGGATATGAGCTGCTGGCCGAACGGCTCGGCCGCAGCGAAGAGCACGCCCTGCGCAGCCGGCACGGGAAGCAGCGCGCACGAGGCGAGCCCGGCCGCCGTGAACAGGGCTATCGGCGGTGCTGCTATCAGGTTCATGAGCGGCGAGATAAGAGAGAGCTCAGAGAACGCGGCCGCTGTTATGGGAAGCGTCGCCACCTGCGCCGTCAGGCTTACGGCGAGCATATCGCGCGCGGCCCGCTCGAGGGTATGCAGCTGCTTCGCAATCGGAGCCAAGGGGCTGGCATGGAAGCTCTTATGCGCGCAAAGCACCTCCAAGATGTAGCGCATGTAGGGGTTCACGACGTAGATGCCGAAAACCGCTGCAACCGAGAGCTGGTAGGCGAGCTGGCCGGTGATAGCTGGATCCAAGAGCGCCATGATGAGCGCTGCAGCGCACAAAGACGAGACGCTGTGGCTCCTCCTATCCGCAAAGCGAGAAGCCTCGTGGAGAAGGACCATGAGCCACGCCCTCACGGCAGAGGGAGGGGCACCGCAGAGCAGCACGAACACAGCTGTGGTGCAGGCAAGCACAACGGCGCGCGCCCGCAGACGCAGCTGCAGGCGCTTGAGCAGCGCTGCGCAGGCACCTGCGACCAGCGCAAGATGCGTTCCCGAGACGGCAACCAGATGCGAGACGCCGCAGCGTCTCAGGACCGCGCCTATTCCGAGGGCGTCGAGCCCCGTCCTATCGCCCAGCACGCAGGCCGCCATGAATGCGCGCGCGATGCTCGAGTCCGGTGCGAACGCCTCGATGAGCCTGATCCTCACGTTGTCGATGAGCCCGGGCAGACCGCCTCTGTACGAGCGTTCCTCAACGCGTATGAGGAAGACTCCTGCATTGACACCCTGCGAGCGCGATAGTGCAGCCCAGGAGCCCTCCCCCAGATCCTGCAGCCGCCCGACGCCCGCGACCGTCATGCCCGGATAGAGGCGCTCGTCGCAGTAGAGCCATACATCCGTGAAGACCGCATCGTCCCTGCTCGCCTGCGCCCGCATGCGGAAGCGTCCGTTAGCAAGCCGCGCATCGCCCGTCACGTTGAACGTCCACGCCGAGATGGGGCTTTTGGAGAGGTCTGCCGCTGCCGCACGGTCTGCCTCGACGCCCATGCCCGCGGCGAATGCACCCATGCACATGCCCACGGCAAGGAGGGCGGCGAAGCGCATCTGCTCTTTCTGCCCCCGCATGGCCATGATACGCCCGAGCGCAACGGCGGCCATCAGGATAGCGGCCACGATCCCGACGCACGCCCTGAACCCGAGCGAGCATCTCATAACAGCCTGCTCCGATGAGACGACCGCGAGAAGCGCCCACATCGCTGGCGGGATCGAGGGCCTGATGGGACGCCTCGGTTCGTCAGATGCAGACATAGGGGCGTATCTTCTCGAGTTTCTTCTCGCCTATGCCGCTTACCCGCATGAGGTCGTCGATGCTGGCGAACGGACCGAATTCAGCCCTGTTATCGCAGATGGCCCGTGCAGTGTGCTCTCCCACGCCGGGCAGCTCCATCAGCTCTTGCATGCCTGCGCTGTTGAGATTGATGAGCGCTGCGGAAGAGCTTCCTCCCGCATCCGGACCAGCATCCTGCTCGCCCTCGGCGGGAATATGGACCTTCATCCCATCGCTTAGGGGGTGGGCGAGATTGATCGCAGACGTGTCGGCCTCGGACGTGAGGCCTCCCGCCGCCTCCACAGCATCGCAGATGCGGACGGTCTCTCCGGAGAGGCTGTAGACCCCCGGACGCATAACCGCCCCATCGATATGGATCACGGCCTCCTGCAAGAGGAGGGGCTCCCCGTCATCTGGATCCTGCTGCAGCGCGGGTTCTGCATGCTCTGCTGCAGCGGGAGCTGACGCCCGGAAGATGGAGAACCTGCTTGTCTGCATGCTGGCCGCGCCGATCGTGCCGAGCGAGACGACCGCGACGATTCCGCCTAGGGCAACCGCCTTGCGGGCACGAAAACCGAGGCGCCTGTGCGCGCGCTCGCGGATCTGCTGGGCCATGGGGCCTCCCTCCTGTCATCTCCATCATGGGGGAAGGCTCTGTCGAAAACCCAGGGCAATCTCACAGGCGCTTGCAGCACGCTGCCAGCTCGTTGCCGCACAGCGTGCGCATACGGATAAAAGCCGATGATCACCTGCGGCTTCAGGAAAGGTTATCGAGTTTTGGGGCGATAGTCTGCCGGCAAAAGCTCCGCATGGTGCGCACGGAGGACCTTGGGCGGATGGTAGCTCGGGCAGCCGTCGAAATCGCGGTACTCCATAAGCTGCAGCAGGTCGTCGACCATGGCATCCTTATCGAACAGCGCCTCGGCCTCGAGAACGGCCGAGAGGCGCGCATGGGTCTCGGGACGTTTGGGCATGAAGAGCGTGCAGCAGTCGGGTGCGGCCTGTGATGAGATCTCGGCGGTACCGATCTGCTCGGCCCGCGCCATGATCTCCGTCTTATCGGAGCCGATGAGCGGGCGCAGGATGGGAAGGCTCACGGCCTCGTCCACAGCAGCGATATTATCGAGCGTCTGGGATGCGACCTGACCCAGGGACTCTCCGGTCACGATCGCCTTCGCGCCCTCGATGGCGGCTAGGCGCTCCGCAACGGACAGCATCACGCGACGATACATGATCACGCGCAGCTCCTGCGGGACCGCCAAGGCTATCTCGCGCTGATGGTCGCCGAAAGGCACCACGTAGAGCCTGCCGATGCACCCTGAGGGAGCAAGCGCGCAGCAGATATCCTGCGTGAGGTATTCGCTGGTATCGGCTGTCATGGGACGTCCCGAGAAGTGGATGGGGATGCAGACGGCGCCGCGACGGCCTACCATCCACGTGGCAACAGGAGAGTCGAACCCGCTCGAGAGCAAGGTCACGACCTTGCCTGCGGTTCCCACGGGAAGGCCGCCCACACCGCGTATGCCACGTGCATACACATAGGCGCTCCCCTGCACGGCATGGACCACAACCTGCAGGTCGGGCTGGTGCATCTCGACTTTCTTCTCGGGAAACGCCTCGCACAGAGCGGTGCCGACGATCCGGTTCATCTCGAGGGTATGGATGGGATAGGCGGTGGAAGAACGGCGGGCATGCACCTTGAACGTGTAGAAGTCGCCCGCTTCGCGCATCACATCGATAGCAGCGCGGCAATACTCGCGCTCGTCGAGATTGCAGCGATAGGCCAGCGAGACGCGCGCCACACCGGGCACCCTGGCGATGATCTGGGCGATCTCGGGCGTGGCATTGCCACCTTCGACCTCGACGACGATATAGCCGGAGATGCGTGCGATGCGGGAAACACCGGTTCCCCTCATCGCGCGGTTGAGATTGTGTACGAGCTGATTCTCGAAGGTCGAGCGGTTCTTACCTTTAAGACCTATCTCGTGGTAGTGCACAAGGCACAGGCGGTCGCTCATGACAGGGGCTGGCCTGCCTAGATGATGCCGATATTCTGAGCCTTGAGATCGTTGTCGAAGTCCTCTTTCACGAAGCTCAGCGTACCCGACTCGATCTCCTCCATGGCGATGGACACGGTGTCCTTGCCGGAGATGATCGTGGTGATGTCATCGAAGTCTTGGATGGCCGTCACGCGATGGTGCTGGCCGCGGATCATGTTGTTGATATCGCACGCACGCTTGGAAGCGAGGGCGCAGAGCAGAAACGGGTTGTGCTCGGTCTGCTCCAGAAGGTTGTCGATCTCAGGTCTCGTCACCGACATCGCAGCTTGAACCTCCATCCATCTCATAGCTCTCGAACAGGGCGTCCAATTCGAAGAGCGCCTGATCGAGATCATCGTTCACGATCGTTGCGTCGTAGGCATCCATCAGCTCCATCTCGTGCTTGGCGGTCTCCAAGCGGATGCCGATGGTCTCGTCATCCTCGGTTCCGCGCCCCCTCAAACGCCGCGCAAGCTCCTCGGTGGAGGGCGGGGCGATGAAGACGAGCACGACATCCTCGAATGCGCTCCTCACATTGAGCCCGCCTTGCACATCGATCTCGAGAACAAGCGAGCGTCCTTGGGAGAGGTTGCGTTCGACCTCGGATTTGAGGGTGCCGTAACGGTGCCCGTGCACGGTGGCCCACTCGAGGAACTCCCCCGCCTCGATCCTGGCGGAAAAATCCTCTTCGGAGATGAAATAGTAGGATTTGCCTTCTATCTCCCCTGCGCGGGGCGTGCGTGTAGTAGCGGAGACCGTCAGGCCCAAGCTCGGGCGCCTCTCGCGCAAGCGCACGACAAGCGTTCCTTTGCCCACGCCTGACGGTCCGGAAACTACGAAAAGTCGAGCAGTACGACCCACTACTACTTGGTAAGTGCGGCGAGAAGCTGCTCACGCTGGCGGGCGCCGAGGCCCTTGACACGACGGGTGTCGGAGATGCCGAGCTCACCCATGATCTTGGCGGCCTTGGCCTTGCCATAGCCGGGGAGGGACTCGATGAGGGCGGAGACCTTCAGGCGCTGGGCGATGGGGTCGTCGGAAGCGAGCACGCTCTCGACGGTAGCTGCGCCGGACTTGATGTCCTCACGGAGCTGGGCACGGGCATGACGGGCCACAGCGGCCTTCTCGAGTGCGGCCTTGCGCTGGTCATCGGAAAGGGTAGGTAGAGCCATTGTTCCTCCAAACATCGATCAATCTATGTAATACGGCATGACGAACATACCTGTCTGCCATCAACACAACTTGAGTTAGTTTGCCATTCGAACAGCACTTTTACAAGTAATTTCTTGCAAAACTTCTCTTTCGAGCAGCATTAACACATCTTAAGCACCCAAAAGCTCGCTATAGATGGCGTCGAGAGCCGCGCGAGGGTCGTTTGCGTGGCATATGGGCCTGCCGATGACCAACTTGGACGATCCCGCAGCTATAGCGGCAGAAGGCGTCGAGATGCGGACCTGATCGCCGGCGTCGGATCCAGAGGGGCGGATGCCCGGCGTGACGATGAGGGCATCCGGTCCGAGGAGGGCGCGCAAGCCGGCAGCTTCTTGGGGCGAGCAGACGATGCCGTCGGCGCCTGCGGCATACGACATCGAGGCGAGACGGGAGACCTCCTCCTCGATGGTACCGGCGATGCCGATCTCGGCAAGCGACTCGGGGCTCATCGACGTGAGGATCGAAATCGCGATGAGGCGGATCCTGTCGCAACCGGTGATCTCCGCCGCCTCCTCGGCACCCGCACGGGCAGCAGCGATCATAGCAGAGGATCCCAGACCGTGGATCGAGATGATATCCGCCCCCGTGAGGGCTGCGGAGAGCACGGCCCCCTTCACCTGGAAGGGGATATCGTGGACCTTGAGATCGAGGAAGATGCGCAAGCCATGGGCGCGCATCTCGTCGACGATCGAGGGTCCGTAGCGGTAGAAGAGCGTCATGCCCACCTTCACCCAGCTTGCCCTGCCCTCGAGCAGGCCCGCCAGCTCGAGGGCCCGCGCGCGATCGCAGTCGAGCGCGACGATGACGGCGTCGCGCACTTGGGACTCGTTCAGCATTCGAATGCACCTACCAGTTCGTTGATATCGGATACGCCCTGCTCGGATGCCCACGCCGCAAGCTCTTCGAGGATGCGCGGGGCCGAGGCGGGATCGGAGAGGTTCTGCGTGCCCACCGTGACGGCCGTCGCCCCGGCAAGGATCATCTCCGCGGCATCGGCACCGCACGAGATCCCGCCTATGCCGTTGATGGGGATGCTCACGGCCTGCGCGGCCTCCCATACCATGCGCACGGCGATCGGGTGGATGGCAGGGCCCGAGAGCCCTCCCGTGGGCTTGGAGAGGCGGCTCTTCCGGGTGCGGATGTCGATGGACATCGCATTGATCGTGTTGATGAGCGAGAGCGCGTCGGCTCCCGCATCCTCACAGGCCTTCGCGATCTCGGGGACGCGCACGGGCGCCATCTTCACGAGCAGCGGGCGGGAGACGAGCGGGCGCACAGCACGCACGACCTCTGCGGCGTCCTCGGGAGTTGCGCCCACGAGCTTGCCGCCGCGTGCGATGTTGGGACAGCTGATGTTGATCTCAACGCCCGAAGCGAAGGGGGCGAGTTCCTCGATGAGGCGGACGGCCGCACGATACTCCCCGATCGTGTGGCCCACCGCCTGCATGATGACGCGGCATCCGCGGCGCTCGAGCCCGGCAAGGTAGGCGCCGCTCTTCTCGATGGCGCCCGCGACGCCGGGGTTGGCGAGGCCTATGGTGTTCATGATGCCCGAGGTGACCTCGCATAGACGCGGTGCGGGGTTGCCCGGCCACGGCTCTGCGGAGGTGCCCTTGGCGGTGATGGCACCGAGCATCGACACGTCGTAGAAGCCCTCGAGCTGCCAGCCGAAGCCGAAGGTGCCCGAAGCCGTGTTGATGGGGTTCCTCATCTTGACGCCGCCGAGATCGACGGACATGTTCACGCTGTTCACCATGCTACCGCCCTCGCATCGAAAACAGGGCCGTCCATGCAGCACGACGCGCAGCCGCCCGATACGAGCGGCACGTTGCAGGCACCGCAGGCACCGAAACCGCAGCCCATCATGCGCTCCAGGGAGGCTTGGCAAGCGATCTGCTCGCGCGCCGCGATGGCGGCGACGCCGCGCATCATGATCTCGGGACCGCAGGTGTAGACGCAGCCGTATGCGCGCTCGGATACAAGCTGCTCCATCGCCATAGTGGTGAAACCCTTGAAACCCCTGCTGCCATCATCGGTTGAGACCACGACGCGGCACCCGTCGGCCACGAGGCGCTCGAGATCATGGATGAGCGGGAACACCAGCTTGGCCTCGGTCTGGGCGCCCGCGATCACATCGAAGCGCACGCCCGCCCGGGTGAGCATGCCGGCCGCCGCGAAGATGGGCGGCAGCCCGATGCCGCCTGCGACGAGCAGGCAGCGAACGGCAGGATCATCGGGCAGCCTCCAGCCCTTGCCACAGGGTCCCACAGCCGTGGAGACAGCGCCTGCGGGCATCGCGGAAAGCCTGCGGGTGCCCTCCCCCACAACCGCGAAGAAGAGCTCGACACGTGCATCCGCGGGGTCGGTACGCGAGAACGACAACGGGATGCGCAGGATATGGGTCGCATCGCCCGGGACGGCGATATTGATGAATTGGCCGGCTTCGAGCCCCTGCGACACGCCGCTCGAGATCTCGAGGCGGTACGTATCCTCGGCGACCTCTTCGTTCGCCATGACGACGAACTCGTGGAGCCCGACGGTTCCGCGCAGATCGGCTGGGTCCCGGGGGCTCATGCAACCACGCCGTCGATGAGGATGCGCTTGCCGTCGACGAAGACGTCGGTGGCCGCGCCCCTCAGGGTCTCGCCCAAGAAGGCGGAGTTCTTGGATTTGCCTTGGAACCAGTCCTCGGTGACCTCGACGACCTTTCCGGGATCGACGAGCGTGAGATCGGCTGCAGAGCCGGCGGCGATGGCGACGGGCGCAAGGCGCAGCACCTTCCGCGGGTTCACGGCCATGACCTCGACGAGGCGCTTCCAGCTCATCTCACCGGTGCCCACGAGCTTGGTGAGCATGAGGGGGAGCGAGGTCTCGAGGCCGATGGTGCCGAAGAAGGCGATCTCCCACTCGCAGTCCTTCTCGTGGATGGCATGGGGTGCATGATCGGTGACGAGGCAGTCGATGGAGCCGTCGATGATGCCCTGGCGAAGCGCGGCGGCATCGGAGGGAAGGCGCAGCGGGGGGTTCATCTTGAGGTTGGTATTGTAGGCGTCGGTGATGTCCTCCTCGTCGAGGAAGAGATGGTGGGGGGTGACCTCGCAGGTTACCGGCAGGCCAAGGGCCTTGGCAGCCCTCACCAGCTCGAGGCCCTTCTCGGTGGAGATATGGGCGATATGCAGGGCGCATCCGGTGAGCTTGCAGAGCTCGATATCGCGCATGATCTCGAGCTCCTCGCCCAACGCGGGCCAGCCGAACATGCCGAGGCGCGTGGAGGCGCGGCCCTCGTTGATCGTGCCGTTGGCGGTGAGGGACTCGACCTCGCAGTGCGCTATGGCAACCTTGTCGAACTGGGAGACGTATGCCATGCAGGTGCGCATCATGCCCGCGCTCTGGACGCCGTGGCCGTCATCGGAGAAGGCGCAGGCACCCTCCATGACCATATCGCCGATCTCGGAGAGGGCCTCGCCCTTCTCGCCACGGGTGAGCGACCCGATGGGGCGGATATGGACGAGCCCGGCTGAGCGCCCATGGTCGATCTGATAGCGGACCTCGGCGCCCGTGTCGGTCACGGGATCGGTGTTGGGCATGGTCGCGACATCGGTGAAGCCGCCATGGGCTGCCGCGCGCGAGCCGGTCGCGATGGTCTCCTTGTATTCGAAGCCGGGATCGCGGAAATGGACATGCATGTCGACAAGACCGGGAAGCAGGTACTTGCCGGTGCCGTCTATGACGGTTGCACCGGCCGGCACCGCGATCTCGCGTGCTACCTGGGCGATCGTGGCGCCCTCGATCAGGACGTCGAGATTCTCGTCGAGCGCGCGCTGCGGGTCGACGACGTGGGCTCCCTTAATCAGAAACTGCATTGCTCTCTCCTCCCAGCAGCAGGTACATCTCGGCCATGCGCGTGAGCACGCCCGCGTTGACCTGGTCGAGGATGCGCGAGCGGGCGCAGTCGGCCACATCGGCGTTGATCTCCATGCCCCGGTTCATAGGACCGGGGTGGCAGATGATGGCATGCTCCTTCATGCGGTTGACGCGGACCATATCGAGGCCGTAGAGGCGGTTGTACTCGCGGCGGCTCGGGATGGCCGCGCCCTCCATGCGTTCGAGCTGGACGCGGAGCATGTACACGACATCCATGTCCTCGATGATCTCATCGAGGCTGGAGGTCTGAGGGCAGCCGAACCAGCTTGGATCATCGACTTGGAAGGTGGGAGGGCCGACAAGGGTGACATGGGAGCCCATGGTCTTGAGCGCGGGTACCAGCGAGCCGCAGACGCGGGAATGGGCGAGGTCCCCCACGATGGCTATCCTGAGGTTGTCGAGATGGCCGAAGTGCTCGCGGATGGTATAGAGGTCGAGCATGGCCTGCGTGGGATGCTGATGCTTGCCGTCGCCCGCGTTGATCACGATGGCGTCGGTGTTCTCGGTGATCTTCTGGGGCGTGCCCGCGAGCTTGGCACGGCAGATGAACATGTCGACGTTCATGGCGTCGATGGTCTGGATGGTATCGGCGAGGCTCTCGCCCTTCACGACCGAGGAGGTCGAACCGCCCATGGAGATGGAGTCGGCGGAGAGGCGCTTCTCGGCGAGCTCGAACGAGCTCTTGGTGCGCGTGGAGGGTTCGAGGAACAGGTTCACGATGGTGCGGCCGCGCAGTGCGGGAACCTTCTTGATGACGCGGGCGTTATTGACCGCTGCAAATGACCTGGCGGTGTCGAGGATCTGCGTGATATCGTCTGCGGTGAGGCTATAGGTGTCGATAAGGTGCTTGACCGAGAGCATCAGCGCTCGCCCCCCTCGTCCTGGATCTTCTCCCAGATCTCGACGACGTTCTCCTCGTCGTTGGGGACGATCTGCATGCGGACGTCCTCATCGCGCGAGGACGGGACGTTCTTGCCCACATAGTCTGCGCGGATAGGAAGCTCGCGATGGCCTCGATCGATCATGACCGCCAGCTGGACCGTCTTGGGGCGGCCGTAGTCCATGAGGGCGTCGAGGGCCGCGCGGATGGTGCGTCCGGTGTAGAGCACATCGTCCACGAGGACGACGTCTCTCCCCTCGATATCGAAGGGGATGTTGGTGGCGTGGAGCACGGGTGCGATGTTGCGCATGAAATCATCGCGGTAGAAGCTGATGTCGAGGGTGCCGATCGGGGGCCTCGTACCCTCGATCTTCTCGATCTCGCCCGCGAGGAGGTCGGCGAAGGGAACGCCCCTGGTCACGATGCCGACGAGCGCGATGCTTCTCGAGCCCTCGTTTTTCTCGAGGATCTCGTGGGCAATACGGGTTGCGGCGCGTTTCATGGCAGCTTCGTCCATGATGGTCGCTTTGAGCTTGTATGCTTCCATGCACTCCCTTTCTCACGAAAAAACACCGCCCTGCGCATGGCATGCGGTGTTGTCGCTCGGCAAGAGGTGCGGCTAAGGTCTTTATTGTCGCCTTGCGGGCATCGCAGTACCACGCTTAAAGGTCACATGGAACTATACCACATGCCGTCCCTGCGCAAGGGGGCTCTGCAAGATTATCGCGAGATTGATTGCGGGATTCGCGATCACCGCACGTGTTTAGATACCCCGACAGTGCGGTATTCGCGATTACCGCAGTTGTTGCTCCTGCGGCTGAGAACTGGCACCTCTTCTACCTGCGCATTCACGAATACCGCAATATATATCGCCCTAGATTCTGCGGTGATCGCGATCACCGCAGTCCCCGAAAGGACGAAAACGGCCTTCTCTGGATCCTTCGGCGAGAAATACGGCGTGCGTCGCTAAGATTGCAGCTTGAGATAGCGCTTCCAGAACCCCAAGCTCGTGAGATAGGGCCGGGCGGACTTCCAAGAAGCACGGATCTCACGGCCACGGGAGCGGTAGTCGGCCATGAGGGATCGGTAGCGGTCCTTGAGGCTCTGCCAGCGCGCACGGTCGAGACGGCGGATATTGCCCCTCGTCGCGTCCATGTTGAGGGCGACGAGGGTATCGCGCGCCGCAGTCGCGCGGGCAGGATAGGCGCCTCGGCAGTAGTAGATGGCCGCCGGCTCATGGATGAGGAACCTGTCGGGAAGCAGGTGCCGGTCATGCGGGATCTGCTCGACGAGCTTGCGCGGGATCGAGCGCTCGAGGAACTCGCCGAAGTAGCGCAGGTCGGGTTTGATCTTGGCCATGACGCTCTGGTCGAGCTCCTCCACGGGAACGAGGGGCTCGTTGCGCGTGCGGTTATCCATGAAGATCTGCTCGCCGACCGCATTGGCCAGAAAATCGGGGCCCTTCATATAATCCTCGAAGCCCTGGAGCATGAGATCGCAGAACCAGTAGTTCATCGAGCGCAGGTAGATGTTGAAGGTGCGCGAGAAGCGCGCCACGAACGCGCGCTCGAAGGGCAGGTCGTCCGAGGCGTTCATGATGAGGAAGTTGCGGATGTACTGGTAACCGTCGACCGAGGCGGACGCGCGGCCCGCGAACTGCTCATGCCAGACGCAGATGCCCGACATCGTCATGTAGGTGGGCATGGTGCGCATACCGAACTCGACATCGTCGCAACGCACGAATAGCGGCAACGGCAGACCGTTGTCGCGGATGGCCGAAGTGGGGATGCACGAGTACCACCACGCTCCGTAGGCGCGCTTGATCTCGACATCGATCGACTCGTTCTTGGCAAGATCGGAGACGGCGTCGACCGCGAGGTTGGGCTTGATGCGGTCGTAGGTGCCGTCCATCCTGACGAAGGCCACATCCTCGAACTGCACGTTGGGGCGTTCGATGTTGAGCATGGCACCGTTCAGGAAGGCGCCCTCATAGGCATCGTTGCGAAGCGCCAGCAGGTTGAGCGTGCGGAAGATCGATTCGGGCAGGATGCGCACGTCATCGTCCATGAGAAGCACATGCGTGGCCTCGCGCTCGAGGGCCTCGATCATGCCGCGGGCGAATCCGCCGGCACCCCCCACGTTGTCGTTGCCGATCACGATGACGCCGTCGCCGGAAAGCGTTTCGGCATCGAGCGTGCGGCCATTGTCGACCACGAGCATCTGGAAACGATCGGAGGCGAGATCAGGGCCGCCGAGCAGCGCCTCGCGGACGTTGCGGATATTCTCGGTGATATAGTGCTCCTTCTTGAAGGTCGTCGTGGAGAGGAGGAGCTTGACATCCCGGACCTCGCCGTCACCGACCTTGGAGAAATACGAGGCGCACACGATGCTGCAGCTTCCCTTGGGGAAGACCTCGACGCCCACGATGAGGCAGTCTGCGGGAACGTCGAGGGCGATATCGAGGGGCTGCGCGACCTCGCTCGGCTCCACGGTCGCGATGGGCAACTCGGAGCGCCGGGCGATGGTATCGCCCGCGTAAATCATGCTCAGGTAGATATCCGCGCCATCTCCAGCGAGCTCGATGTGGAGATAGGGTGCCTTCACGCAGGTATAACGTCGCCATTTGGCGATGGAGAGACCGTTCAGGTAGGTTGCGAAGTCGATGGGGCCGGCAAGCTCCAATGCGCCCCTCTCGGCGTTCCAAGCAGGCGCACCCTGCGAGCAGCGGTAGAGGAGCTCGGGATGATCGAGCGCGAAATCGGGAGGCGTCAGAAGCAGGTGTGCCAGCGTGTAGTCTCTCATAGCCTCTCCCGGTGCTAGTTCTGATAATGCCTGTATGCCTCGCAGACCTCGGCGCAGGGGCCGAGCATCTTGAGATCGCCCTTCTCGATCCACGCGACGCGACCGCACA
>JAKPQM010000061.1 GCA_029546925.1 Actinomycetes bacterium
GCAAGCATCGAGAGGGCATGCTCGCGGAACTTCTCAGCCACCTTGCGGCTGACCTTGGCGGTCACGTTGGGGTTGCCGTCCCGGTCGGAGCCGATCCAGCTGCCTGCGCGGAAGAAGGCTGGGACGACCGGCTTCACACGACCGGCCTCAGCGCCGAGCAGGGCATCGTCGAAACGCCGATACACGTCGATGACCATCGAGAGAAGCGTGTTGTCGAAGATCGCGATGAGCGACTCGGCCTCCTCGACCGGCGAAGGGCGCTTGAGGGCGATGGGATTGGTGCGGAAGAGCGCGTCGATCTCCTGGAGCATCTTGCGCTCGTTGTCAAGGGCATCCACGCCGCCGCGTCCATCGTGCTCGGCGAGAAGCGCTGCGATCCGGCGGATCTTGCCCTCGACTGCCCTGCGGCGCGCCTCGGTGGGATGCGCCGTGAAGACGGGATGGAACTCGAGACGGGCAAGGAGCCGCCGGGCCTTCTCCTCCCCGCAGTCCTCGACGAGGCTGCGGTAGGCGCCGACGAGCCCATTGGCGGCAACAGCCCCGGTCGACAGCACCTCCTGCTCGCGTTTGCGCAACGTATCGACGCGATAGCCCTCCTCGGCGATATTCGCCAGATGGAAATACGTCGCGAAGGCACGGGTCAGCAACTGCGCTTGGCCATCGGAAAGACTCCCGATCAGCGCAACGGCACGCCCGAAATGGGAGTCGATCTCCGCAGCGTCTCCTGCGGTGTTGACGCGCTCCATGCAGTCGAGCAGCTCGTCGAAGGCGGTGCGCAGGTCCTCGTCGTACTCGCAGAGCACGCGCCGCACCAAGCGTAGGAACAGCGCCATGTTCTGGGCCAGCTCCTCGGGGATGGCCGCGTGCGAGAGATCGTGCATCGACACGGGATCTTCCTCCTCACTCGGTTGACTTTCCCTACAATACAGATAGGAGAACAGGCCCCACCGCTTATCCAACTGAAAGATACAGATATGACACCTACGCCTCCCCGCATGCATTTCCCCAGCCCCTACGAGCGCCCGTCGAGCATCCCGTTGCTCGCGAAGACCATCAGGATGGAAGATGGCGCCCGAATCGCCGTCTTCGTCTATGGCAGCCGCGATAACGAGGCACCCGTGCTCTTCCTCCACGGCAACGGCGAGGAGCACGGTATCTTCGGACCCGCGATCGACGCCTGCGTGGCAGCGGGGCATTCAGCCGTCGCACTCGATGCACGGGGTCAGGGCAAGTCCACCCGTGGAAGCGAGCATCTGACCTACGAGCTCCTCGCACGCGATGCCGTGGCCGTGCTCGATGCGCTCGGTATACGCCGCGTGCATGCGGTGGGCTTCTCCGATGGCGGCATCGAGGCGCTGCTCATGGCCCGCGACTACCCCGAGCGGGTGGCTTCCGTCCTCGCGATCGGCGCGAACCTCACACCCGAGGGCGTGCATGAGGAGGGCGGCTGGAATCTGGCAGAGAGCGCCGAGATGCTCCGCGCGTGGGCCGATGGGGAGTGGGCTGCGCACGAGGATGTCGATGCGAGCCTGCTCTCCCCCACGCCCGAAGAGGCATCCGTCTCGGCAGAGCTTTTGCAGCTCATGCTCGACGAGCCCCATATACCCAAAGAATCGCTCGCGTCGATCTCGTGCCCCGTAACGGTCATGGTCGGCGAGTTCGATTGCATCCGCGATGATGAGACCGTGGCGATCTTCTCGGCGATCCAAGATGCGGAGCTCATAGTCGTGCCCGAATGCGGCCACTCCATCCCCAAGCACAGGCCCGACGCGCTTGTCCGCGAGCTGCTCGGGCAGCTGTGAGCGGATCATCCCCCCATTGCCTTCCTCGGCATATCGTTTGGCTGGGCTTCCTGCACAGAACAATTTCGGTGCTGCCGCATTTTTTAATTAGGTACCTTGACATCTCCTCCGAAGAAGCGGAAAGTGGTGTACGCACGATATCGGACGCGTAAAGGATTTCCATGACAGACGTCGAACTGCGCGAGTCGCTTGCGGACAGCACCATCGTGAGGCGGCTCCTCCGCAACTTCGGCTATTTCGGCCACTTCCTGCATCTCCATGCCGGGGGCCGCGGCGGCAAGCAGCACATCCTGCTCTCCGTGTACCAGAACGGCGGGCACATGGCCCAGAGCGAGCTTGCAAAGCAGTCCTGCGTGAGCTCTGCCTCCCTCTCGGAGGTCATCGCCAAGCTTGAGACGGGCGGCTACCTCTCGCGCGTACGCTCCGCAAGCGACGGACGCCAGCTCGACATCCAGCTCACCCGGACGGGAAGCGACAAGGCACGCGAGCTCATCGCCGACAAGCTGGCCTTCGAGGAGGAGGCCTTCGGGTGCCTTACCGAGGACGAGCGCAAAGAACTGCTCACCCTGCTCGACCGCATCGCCGAGCAGTGGCGCGCCATCGAGGCGCGCGAGCGTAGGGAGGCCTGAGGACGACCATGGAACAGCATGCGAAAACCCTCGCGCACCTCACCCTCCCCCAAATCATGCGCCGCATCGCCAGAAGCGCGCGCGAATACAGGAAGCCCTCGATCCAGACGCCTATCCTCGTCTCGGGCGAGGTCATCATCGAGTGCTCCATCCCCTTCATCACCGCGCAGCTCATCAACGCCATCAACGAGGGGCAGGGCATGGCCGCCATCAGCCGCTACTCCCTGATCCTCGTAGCCTTGGCGCTCATCTCGCTCGCATGCGGCACGATCGCCGGCATCACCTGCTCGACAGCGGCCACGGGCCTCGCCAAGAACCTCCGGAGCGACATGTTCCATAACATCCAGTCGTTCTCGTTCGGCAACATCGACCGCTTCTCCACGAGCTCGCTCGTGACACGCCTCACCACCGACACGAGCAATGTCCAGATGGCCTACATGATGATCATTCGCACCGCCATCCGCAGCCCGCTCATGCTGGTCTTCGCCATCTTCATGGCATTCCTCACCGGAGGCGCCCTCGCGGCGATCTATGTGGTGGTGTCCATCTTCCTCGGTGCGTTCCTCTTCGGCGTCGCCGTCCACGTCATGCCCATCTTCCGCCGCCTCTTCCGCAAGTACGATGCCCTGAACGACACCGTCGAGGAGAATATCAAGGGCATCCGCGTGGTCAAGGCATATGTGCGCGAGGATTACGAGAAGGAGAAGTTCGAGACCTCCTCCGAGAACCTCTACCACGACTTCCTGCACGCCGAGCGCCTGCTTGCATGGAACATGCCCATCATGCAGCTCTGCATCAACATCGTGTATGTGTTCGTCATCTACTTCGGCTCGCACGCCATCATCCAAAGCCAGGGTGCCGATCTTGCCGTCGGCCAGCTCTCGGCCCTCATCACCTACGGTTTCTCGATCCTCATGAGCCTCAACATGCTCTCGATGATCTTCGTCATACTCACCATGAGCGAGGAGAGCGCCCGCCGCATCGTCGAGGTCCTCGAGGAGCAGTCCGACCTCAAAAATCCCGCGAACCCCCGCTACGAGATCGCCGACGGCTCCATCGATTTCGACCATGTGAGCTTCGGGTACTCCGCCGATGCCGAGCGCATGGCCCTCGATGATATCGACCTGCACATCGAGAGCGGCGAGGTCATCGGCATCATCGGCGGCACCGGCTCGTCCAAGACCACCCTCATCCAGCTCATCAGCCGCCTCTACGACGTCACCCAGGGCTCGGTCAAGGTGGGCGGACACGATGTGCGCGAATACGATCTGGATACGCTGCGCAACGAGGTGGCCGTGGTGCTGCAGCGCAACATCCTCTTCTCCGGCACCATCGAGGACAACCTCCGTTGGGGCAAGAAGGACGCCTCGCACGAGGAGATGGTCGAGGCCTGCAAGCTCGCGCAGGCAGACGAGTTCATCCAGCTCATGCCCGACAAGTACGACACCTACATCGAGCAGGGGGGCACCAACGTCTCGGGCGGGCAGAAGCAGCGCCTGTGCATCGCGCGCGCCCTTCTCAAGAGTCCGAAGGTGCTCATCCTCGACGATTCGACGAGCGCCGTCGATACCAAGACCGACAAGCTCATCCGCGAGGGCTTCAAGCAATTCATCCCATCCACCACCAAGCTCATCATCGCCCAGCGTACAAGCTCGGTGGAGGATGCCGACCGCATCATCGTCATGGATGGCGGCCGCATATCCGCCATAGGCACCCACGAGGAGCTGCTGCGCACCTCGGAGATCTACCGCGAGACCTACACCTCGCAGAACAAGCAGTCCCATGACGTCAAGATGGCGGCGATCGGAACAGATGGCGCCGCCGCCGGAGAGGAGGTGTAGGCCCTATGGCAGAAGAGAAGAAACAGGTCGACGGCCCTATGTCGAGCCGCGTGCGCCGCTCCAAGGGCGCCCAGAACCCTAGAGCTACGCTCATGCGCATCTTCAGACTCGTGTTCAAGTTCTATCCCGTGCTGTTTCCGCTATCCATCGTCTGCATCATCGTGCCGGCGATCCTGCAGTCGCTGCCCTCGATCTTCCTCCAAGAGGCGCTCGCCGTGGTCGGCGAACACTGGGAGTCCGGCGATTGGAACGGGGCGGCGCCTGCCATCACGGGCATAGCCACACGCCTCATCGTGATCTACATCATCTCCATCGCGCTTATCGCAGCACGCGAGCAGATCGGCGCCATCATCACGCAGGGCACCCTCATGAAGCTCCGCAACATGATGTTCGAGCACATGGAGAGCCTGCCCATCAGCTATTTCGACCGCAACAAGCACGGCGACGTCATGAGCTACTATACCAACGACGTCGATGCCATCCGCCAACTCATCAGCCAATCCCTTCCCAACGTCCTCACGATGGCCCTCGCCATGGCATCGATCTTCTTCATCATGATATGGTACTCGGTCTGGATGGCGCTTGTGGTCATCGCCATGGTGGTCATCATGGGGTGGCTCACGCGCGTGCTGGGCGGCAGGAGCGCGCATTACTTCCTCGCCCAGCAGCGCAACATCGCCGCTGCAGAGGGCTTCGTCGAAGAGGCCATGACCGGCCAGAAGGTCATCAAGGTCTTCACCCACGAGGAGGAGACCGAGAGATCCTTCGATGTTCTCAACGGCGAGCTCTGCGAGGCGGCCCGCAAGGCGAATACCTACTCGAACATCCTCGGCCCCGTCCTCATGAACCTCGGCAACCTCGCCTACGTGGTGGTCGCGCTCGCAGGCGGCATCATGCTCGCCTCGGGCGTCCCGAACCTTTCCATCTCGGGTCTCGCGCTCTCCATCGACATCGTGGTCCCGTTCCTGAACCTCACCAAGCGCTTCGCGGGCTCCATCGGCCAGATCTCGAGCCAGATCAACTTCATCGTCATGGGTCTTGCGGGTGCCGAGCGCCTCTTCTCGCTTATCGACGAGGAGCCCGAGACCGACGAAGGCTATGTCGAGCTGCACCGCGCGAAGAT
This sequence comes from Actinomycetes bacterium, assembly GCA_029546925.1. Taxonomy (GTDB): domain Bacteria; phylum Actinomycetota; class Coriobacteriia; order Coriobacteriales; family Atopobiaceae; genus RUG721. The sequence goes on from JAKPQM010000061.1 coordinate 5,396, forward strand.
CGTAGGCGGCAAGATATGCGAGACGCACGAGGACACCGGCCGATGGCTCTGGAAGCATCCCCACCACGATGGAACCGTCACCTACACGCCGCTCGCGGGCGACGTGGTGCTCGAGCATGTCGACTTCGCCTACACCCCCGGCAACACGATCCTGCACGACATCTCGCTCTACGCCAAGCCCGGCCAGAAGGTCGCCTTCGTGGGTGCGACGGGCGCAGGCAAGACGACCATCACCAACCTTTTGAACCGCTTCTACGACATCGAGGACGGCAAGATCCGCCTCGACGGCATCAACATCAACAAGATCCGCAAGTCGGACCTGCGCCACTCGCTCGGCATGGTCTTGCAGGAGACGAACCTCTTCACGGGCACGGTTATGGACAACATACGCTACGGGCGCCTCTCCGCCACCGATGAGGAGTGCGTCGCGGCAGCCAGGCTCGCCGGTGCGGACGGCTTCATCAAGCGCCTTCCCAACGGCTACCAGACCATGCTGCGCGACAACGCGGCCTCGCTCTCCCAAGGCCAGCGCCAGCTCCTCTCGATCGCCCGAGCAGCCGTTGCCGATCCGCCCGTCATGATCCTCGACGAGGCGACGTCCTCCATCGACACGCGCACCGAGCAGATCGTCCAGAGGGGCATGGACGCCCTCATGGCCGGCCGCACGACCTTCGTCATCGCACATCGCCTCTCGACGGTCCGCAATGCCAACGTTATCATCGTGCTCGACCACGGACGCATCATCGAACGCGGCACGCACGACGAGCTCATCGCCGCCAAGGGCACGTACTACCAGCTCTACACCGGTGCGTTCGAGCTGGAATAGGCGCTCGGGTGAGAAAGGGGCGGGTGGATCCCCGCGCGCTCGTCGGATTTCTCCCCCGCGCTCGCACGGCGATCCACCCAGAAAGGTTCCCATGTTCTACGACTACCACGTCCACACCGCGTTCTCCGATGATTCCGATTACCCCATGGAAGACGTCGTGCGCGACGCCATCGATCTGGGCATCGAGGAGCTTGCCTTCACCGATCATGTGGATTACGGCGTGAAGGACGAGTGGGACTCCCCCACCATCCGCCTGAACCACGACGGCGAGGCTGCGGTCAACGTGGCATATCCCGCCTACTTCGCGCGCATAGCGGAGCTTCGCGCGGCATATGCGGACTGCATCCGCCTGAGGGCGGGTCTCGAATTCGGCGTCCAGACCCATACCATCGGCCTATACGAGCAGCTCTTCGCCGCGTGGCCGCTCGACTTCGTGCTCCTCTCCATCCACCAGGTACGCGACATCGAGTTCTGGTACGACGGCAACGAGTTCATGGAAGGCCGCAGCCAGGCGGCGTATAACGACGAGTACTACCGGGAGCTCTACGACGTGGTTTGCTCCTACAAGCACTACAGCGTGCTCGCGCACCTGGATCATGTCAGACGCTACGACCCTGCGGGCCCCTATCCTTTCGAGAGGAACCGCGACGTCATCGCCGCCATCCTCGAGCAGGTGATCGCCGACGGCAAGGGCATCGAGCTCAATACCTCGAGCTTCCGCTACGGAATGTCCGATCTCACGCCGTGCCATGAGATCCTCGAGCTCCACTACGATCTGGGCGGCCGCATCCTGACCGTGGGCTCCGATTCGCACGCGCCGGGCCATCTGGGCTCCCACGTCCGCGAAGTCCAAGCGCTGCTCAAGAAGATCGGATACGAGGGCGTGTATGCCTTCGACCGCATGGAGCCTCATTTCGTGCCCTTCGACTAACGAGACGGGAGACCGACCATGACCGCATCCTGGCCCTGCACGCTCGAATCCGATCGGCTTATCCTGCGCCCTTGGCGCGAGGCGGATGCTCAGGCGCTCTTCTCCTACGCCTCCGATCCGGATGTGGGACCCGCTGCCGGCTGGATGCCCCATGCAGATCTCGAAGAGAGCATCCGCGTGATCCGGGACATCCTCTCCGTTCCCGAATCCTATGCCATCGTCATCAAGGATCGCGAGCCCGCCGATGAGGCGGTCGGCGCCATCGGCCTCAAGATCGGCGCGGCATCGGACCTCGCCATCGGTTCCGACGAGGCCGAGCTCGGCTACTGGATCGCCAAGCCGCTCTGGGGCAGGGGCTACATGCCCGAGGCGGTGCGCGCCATCATGGAGCATGCGTTCCGCGAGCTGCGCCTCTCCCGCATCTGGGGAGGATACTACGAATCCAACGACCAGAGCCGCCGCGTCATGGAGAAGACCGGCCTCATGCACGACCGCATCATCAGGAACCGTCCGCGCATGCTCATGGGCGATACGGTCACCGAGCATGTCGCCAAGATCACCCGCGCGCAGTGGGAGATCGCCCAACGCACCGATCCCACGGATACGGCGACCGTGGATGCACAGCAGCGTGAGGCCCGAAGCATCGGCGCTTCGCTCACACGCATCGCCTTCATCCGCTCCGGCGGCCAGACCGGTGCCGACCGCGGTGGCTTGGATGCGGCACGCGAGGCAAGGATTCCCATCTGCGGATGGTGTCCGCCCGGAGGGCTTGCGGAGGATATGCCCGAGGCGCCCGGGCTTCTCGCCCTCTACCCAGAACTCAAGGAGGGCGTCTCCAACGGATACGTGGAGCGCACGGCTTGGAACGTGCGCGACAGCCATGCCACCCTTATCGTCGCCCCTGCGGGCATCGAGCCCAAGAGCGGCACCGAGATGACCGTACGCTTCGCCGAAACGTACAGCAGGCCCTGCAAGATCGTCTGCAGCATGGAGGAGCTCGGCGAGACATGCGCTTGGATCGAGGACTTGGGCTTCGGCATCACGCTGAACATCGCGGGACCGCGCGAGAGCAAGATCCCGGGCACCTACCGCGTAGCCAAAGAGCTCGTCGGAGCACTGCTGCGCCTTGAGATGGGGTGCCGATGATCGGCTCGGTGCACAACCGTGCGCTGCCCTCGTATCCGGCTCAGGCAAGGTTAACGCACCGTAAATAGTCCTCAACAGCACTAGAACATACCTTTCACCTTTTTATCCTTCTCAATGGGGGGAGTTTCGACTGCAATAGTTCTGTTCTCCCATATGAGGAGCAGGTACTTTTGTGCCGAAACAAGCAGGGAAAGGCTGGGGCAATGGAATCAATGACGTTCATCTTCACCGGAATCGGCTCGCTTGCCGCCCTCGTGTTCGCCTTCGCAAAATTCAGGGGCGTTCATAGCGCTCCCGAGGGAACGCCCGAGATGGCGAGGATCTCGAAATCGGTGAGCGATGGCGCGAATGCCTACCTCAGGCGCCAGTACCTGGGCGTGCTCATCTTCTTTGCCGCGGTCTTCATCGTGATGATCTGCATGGCCTTCGCGGGCATGCTCTCGTGGTTCACACCCTTCGCGTTCCTGACGGGCGGCTTCTTCTCCGGTCTTGCCGGCTTTGTCGGCATGCGGACGGCAACCATGGCGAACTGCCGCACGGCGAACGCCGCATCCCAGAGCCTCAACTCCGGTCTGCGCATCGCATTCGACGCCGGCACGGTCATGGGCTTCACGGTCGTCGGCCTCGGCCTGCTCGACCTCACCGCCTGGTACTTCATCTTGAATGCCGCCTTCTCCGCCCTTCCTGCAGCCGAGAGGCTCGCGCAGATCGCAACCAACATGCTCACCTTCGGCATGGGCGCCTCCTCCATGGCGCTCTTCTCGCGCGTGGGCGGCGGCATCTTCACCAAGGCTGCCGACGTGGGCGCCGATCTTGTGGGCAAGGTCGAGGCGGGTATCCCCGAGGATGACCCGCGCAACCCGGCCGTCATCGCCGACAACGTGGGCGATAACGTGGGCGACGTTGCAGGCATGGGCGCCGATCTCTACGAGTCCTATGTCGGCTCCATCATCTCCTCCGTGGCCCTCGCCGTGGCTGCCGGATACTCCATCGAGGGCGTGGCCCTGCCGCTGCTCATCGCGGCACTCGGCGTGGCCGCGTCGATCGTGGGCACCTTCTTCATCAAGACCGAGGAGGACGCCTCCCAGCGCAACCTCTTGAAGGCCCTGCGCACCGGCACCTATATCAGCGCGGTCCTCGTCGCGATCATCGCCTTCGTGATCATCAAGATCCTGCTTCCCGACCACATGGGCATCTACGCTGCCGTGCTCGCCGGCCTCGTCGGCGGCGTCATCATCGGCGCCATGACCGAGTACTACACCTCCGATACCTATAGGCCCACGCAGAAGCTCGCCGAGGCTGCCGAAACCGGCTCTGCCACCATCGTTATCAGCGGCCTCTCGCTCGGCATGCTCTCCACCGTCGGTCCCGTCATCGTTGTCGGCATTGCGGTGCTCGTAGCCTATTTCTGCTCCATGGGTGCCACCGGCACCTTCTCCCAGGGCCTTTACGGCGTCGGCGTTGCCGCCGTCGGCATGCTTTCCACGCTCGGCATCACGCTGGCCACCGATGCCTACGGCCCGATCGCCGATAACGCCGGCGGTATCGCCGAGATGTGCGGCATGGCGCCCGAGGTCCGCGAGCGCACCGACGCCCTCGACTCCCTCGGCAACACGACCGCCGCGACCGGCAAGGGTTTTGCCATCGGCTCTGCCGCCCTCACCGCCCTCGCCCTCATGGTCTCCTATATCGATAAGGTCCATCAGATCGATCCCACCTTCGAATTCAATCTCGCCATCGACAACCCGATCGTCCTCGTCGCGCTTTTCATCGGCGGCGTGCTGCCGTTTTTGTTCGCCTCGCTCACGATGGATGCCGTCGGCAAGGCAGCGCAGTCCATCGTCGTCGAGGTCCGTCGCCAGTTCAAGGAGATACCCGGCCTGCTCGAAGGCAAGGCCGAGCCCGACTACGCCACCTGCGTCGACATGTGCACCCGCTCCGCCCAGAGGCTCATGATCTCCCCCGCGCTCATCGCCGTCGTCGTCCCTGTGATCGTCGGTCTCATCCTCGGCCCCGATGGCGTCGTCGCCATGCTCGCGGGCAACACCGTTACCGGCTTCGTCTTGGCGGTCATGATGTCCAACGCAGGAGGCGCATGGGACAACGCCAAGAAATACATCGAGGCGGGCCACTTCGGCGGCAAGGGCTCCAAAAACCACAAGGCGGCCGTCGTTGGCGACACCGTGGGCGACCCCTTCAAAGACACGGCGGGACCCGCGATCAACATCCTGATCAAGCTCTGCTCCACGGTCTCTATCGTCTTCGCCGCCCTGATCGTCGCGATGCATATGCTCTAAGCGCTTCTCGCACCAAGCCGTCCTTAAGGAGCCCGCCCCGTGCGGGCTCCTTTTTCGATATCCCCCACCGTACCTGCGTGACAAACCCCGATGCCCGTGATAGCGATGCGATTCTACGGAGCGTAGGGTGACAGGCGGAGCAGATACGCGCTAGGGTTGTAGCCAAGAGGTGCGCCATGGGCGCAGCCGCAGCCGGCAAGCTCGGTCATGAGACGCTGCTTCCGGGGCAGGCTCAGGAGGTATCGGTATGGATGCGATCAAAACGGGTTCGTTCATCGGCACGCTCCGCAGAGAGCAGGGTCTCACGCAGCAGCAGCTTGCCGAGCAGCTGCTCGTCTCCGATAAAGCCGTCTCGAAATGGGAGACGGGCCGCGGACTGCCCGACATAGGCAATCTCGAACGTCTTGCCCAGGCGCTCGGTACGAGCGTGGCCGAGCTCCTGCACGGCGAGCGGATCGCAAAACCCATGGGGGCCGCCGATGCGGACACGCTCATCACCGACGGCCTCGCACTGGCCAGACAATTTCTGCAGCAGAGAACCCTGGGCAACATCCTGCTTGGATTTCTCGCCGGCCTCGTCGTCGTCACGCTCGTCGTCGTGCATCTCACAAGCCCCCATGCCATGGCCTACGACGAAGGGCTCATTCGGATAGATGAGCTGGGCGATGGCCAGCTCATCGCACGTGCACGCGAAGATGCCGCGGGGATCACGGTTGAGCGCGTGGCAGATCCCGATGCGCCGTCCCGCACCTGGCTGTTCGTCAGCTGCTATCAAACCCTATGGGATCAGATGTGCGGAGAACGGAGCGAGTCCATCGCCCTGCTCGGCCCCGGAGAGCAGATCGACCGTATCTACTATTATCCGGGGATCGGCGGAGACGAGCTGCTGTTTCCCGACGACTCGTTTCCCGATGAAGGCGTGGTGACCCTGCCCCGGCTCGTATACAACTATTGGATCGTTCTCGGAGCCGCCCTGAGTGCTGCAGGACTGACCGCATACCTGCTTCTTCGCAAGAAGCGCTACGCCGAGAAGGTCCTGAAGGCCGCCCTGCTTCCCGTTTGCCTCACCGTGAGCATCCTGGCTGTCCTCGCAGGGCGATACGGTCGGATATACGATGCCGCATTCTATCTCAGCGGTATCTTGCTCCTGACGATAGCCCTCTATGCCCTGCTCCTCGTCATCCATGACCGGATAAAAGCTGCAAAGCACCGGTAACGCGTGACAGGGGGACAGGTCATTTGTCACGCTCATGAGCGTGACAAATGACCTGTCCCCCTGTCACGCGAGGGCGTCGATGAAGCGCTGCTGGGCGGAGCGGCCGGCATCATCCCACTTGAAGACGCCGGCATCCTCGAGCACGCCCGCGAACACGCCGCCGATCTCATCGCGCGTGATGCGTCCGGCATCGAGCTCGGCTTCCAGGCGCGGCGGCAGGATCGCCAAGCCCATGACCTCGATGAGGCCGATGTTCTCCTTCTTGACGTGCCACTTGTCCTCGTGTGGATGGAAGACGCCCAGCGGATGCTCCTCGCTCGCGATATTGCAGCGCAGAGCCAGATCCATCACATAGCGCCCCTCTACCTTGCGGCAGATGGGCGTGATGGTGTTGTGCGGGATCTCGCCCGTGAACGCCACGACGCCCGCCTCCCCGTCGCTCCAACCGCGCCAGACCTCGAGCACGTGGCAGGCCGCATCGAGAAGCTCCGAGCGGTCTGCGCCCTCGAGCCTGATAACCGAGAGCGGCCATTCGATGACCGAGGACTCCACCTGCGGGAAGGCGGGCATGACGAAGGTTTGGATAGCGGAGGCGCGCATCATCGGGAACTCATGGCGTCCGCCTTGGAAGTGGTCATGGGAGAGGATCGAGCCGCCCACGATGGGCAGATCTGCATTGGAGCCGATGAAATACTGCGGGAAGAGATCGACGAAATCGAGCAGGCAGGCGAAGGCCGCGCGATCGATGTGCATGGGACGGTGCTCGACGCTCATGGCGATGCAGTGCTCGCGATAGTACGCATATGGGCTGTACTGCAGGCCCCAGCGCTCGTCCAACAGCTCGATGGGGACGATGCGCAGGTTCTGGCGGGCGGGATGGGCGCCGCCTGCATGCGCGGCCCCGCGGCCCGCATAGCCCTCGTTCTCCACGCAGAGCTGGCAGGCGGGATACGCCTCGCCCGCAGGGGCAGCCCCCGCAGCCGCGATATCGCGCGGATCCTTCTCGGGTTTGGACTTGTTGATGGTGATCTCGAGCACGCCCCAGGACGTCTCGGCATCCCAGCTGAGATTCTTGGCGATGGCGGAGAGGCGGACGTAGTCGGCATCGCATGAGAGCTGGTAGAGATAGTCGGTGGCGGCCTCGGATCCGCACTCGTCGTAAAGAGCCCAGAAGATGGCGGAGACCTCGGAGGGACGCGGCGTGAGGACGCCCATGATGCGCATGGCGAGACGATCCCGCCCGCCAAGCGAATCCTCGACCATGCCGCCTGCGACACCCGCTTCGACGAGCACGTCGAGGCACTCTTCCATGGAAGCCGAGCATGTCTCGTCGGACATGAAAAGCGCAGCAGGACCGGGCGCACCGATGCATTCGAGCACGCGGTTATAGGCCCAGACAAGATCCTGCTCCTCGATGAGCGCGCATCCGCGCGCATAGAGGATCAGGCCGGTTGCGGCGCGTCCTACATCCATTGCGCGTATGCTCCCTCATGCTCGATCGAATATGCCTCGCAGGATGACGCACCGAAGACGGCATCCATGGCCCGTGAGAAGTCCTCCACGCGCATGAGCGGTACGAACGCCTGGATGGTTCCGCCGAAGCCGCCGCCGTGTATGCGGCACGCTCCGTCCGCACCTAGGAACTCCTCGGCAAGGGCGAGGGCGATCATCGCGCTCTGCTCCTCGACCGAAGGCGAGATGTTCTGCAGGTACATCGCGGAGCTCGCACCGGAGAAGCGTGTGAGCTCGAGGAAGGCGGCCATATCGCGAGCGCGCAGCGCTTCTGCCCGTTCGGCGACGAGGCGCTCCTCGCGCACATAATGGAGCGCGCGGAGAAGAGCACGGTCGGAGGTTGCGCGGCGGATCTCGGCGGCATGGGAGATGATCGTCTCGGGCGCCAGCTCGCCGAGGCGCGAAGCGCCGAGGACGCGCGCGACCTGCTGCATCTCGCGCGGGATGGCGGCATAGGCATCCACGAGATCGGCGTGGCTCGTACCCACGTGCACAAGGCAGATGGCATAGCCTGCCTCGGAAAAATCGAAATCGAGCAGCTCGGCATGCGGTCGATCGCTCCGGGAGAAATCCATGTGCTGGATGGATCCGAGGGCACTCGCAGCCTGGTCCATGAGACCGCAGGGCTTTCCGAAGTAGTCGTGCTCGATGGCCTGGGCGGCACGTGCGCGATCGAGAGCGGGCAGCTCCTCGGCATCGAAGAGCACCGAGAGCGCCGAGGTCACGGCAAGCTCGAAAGCCGCCGAGGACGAAAGGCCGCTGCCCACCGCGACGCTGCTCGTGATATAGGCTTTGAAACCGCCGACCGTGCCGCCCTGCTGCGCGGCGACATGGCAGGCGCCGCGCACGAGCGATGCAGTGGTCGCCCGCTCGGCTGCCTGGGGTTCGAGCGTGTCGAGACGGATGGTGAAGGGATCATATCCTTTGCTCACCACCTGCGCCTCGCACCCCTCCGTGCGCTCGCAGACCAGCTCGACAGAGCGGTCGACGGCAGCGGCGATCACATGGCCGCCCTCATGATCGGTGTGATTTCCGGCCAGTTCCGTACGTCCGGGGGCGCAGGCATAGACGGCGCGCTCGGGCGCATTCCCGAACGTCTCCGCGAAACCCGCTGCAAGCAGAGCGCGGCTCATCGACGCTCCCTCCTCAAGAAGGTGGTAAGAACATCATAATAGCGCTCGCGCTGGAAGTCATCCCATGCGCCCATATCATCCGAGGTGAGAAGAACCGAGCCGGATGCAGCAGCGGTGTTCATGAGCAGGTCCTTCTGCTGGGTGGAGAGGCGCACGTCGTCACGCAGGAAGAACACATCGGGATCGTTTCCGAAGACGAGCCCGTCGAGATGGGCGCGCCCGCGCGTATCGGCCAGCGAGAGGCGCGTGCTCACGCGTTCGCGATGGAGCAGGCGCATGTAGGCGGCATCGTCCCAATCGAGGCCCACATCGCAACCGATGCGGCAGTACTCGCAGCGGCCGAACGCCGGGGCGAGCGGCACACCGCAGAGCAGAAGGGCCACGTCCTCCCCCACCGCCGCGCGGATGAGCTCGAGGCCGTCCACCATGAGCTGGGCTCGGTTGAGGCCGGCATGGGGAAGCATGCATGCCGCGAAAAGGAAGTCGAGTTTCAGGAGCTTGAAGCCCCAGTCGCGCACGACCGTCTGCAGGGTGTGCGTGATATAGGCGCGCACCTCGGGATTCTGGGTGTCGAGCGCCACCGCACCGCTCCAATTGCCCCCGGTGGCGACCAAACCGAAGCGCTCATCGCGCAAAAGCCACTCAGGATGCTCGGAGAAGAGCCTCGATCCGCGCTCGCAGAGAAACGGCGCGAGCCAAAGACCGGGGATGAAACCTTGCTCGGAAACCTTGGCGGCAAAGGAGGCTAGGCCTTCGGGGAACTTCCCGGTATCGATATCGAGCCAATCGCCCACCTTGGCATAGCCGTCATCGATCTGAAACGCCACGTCCGCACCGGCCGTATCGCAGCCTTCGAGCACCTGCACGAGGCCGGCAAGGTCATGTTCGAGCGCAGGCGCGCTGATATCCGCGTAATGGCGGTACCAGCTGGTGAAGCCGATGAGGGGGCGGGCGGGGCGGGGCTTGATGCCCGCATGGGAAAGCCAGCTCTCCAGGCACTCATCGAGCGTGCCCGTGGTGATGATGAAGGCGGCGAGCTTGCACTCCTTTCCCGGTGCAAGGGGGTGGGCGGGAGGCTCCTTATCCAAGGTGAGGCTGCCGTTGCCCCACGATGAGAAGACCGTGGTGAATCCCTCGTCCTCATTGAGCGAGCCCACGAGCGTGACCCTCTCTCCCGTACGCAGGTAACAATAGGTGAAGCCGTGCTGCTCGCCCGGGATGAGCTTGTAGGGGGTGAAGCGGTAATCGCCGCTGCCGTCGAGGACGTGGCTGTCGACCACGGCATGCGGCACGTGCAAAAGGCCCGGCATGGCCCAGCTTGCCCGACGCTCGAAGCTATCGGTCCAAGACTGATAGCCGTTATGGTAGATGACGTCGATGGCACGCAGGTCGACGGGAAGCTCGGCGCGGATGGTGCGCACGGTCAGCTCGACCGTGGGGTTGGCCATGAGGCACCAGATACCCGACTGCGAGCCTTTCGTCAGGGAAACACCCAGCTCTGCAACGGCATCCGCAGGATAGGCGGTGCCGTCGGAGGAAAGCGTGAGCGTGCGCTCCTCGCCCGCGAGCTCGAAGCTGACTGAGAAGATGGGTTCCATCGCCTACTCCTTGCTCGCGGAGGTGCCGGCCGCGATGGCATCGAGGATGCGTCCCTCGTCGTAGCGCGTGAAGACCAGGCCGCCGAGCAGGCAGAACACGGTGGCAACGAGCGCCGTCATGCGGTAGCCGAGGCCGCCGCCGATCGTCGCGAGCGACGAGAACAAGATCATGGCAAGCGACTGGCCGAGCGTCATCGAGAAGGTGCGGGCGGCATAGAACATGCCCTCGCGATTCTCGCCCGTCTTCACGGCGTCGGACTCGGCGATATCGGCGAGGACGGCTTGGGGCAGGATGCCGAGGACGGCCATGGGGACGGCGGCGATCACGGCAACGGCACCGCCCCAGACGAGCGCGGGGATACCGAACTTGCCGCAGACCGTGGTGATGGCGAAGGCGATGCAGAAGAAGAAGAACGCGAAGGCGACGAGCTTCTTCTTGCCCATCTTCTTGGCGAGGATGTTGACAGGCGCGTAGAAGACGAGGCTGATGACGGTCATGCCCGCGAAAAGCACGAAATTCATTGAGCCATCGAGGCCCATGAGGCTCGTGACGTAGAAGGGCATGCCGGTCTGGAACATCGTGATGGCAACCCAGTAGAGGACATCGGAGATCTCGAAGACTTGGAAATCCCGGTTCGAGAAGGTCTTTGCAACCGAGGCGCCCATGGGGGTGGTGGAGGGCTCGGTCACGGCGTAGGTGTCCTCATCGATGGTGAAAGCCGGAACCAGCATGCAGGCAATGGCGATGGCGGCGAGGATGGCGATGGTGATGCGATAGGCATGAGCGATGCCCACGGCACCTGCGATGAGGCCGGCGATGGTGGGCACGAGGTAGGCCACCGCGGTACCGATGAAATACGTGACCGAGATATAGGTCGAGATGTTCACGCGCAGCTCCTGCGTGCGGCCGAGTTCGGGGATGAGCGCGTTGAAGGGCGTGCAGTAGAGCGAGAGCGCGACATAGAAGAGCACGAGCGAGGCGAGCAGGGCGAGATTGTTGAAGATCTCGTTGCCCGTGCCGGGCAGCGTGAACACGACGACCGCCATGACACCGAAAGGCACGGCAGCATAGCGCATGAACGGGATGCGGCGACCGAGCCTATGGTCGAGCGAGTCGGACCGCGAGGCGATGAAGGGATCGATGAAGCCGTCGACAAGGCGGCAGAATGCCGTGATGAGGCCGATGATCGTCATGCCCGCGAAGACGATGCCCTGGGTGATGAACAGCGGCATGCCCAGCGCGATGGTCTCCTCGCTGGGCATATAGAAGAACAGGAGCCAATTGCTCACCACGCCCGAAAGGATCGCCCAACCCAACTGGCCGATCGCGAAATTGCGCAGGATGCGGCCGTCGGCAAGTCTTTTTTCCATCAAGTTCTCCCTACTTCGGTATCCTTATTCCGCGTCAGCAATGCCCAATGTGCGCTGAGCCATCTGAACGATGCATTCCAGCTCGCGCCGTCCCTGTGAGAAATCATCCGAGGGGATGATCTCGCCGCGGACAAGCTTCTGGGCAACCCCCATCATCGCGTGCGCGATCGTACGGTAGAAGACGCCGAAATCGACCTCGCGCGTGATGGTGCCGTCGGCAAGACCAAGCTGGTAGGCATCCTCGAAGATAACGTAGAACGAGTCGATCGCCCCTCCGTAGGCTTTGAGTTCTGCGGGGGCGAGGTGCTCGGCGAGCATCAGGTGATCGAACTCATCGATGAAGCGCACGAAATCAGGGTGCGCGGTGTAGGCATCGATATACTTCCCGAGAAGCATCGACAGGCGTTCGGCACCGCTCATGGCGAGGAACTCGTCCGCCTCGATGGAGCGGCGGATCCGACCGTTGAAGCGGTTCCACATGAGCGTGCCCGCGTGGATGGCGATCTTGGTCTTCGTCTTGTAATGGCGGTAGAGCGTCGCTACCCCGATACCTGCGGCATCGGCGATATCGGTCATACGGACGGACGCGATGCCGTCGCGCAGGAACAGGGCCGCTGCGCAGGTGATCGCATATGCGTTGCGGTTCACGATCTCCGAGGGATGCGTTAGCTCGACGAATGGACGCATGATGATCTTCGCTCCGGCTTTCTCTTGACGCTCATTTCGAAAAATGATAGTTTGACTATCAACCTGATAGTCAAACTATCATTTTCGGAAAAGCACGTCAAGAGAGAATCGGGTGGGAGCATGGCCGATAGGTCGAGGGTCATTTTCGCAAATGAGATCGCGGACGCGGATTATCGTGCCGCATGCGCGTCCAAGGAGGGTTTCATCAAGCGGTTCGGCGATGACTCCCAAGCCGTCTACCATCTTGCAGTCTCGAACCTTCCCGTCATCGGCGAGCGCCTCGGGGTGAAGAACCTCGTGATGGCTCCCGAGGGGACCGGCTCCCTCTCTTTCGATGAGAGCGCCGGCAAACCCGTCGTCGTGGGCAACATCCGCATGGGATTCGGCCACTACCGCATCGCCATGGCCATGGCGAGCGCCGCCCATTCCATGGGATACACCCCCTACTGGTTCGATCTCAGCTCGTTTCCCGAGACCACCTGTTCCAAGCTGATCGGCTACCAGAACGACCTCTACTCCCTGGGTTCGCGCCTTTCCCAGAAGATCCCGCCCTTCAACGCCCTCTATTGGGAGCCGCTCAATTCCGAGGGTTTCCGCAAACTCGCCTATAATGCGAGCGACCAGAAAAAAGCGGAGCTCATGGTTCCCCTCTTCCGCGACCTTCCCAAGGATGTGCCCTATATCGCCACGCACGTGTGGCCGGCGCAGGCCGCCGTGCATGCCGGGCTCACCCATGTGGTGAACGCCATCCCCGACAACTGGCCCATGGCCCTGCACCTTGCCGAGGGCTCCGTTCACGCCGTGCAGACACCGTCGGCCTATCTCGGCTACAAGCAGCTGCGGGGCATGGATCCCAAGCGCGCCTTGAAACCCATGCCCGATGGGGCCGTCCGCTATACCGGCCACTACATCGACCACGAGCTCGTGGCAAACATCGCGACCGACTGCGCCGCACGCCGGGCGCGTGCAGAGCACGGCGGCCCTGTGCGCTGGCTCATCACCGTGGGCGGGGCCGGTGCGCAGGCAAAGCTCTTCTCGGCCATCATCGAGAAGCTCATCCCCTACGTGGTCTGCGGCGAGGCAACGCTCTTCATCAACGTGGGCGACCACGAGAAGGTCTGGAAGCGTCTCTGCGCCTCGGTCAAAGGCCTCGCGCCGCTTGCCACGACGCACTTCGACGCCTTCTCCGAAACGGCATCGTTCGCAGGAGCGGCGCTCACCGAAAATGTCGGCGGCATCCATGCTTTCTGCGACACCGGCATATTCTCTGCTGTCTACGCCACCAACATCCTCATGCGCTGCTCCGATGTACTGGTGACCAAACCGAGCGAACTGTCCTTCTACCCCGTGCCCAAGCTCATGATCCACCGTGTGGGCGGACACGAAGCCTGGGGCGCTATCCGCTCGGCTGAGATCGGCGATGGAACCTACGAGATCGACGAGACCCACGAGCTGCTCGCCATGATCGACTCCATGCAGGCCGACCGATCGATTATCATCGACATGTGCAGACATATCGAAGAGGCTGACGAGCTGGGTATCTACCGGGGCGCCTACGAGGTCGTGCGCCTCGCGGTCGAGGACATCTAGAGGAGCCGGGCCGAGGAGAGGATGGAGATGGAGCGAAGCTACCCCAAGGGCACGAAGCGTGTCGCCGATTCCGAGATAGAGGCCACGTTCACCGTGCATCACAAGGACATCAACGGCGAGAACCGCCTGTTTGGCGGGAGGCTTATGGAATGGATCGACTCCGCTGCGGGTATCGCAGCGCGCAGGCACTGCGGAGGATCGATCACCACAGCCTGCGTCGACTCGCTTGTGTTCAAACATGCGTCACTCCTCAACGATATCGTGGTCGTGCGGGCGCGCGTCACGTACGTGGGCACCACCTCGATGGAGGTGCGTGTGGAGGCGTACGTCGAGGAGGTGGCGACCGGCGAGCGCCACCTCATCAACGACGCCTATCTCACCGAGGTCCACGTTGATTCGGACGGTCATCCGCAGCCGGTGCAGTGGGGACTCGAGCTGGTAAGCGACGAGGAGCGCAGCGAGTGGGCCGGGGCGGAGAAGCGCATCGCCAACCGCAAGCAGCGTACTGCAGAGGGATACTAGGACCCCATCGATACGCAGTGCCAACCGAATCCGAAATGGCGTATTCTCTAGGAGAGAGCATGTCCCGCCTTTGGAAAGCTGGCTGAGAGCATGTCGTTTACGGGCCATTTCAAAACCTACATCGAAGACGCCAGGACGCTGGGGCGCTGGATTGTCGTCTCGACAGCCATCGGCACGCTCTGCGGTGTTCTCGGCTCGGCATTCCATATCGGCATCGAAGTCGTCACCGTCTTCCGTGAGACCCATCCATGGGTTATCTTCACCCTTCCCGCAGCAGGCCTTCTCGCCGTGGCGATCTATCGCATCTTCAAGGTCGAGGGCCTCTCAACCGATACCATCATCGGCCACGTGCAGACCGGAGAGGGCATCGAGCTCGAGCTGCTGCCCGCGATCTTTCTCGCCACCATCGTCACGCACTTCTCGGGCGGTTCGGCGGGTCGGGAGGGAGCCGCATTCCAGATGGGCGGCGTCATCGGACTCGGTGCGGGACGCCTCTTCCGCTTCGACGAGATCGATCAGCGCACCGCGACGATGGCGGGCATGGCCGCGTTCTTCTCGGCGCTCTTCGGCACGCCGGTTGCAGCCACCGTCTTCGTCATGGCCGTCATCAGCGTGGGCGCCCTCCACCATGCGGCTTTCATCCCCTGCTTCGCAGCCTCGCTCGCAGCCTATGCGACAGCGCTTTTCCTCGGAATCGCACCCACCCATTTCTCGGTCACCGTCCCCGAGATGACGCCCGTCATGGTCGTGACGGCGGCCGTGCTGGCATGGCTCTGCAGCATGCTCGCCATCGTTTTCTGCGAGGCCCTTCGCCGCACGGAGCATGCAGCGCACCGTCTCATCGCCAATCCTTGGATCAGGGCTGCGGTGGGCGGCGCGATCATCTTGGGCCTCACGCTGCTTGTGGGCACACAGGACTACAACGGCGCGGGCATGGGTATCATCGTCCGCGCCATCGAGCAGGGCGAGGCGGAGCCCTTGGCGTTCATCTGGAAGATCATCTTCACGGTCATCACGCTCTCCGCAGGCTTCAAGGGCGGTGAGGTGGTCCCCTGCTTCTTCATCGGCGCCTGCTTCGGCTGCACCGTGGGCCCCCTCATCGGCATCCCTGCGGGGTTTGCGGCGGCGATCGGCCTTATCTCGGTCTTCTGCAGTGCGGTGAACTGCCCCATCGCCTCGATCATCCTCGCAGTCGAGCTCTTCGGGGCGAACGGCCTGATCTTCTATGCGCTCTGCTGCGGGCTTTCCTATGTGCTCTCGGGCTATTCGGGCTTCTACTCCAGCCAGCGCATCCTCTACGACAAATTCAAGCTACGCCGTATCGACGTGCACACCAACGCCCGCCACGAAGACGACCTCCCGCAGCGGACGCCTAAGGGGCGCTGAGCCGTTCGATCCGCCATTCTCCGGCTATGCGGCAGGGAGGGGCTCCGTCCACAAGAATGATGGCACGAGAAGGCCTGTGTCCACGAAAACCTGTGGACACGGGCTCTGCGGGGGCAGATTTCGGCGTTCCGCGCGCGGGCAGGGACGTTCTGATGCCATGGCCCCTCCAACGAAAGGCCGGAACGCATCCGGGGCATCGGCTAGAAGTGGTCTCGCTTGGGAAACAGGCGGGCACTCTCGGGAAAGAGATGCTGGGCATAGGACATGAAATAGTCATCGGTCATGGACGCGATGTAGTCGACCGTGGTCTGATGGAGATCATCCGACCAATCGTACGCCTCACCGTAATGGCCCAGCCATCCATTCACGAAGCGGATATGGTGCCTGAAGACAGGGGCTTCGGTGTTGCCGCCCATGAGGTCGGACATGATGCGATCGTACATCGCCGCGAAGAGCTCGCCCATCTCGTGCGAGAAATCACCGCTCACCTCGCCGGTTCCGTAGATCTTGAGATAATTCTCGCGCTTGGCGCGGGCCAACTCGAGAAACGCCGGCTCGCTCATCTCGATATGGTCCTTGCCGAACGAGTTCTCGACCACATCCGCCGAGAAGGCACCGAGCGCCCAAGCGTTGTAAGCACCGCCAAGGCCATCGTCGAACGTCGTCTCGTCGCAGATGCCGGCGCGGATGGCATCTTGGCGATCCTTGCCCACATAGGCGATGATATCGGAGATGCGCACCACGCAGCCCTCGAGCGTCATAGGCTGCAGATGCTCGATGACCTCGTTGCCCGAACGCCAGCAGGCCGCGACCACGTCGCGATCGAACGCCTTGAAGGTGGAGAGGCCGCTTACAGAGAAGCGCTGCTGCTCGAACTCGCCGTTATGGCAGATAACGCCGTCGAGCACCTGGAGTGAGAGGTTGCGCTTGCAGAGGCCGTCGAGCACGCGCACGCTCTGCACGTTGTGGAAGAACCAACGTCCCGTGCGCGCATGGAAGACATCGTTGAGATAATGCTCGCCCGTGTGGCCGAAGGGCGTATGGCCGATGTCGTGCCCGAGGGCGATGGCCTCGATGAGGTCGAGATTGAGGCCCAGCGCCCTGCCGATGTCACGCGCCACGCGGGCTACGAGCTGGACATGCAGGCCGCGGCGCGTGAGATCGTCGTTGGCCCTGAACGAGAAGACCTGGGTCTTGCCGACGAGCCGGTTGTAGAACGGCAGGTGGATGATCTTCTCGGCATCGCGGAGAAATGCCGGGCGGAGCACGGTGGTGGCGTCGCGCTCGGCATTGCGGCGGATGGCGTCGGCGTCATGCGCGGCGAACTCGGAAAGCTGGCCGCAGCTGAGCTGGGCGGCGACGCCGCGCTCGACCTCCTCCGAAAGGCGGCGCGAGACGGCGCCGGCAAGTGCCTTGTTACGTGCCATGGCAACCCCTTTCCTATCGGGACCACGATAGCGCAGCGACCTGACAAAAACGCGGCTAATCGTACGCAGGGGTGTTCATGAAGGTCATTCCCTCGGGCGGGTAGAACGTGAAGCCGAGGCTCTCCTGGAGCTTGAGCGAGACGGTATTATCGGGCCAGACCTCCACCCACGGTACGAAGCCCTGGCGCAGATGGCTCTCGATCTTGGCTGCCTCGAGCGCATACGCCCATCCTTTGCGGCGGAACTTCGGGAAGATCTCGAGCATGCCGATGCTGCCCTCGGGATGCTCGCCGATAAAGCCCACGAGCTCTCCTTTCTCGAAACCGCCGAGGATCTTGCCCGCGTCGAGCAGCCCCTCGAGATCCCCTTCGCGAAGGTACTCGGGATGCGTGTAGCCCTCGAGGACGGCTTGCATATGGCTCCTATCGAGCGGGCGGATATCGAGCGCGCGGTCGTAGGCGGGCGGCGTGCTTTTCTCGTAGACCACCAGATAGCAGGGCGAGAGATGATGCATGCCGAGGATGTACTGCGCATCGCGCAACGCGACCCGTCCGAGCATGCAGAGCACGGTAGGGGCGACGCAGGATGCGAGCACATTGCGCCCTGCAGTGCGCTCGGTGGCATAGAGCGTCTGGTTGGCGTCTCCGCCTTTCAAGAAGATGACGTTCTTCTCGGCCACCACGACGCGGCCGATGCCCCGGCGGATCTGCTCGGCGAGCGGGAACGCCGTCATGGGCTCATGCGAGAGGATCTCGAGCGCACGCGCGCGGCGCTGTCCCTCGTCTTCGAGCACGTCTTCCATGATGTAGGCGAGACGCTGGGCGATCTGGGAGAATCCCGCATCGTTGGGATGCTCGTAGCCGTCGGCGAAGAGCGCCGGATCGGCGTCGAGGAGCTTCGCGCCGTCGATGAAGGTGAAGCCGTGATCGCAGCAGAGCTCCTCGAGGAGCAGGCGCACGAAGAGGAGGCTCTCGGGATTCGCAGAGGGCGACGCCTGCTCGTTATGCCAGAGGGGGCTTGCCACGAAGACGGGAACGCCCTCGAACACGTGGGCAAGCTCGGCGAGGTAGGCCCGCACATCGGCCTCGATGCGCGTGAGGGAGAGCGTTTCGTGGCGATAGTTCTCTCCGTAGGACACCACGACCGCGAACGGCGCCTCATCAAGGCGCGGGACGGTGTAGGGCTGGAACACATGGGCGCCGATCCCCTGGTTGATGGCATCGGCGTCGAGGAGCTTTCCAAGGCGCGCGGGCCACGCGTATGCGGGCGTGGTCGCCACATAGCCTTGGACGATGGAGTCGCCGAGCACGAGCAGGCTCCTGCGTGCGGGGATCGGCTCGATGAACGAGCCGTCGCACGTGATGTCGCCGAGCTCGACGCCCGACATGACGGGAAGCCAAACCCGGAACCTATGCGCAACGCCGAAACCGGGGAGCCGCCCGGTGTTGCTCGCGACATCGATGTAGAACGAGCTCTCGAAATACTGCAGATACTGGTGGAGGCTGCCATCCATCTCCACCGAGAAGTCCTCGATCATGGCGACGCCCTTCGGGTCGACCTTGGCAACCTCGCCCTGCACGAAACGCGTGCCCCGGGGAGCGGGGATATGGCGCACGCCGATCGAGATGGTCGAGGCGTCGGTCTCGAATTCGAGCGAGATACCCGCAGTGCAGCCTGCCATGCCGCGGAATTGGCCGGGTCGCAGCGCGGCCACGCTGCCGAGGACGCGAAGCTGCTCGGGTGTGATACGCAAGGGCCTGAAGGCACCGCCGCGAAGCCGCTCTATGCCTACGGACCCATGGAGGAAGCCACGGGCCGATACGCGCAGGTTAGAGGTAGTGGAAGTGGAAGTTGTCGAATCTGCCATGGGTGCTCCGTTTCATGGGTTCGTCAACTCTTTATTGTCGCAGAAGAATATCGGCGAGAGGGGCATAGGCGCGAACGAGTCGCTCAAAGGTCATCGCGGCATTCGCGGGGCTTGTCGAGGGGAGCACCTCGGCAGGGATGCCCAGCGCAGGCTCGATCAGCCGCTTGTAGAGACGCCCCGCCGCAGCACCCGTGCAGAAGATCCGCTCGATGGGGGCGGCAGCAAGGATGGGCGCGAGATCGTTGGCCTTCGGGTTTCTGATGGAAGCATCGGATGCGCCGATGATATCGACTTGGGCGAGCACATCCCAGAGCGCGATACGGTTGGCAGAGCAGAAGGCGCGCTTCTCGTCGATCGTCACGGGCGCATCCGACCCGAGCACGGCAGCGATGACGCGCCAGAAACGGTTCTGCGGATGGCCGTAGAAGAAGGCTTGCTCGCGCGATTTGGGGCTGGGGAAGCTGCCGAGGATGAGCACGCGCGATCGCTCATCGTAGAGCGGTCCGAAGGGGTGGGCGATGCGTGCGCGCTCGGCCACGCTATTCTCCGCTCGCGATGGGTTCTGTGAACTCGGCACCATCGTCGAGGCGGATGATGGTGACCTTGCCGAAGCCCGCGCCGCCCGCGCAGCCCGAATCGATATCCCATTTATCCCAGATGCCGCCGCAGGCCTCGGGGTCTCCCACGCGGACGCTCTGGCACAGCCCATCCCCATCGAGCGGCGGGCGATCGGTGACGGCATCCATCCGCATGAGGTAGCGTGAGGGCGTATGGCCCGCGATGACGATGGGACCCGCGCCCGTCTCGTCGACCAGGCCGGTGGGGTGCTCCCAGAACTGCTCGCGCACCCATATGAGGACCTGCGGATCGGTCTCGGAGAGCATGTCGCGCAGGGCATCCTCGTCCCAATCACGGGCAGTTCCCCGATACGGCGTGATGCCCGCATGCACGAGCACGTATATCCTGCCCGAAACCGCGCAGACGGCGTAGGCGGGCAGCGCCTCGAGCCAAGAGACGAGCTCGGAGCGCTTCGAGGGATCGAGCCGCTCGAAGGCGGCCTTCGTCACGACCCCCCCGTTGATCGACCAGTCGAGGAGGCTGTCGAAGCTGTTGGGACGATGGATCCAATCGAGCATGAGGATCTCATGGTTGCCTGAGAGGACGCACACGTTGGGAAGCATGCGCACGAGCTCGATCACATCGAGCGGCGCCGGCCCCCGGTCGACCATGTCGCCGAGGCAGTAGAAGCGATCATCGTCCTCGGGGGAGATGCGGTCGAGCAGGCGCCGCAGAGGTTCCGCGTGGCCATGGATATCGGAGAATACGTAGGTCGCCATGGGAGAACCTAGAGGATCTCTGCGATGTCGGCGGCGAGCGCCTCGGGCTCGAGATGATAGCGCTCGTTCAGCTCCTTGGTGCTCACACGGTCGACGAACTCCTTGGTGCCGCCGTAGCAGAGCACGCGCAGAGGGGTACGGCCCAGCACGCGGGCGACCTTCTCGCCGAAGCCGCCATAGAGGACGCCGTTCTCGAGCGTCACGACCAAGCGGTGCCCGTCCTCGAGGGCGAAGAGGAGCTGGCGGTCGAGCGCGGAATAGGTGGTGGCCGAGATGATGGTGGGCACGATGCCGTAGCGCGCGGAGAGCTCGTCGGAGACGAGCCCCGCGAGCTCGAGCGTGGGGCCGAGCGCAACGAGCGCGACATCGCCGCCCTCGTGCTTCACCTCGAAGCGGGCGACATCGGCGTCGGAGAAGACCGCTTCGCGCCCATGCACCACCTTATCCGGCACGCGGATGACGACCGGACGGTCGGCAATATCGATCGACCAGTCGAGCATGGCGATGAACTGCTCGGCAGTGGCGGGGGCAAGGCAGGTGAGGCCGGGGACATTGCCCGTGTAGGCAAGATCGAACACCCCCAGGTGGGTGGCGTCGATCGACGAGAAGCCCGCTTGGAACACGAGGACCGTCGCGGGGCTCTGGTTGAGGGCGAGGTCTTGGACGATCTGGTCGTAGGCACGCTGGAGGAAGGTGCTCGCCACGAAATAGACCGGCTTGGCACCGCCGCACGCGAGGCCCGCCGAGAAGGTCACGGCATGCTGCTCGCAGATACCAACGTCGACGTAGCGGTCGCCGATGGCGGCTCGGAAATCGGCGGTGATGCCGGCCCCGCCCGGCGTTCCCGCATTGACGACCACGATAGAGGGATCGGCGGCCATCTTCTCGAGCATGCGGGCACGCGTGATGGCGGTGTACGTCTCGCCGGAGGGGGAGGAGCCCTTGGCCTTGACGGAATGCGCCTCCTCCTTGTTGCGCTCGGCCCACTCGACACCCTTGCCCTTGGTCGTGTGGATGTGCACCACGATCGGATGATCGATATCCTTGACCTGCTCGAACGCCTCGATGAGATCGGCGATGGAGTTGCCGTTCTCGACATAGCGGTAGTCGAACCCGAAGGTCGAGAAGAAATTGCGCGCGGAGCGGCCGCCTGTGGCGCGGAGTTCGGCGAAGTTGCCGTAGATGCCGCCCTGATCCTCGGCTATGGACATCTCGTTATCGTTCAAGATGATGATGAGGTTGGTCTTGAACGTGGCGGAGTTATCGAGGCCCTCGAAGGCCTCGCCGCCCGACAGGCAGCCGTCCCCGATGAAAGCGACCACGTTGTGCGTCTGGCCGAGGATGTCGCGGGCCTTGGCGAAGCCGCAGGCCAAGCTGATGGAGGTGGAGGTGTGGCCGCACCTGAACCAGTCGTGCTCGGACTCCTCGGGGTTGGTGAAGCCCGAGATCTCGTCCATGCGGCTCTCATCGAAGAAGCCGTAGGCGCGGCCGGTGAGCATCTTATGCGTATAGCACTGGTGGGAGGTGTCGAAGATGATGCGGTCGCGCGGGGAATCGAAGACCCGATGGAGTGCGATCGTGGCCTCGACCACGCCGAGATTTGAACCCAGATGCCCGCCCACGGCATCCACGCGCTTGACGATGGCATCGCGCACCTCCCCGGCGAGTCGATCGAGCTCGCCGAGCGACAACGCATCCAGATCGCGCGGTCCGGTGATGCGCGCAAGTATGTCATAAGCCATAGCGACCCCCGTGTCCCCCCAACACGTATCGTATGCTAGGGTGACACATTCGAGCTCCTTCGTGCGCACGGAGGAACTATTTCCAAAGAACAAGCTCAATTGCACCAACCTCCCTCGACAGGCTTTCCCGAGAAGTTGAGCCCACGGGTGAGCGTGCAGGCATCCCCCATCGAGAAGGGCTCGGAAAAGAAGGCCTTCTCGGCGGGAAGAACCGCATCCCGTGCACGATCGTAGAGGTCGAGGAAGCTGTCCGTGCTGGTCTTAGGCAGATACGGATGCTGCCATACGCCACGCTCGTGGTTGTCGAGGCGCGTGGCGCTTGCGGGGGCGGCACGATGGCTCATGGCGCAGTAGAACGAGAGCGGCACGCGCTTGGCGAGGCGCTCGACGCTGCCGATGAGCGCGCGCTTGGCGCCCCTGGGCGACCAGAAGAGGCGGTTGGCCAGACGGAACAGGCGCACTGCCATGGAGAAGGCGGTGGGCGCGATCTCGCGCCCGAAGGCGGCGGGGATAGCCCGCTCGTAGAGCTTGTCGATGGCGAAGAGCACCGCATCGCTTCCAAGCAGGACCTCGTCTGCGGGACGGTAGTCGGCAACCGTGCGGGAACGTTTGCGGAAGAGCATCATCTCGTCGAGCTCGCGCTCGATGTTGGCATGCACGGTGGCGCCGAGGCCATCGGGAAGGTCGGCCGCAGGCGATGAGCAGAGCGCCTGCTGCTGGGCGATGATGA
>JAKPQM010000096.1 GCA_029546925.1 Actinomycetes bacterium
CTCTTCCGATCTGAGCTCGCTCTTCTCGGTCATCCTGAACTCGAACGGCTCCTACACCCTCACCAACGTGGCCTCCGGCCTCGTCGTGACCGTGGCTGGCTCTGGGAAGGGCGCCAACGTCTATGGCGATGCTGCCACAGGTGGTACCACCCAGCAGTTCCAGCTCCTCCGGAGGATCGATCTTCTCAACGAGGGCCTCTACGAGATCACGCCCGCGACCAACTCCCAGATGCGCCTCGACGTATCCGGCCAGTCGCGCAACAGCGGCGCCAACGTCGCCCTTTGGACTGACAACGGCGGCCAGAACCAGAAATGGGACATCATGCTGGTCGCTGGCAAGCAGAATACCTATACCATCCAAGCCGTCATGTCCGGCGCCTATCTGGCTGCCGAGGGTACCGGCCTCGGTGCCAATGTCAGCCAGCAGGCGATCGATGCCGGCAATGCCGCCGCCCAGTGGATTCCCTCCTACTCCGGCGGCCGGGTCATGTTCCAGAACGTGGCCTCCGGCATGATGCTCGACGTTACGAGCTGCGGCAGCAAGGCCGGTACCAATATCGAGATTTGGACGGCTAACGGTACCTCGGCGCAGAGCTTCTCGCTCACGAAGACCCATCCAATCGCGAACGGCTATTACTACATCGAGTTCGAGGCCAATGCCAATCTGGTGCTCGATGTATCCGGCAAGTCCACCAGGAGCGGCGGCAACGTCATCTCCTACGCCAACAACGCGGGCGGCAACCAGAAGTGGTACTTCCAGCGCCAGTCCGATGGCACCTACAAGATCCTGAATGCCCACTCCGAGCTGCCGCTTGCCGTTGCGGGCAACTCCGCTGCTCCCGGCACGAACGTCGAGCAGGCTTCCTCGAGCTCCTCCGCAGGCCAGAGGTGGAATCTCGTCTATAACCATGACGGCTCCTTCAGCATCGTGAGCGCCCTCGACAGCAATGTGGTGATCTCCGTCGCGGGGGGCGCGCCCAGCAACTCCGCCAATGCCAACATCCAGAACAACGCCTCGAACGACGGCCAGCGCTTCATCTTCGAGTCCACGAGCTACCGGTACGGCACGCTCACCATGTCGGCCTCCCAGCTCTCCATGTACAAACGCGCTCAGGGCTACAGCTCTCCCACCGACTGGCTGATCCTGCTCGACAACGATGAGTGCTGGGTCGGCGTCTTCAGGTACGAGGGCGGCCGCTGGCTCATGGAACGCTACTTCCGCTGCTCCAACGGCAAGAGCTCCACGCCCACCGTGCGCGGTACCTACTACGTGGGCGCGAAGGGATATACCTTCGGTTCCGATCAGGGCCATGCCTGCTACTGGTACACCCAGTTCTACGGCGACTACCTGTTCCATTCCACGCTCTACCAGCCGTACTCGTTCTATCACCTCGATAGCCGCTTGGGCATGCACCTCTCCAATGGCTGCGTACGCCTCCATA
This sequence comes from Actinomycetes bacterium, assembly GCA_029546925.1. Classification (GTDB taxonomy): domain Bacteria; phylum Actinomycetota; class Coriobacteriia; order Coriobacteriales; family Atopobiaceae; genus RUG721. Next base: position 1,443 of record JAKPQM010000096.1, read on the forward strand.
TCGACAATGCCAAGTACATCTACGACTACGTTCCCTACAACACGAAGATCGTGAGCTACAACTAGTGCAGAGACGCTCTCGCACCATCTGGATCGGTCTGGGGGCGGCGTCAGCCGCCCTCATGCTCTATGCGTGGGAATTCTCCTCACATGCGATCGCACATGCCGCGATGGTGGTATTGCTCGCCTACGCTGCGGCGCATGATGCAAAGACGCGCATCATTCCCAACTGGGTGGTGGCGTCGCTTGCGTCCCTCAGGCTTGCAGAGCTTGGCGTGCTCGCCGTTCTGGATGTGCGCGGTGCGCTCGATGCGTCTGCCGCGTCGCTTGCGGGTGCTGCTGCGGTGCTCGCTGTCCTTCTCGCTACGGCGCACCTCACGGAGCGTACGATGGGTTCTGCGGGTATCGGTGGGGGAGACATGAAGCTCCTGGGTGTCCTCGGCTTCTGTTTCGGTTGGGAGGCGGGTCTTCTCATCACGGGCCTTTCCTGCGTGCTGATGCTCGCGCATCGCCTCATCCCCCGTCTTGGGAAGCCTACGGCGGGCACCTTCGCGTTCGCACCCTATATCGCGCTCGCGACCGTCGCGGTTGCCTTTTTGCAGGCGCGCTAGCTCTATGACAAAGCTGTGACAGCAGATTCAGATATCTGCATAAAGAGAGTAAGATGAATACCAATCGTTTCCGGTAAGGAGCACCCATGCGCATCAGCGAATGCCTCGCCGCCAAGCAGACCTTCTCATTCGAGATCTTCCCGCCCAAGGGAGATCTGCCCATCGACCAGGCACTCGATGTGGCCTGCGCGCTTGCCGCCGATAAACCCGACTGGATCTCCGTCACGTTCTCTGCAGGGGGGAGCGGCAACAGCGCTAACACGCTGGCAGTTGCGAGCGAGCTTCTGCGGAGGACCGCGATCGAGCCGCTTGCGCATCTCACCTGCATGGGATCGAAACGCGCAGATATCGATGCGTACCTCGCCTCGCTCAAGGCGGCGGGCATCTCGAATGTGCTCGCCCTGCGCGGCGACCGCGTTCCCGGCAGCGATGTTGCGGACTTCGCCTATGCGTCGAACCTTATCAGCTACATCAAGCATGTCGCACCCGAGTTCTGTATCGGTGCCGCCTGCTATCCCGAGGGCCATGTCGAATGCGAGGACTTCGAGCTGTCCATGCGCCATCTCTATGCCAAGCAGCAAGCGGGCGCAGACTTCTTCGTGACCCAGCTCTTCTTCGATAACGAGCTCTTCTACACCTTCCGCGAGGCATGCACGCGACATCGCATCAAAGTCCCCATCGTCGCGGGCATCATGCCGTTCACGAGCGCCAAGCAGATCAAACGCATGGCCTTCACCTGCGGTGCCACCATTCCCGCGAGCGTCATCAAGCGTATCGTCTCGGTGGGCGACGATCCTGCCGACCAAGCGAAAGCCGGCCTCGAATACGCTCTCGGGCAGATCGAGGATCTCGCCGCGAACGGTGTTGATGGCATCCACATCTATACGATGAACCGGCATGAGATCGGCGATGCGGCCTACGAGGCCCTCCTCGCCTGCGGGTATCTCAAGAGCTAGCATGGCGGTGGAGAGCTACAGCCTTCCCACCCTCCCGCGGCGCGCGGTGCTCCGCTCCATGGGCTATCGCGGGCAGGAAATCGCGCCTGAGACCGATGCGCATATCGATGAGTGCTTGGCACGCGTGCTCGAGCTCGCGCATCCGCGCTCCTCGTGGGCGGTCTTCGACGTGGCTGGACGGTCTGTGCGCGATGACGGTACGTCCGAGATCCATCTTGTGGGCACGGCGCTCACCCTCGCGGGCTCATCGATCGCGAAGCATATGGATGGTGCGGTTGCCTGTGCCGTCATGGCCGTTACGGTGGGCATGGATGTGGAACGCGAGCTCAGGCGCCTCTCCGCCACCGATAGCGTGGCGAGCGTGATCTTCGATGCAGCGGCAACCGTTGCCGTGGAGGAGGCTGCGGCAGCCTGTCAGAAGAGCATCATCGCCGCTGCCGCAGCACACGGGCTCTATGCCAATGCGCGCTTCTCGCCAGGATACGGGGATCTGCCGCTTGCCGTGCAGCCCGTCTTGCTTTCCAGCGTGGATGCCCAGCGTCGTCTCGGCATCTCCCTCACCGATACGCTGCTCATGGTGCCCACTAAGAGCATCACCGCTGTCACGGGCATCTTCAAGACCCCTCCTGCAGCCCGTCGTTCCGAGCGTATGTCGGGCTCGCTCGAGTAGATGGGGGGATGATCCATGCGCAATCTCCGCCTGAAAGACGAACGCCTCGCCGCCGTGCTCGCCAAAGAGGAGCACCTGCTCTTCGATGGTGCCATGGGGACCCAGCTCCAAGCCCGCGGCCTTGCCGCAGGCGCGCTGCCGGAGCTCCTGTGCCTTACGGATCCCGATGAGATCCGCGCGATCCATGCAGCTTACGTTGATGCCGGAGCGGATGTCGTGACCACGAACACCTTCGGCGCCAACACCGCCAAGCTGGGCGATGCCGCCACGGTCGAGCAGGTCTTCTCTGCGGCTATCGCCTGTGCCAAGGCGAGCGGAGCTGGATATGTGGCAGCAGACATCGGACCCACCGGACAGCTTTTGGCACCCATGGGAACCTGCTCGTTCGACGAAGCCTACGAGCTCTTCGCCGAGCAGGTCCGTGCTGCCGATGCCGCCGGTGCAGACCTCTTCATCATCGAGACCATGGCAGACCTTGCCGAGGCCAAGGCTGCCGTGCTTGCCGCGAAGGAGAACTCCGACCTGCCTATCTTCTGCACGATGACGTTCGCCGAGGATGGACGCACCTTTCTGGGCACCACGCCCGAGGTTGCCGCCATCACACTCTCGGCGCTCGGCGTCGATGCTCTCGGCATCAACTGCAGTTTGGGGCCTGCGGCGCTGGTTCCCCTTGCCAAACGCATGATCCCATACGCGACCTGCCCGGTGATGGTGCAGGCCAACGCCGGTCTTCCGCGCGTGGAGGGCGGCGTGACCGTCTACGATATCGGCCCCGATGCCTATGCAGCGGCCGTTGCCGAGATGATCGATGCCGGCGTCACGATTATCGGCGGATGCTGCGGTACGGATCCCGCCTACACGGCGGCAGAGAAGCGCCTGCTCCGCGATAGGAGGACGGGCCACGCCAGCGAGCTGTCCCCTTGCGATGCGTTCACGGTGACGAGCGCCCAGAGCTATGTCGCCCTTGCACCGGGTTCTGTGGGGGTTATCGGCGAGCGTATCAATCCCACCGGCAAGAAGCGCTTGAAAGAGGCCCTGCGCACGGGCGCGTTAGACTACGTCATGGGCGAAGCCATCAAGCAGGCCGATGCGGGTGCGCAGATCCTCGACGTCAACGCCGGACTTCCCGAGATCGATGAGCGGCGGGTGATGCTGCGCCTGTGCGCCGAGCTTTCCGGGGTGACCACGCTGCCCCTGCAGATCGACTCCGCAGACCCTGCCGTGATCGAGGCTGCCGTACGCGCCTATCCCGGCAAGGCCCTCATCAACTCCTGCAACGGCAAGCAGGACGTGCTCGATGCGGTGCTGCCGCTCGCTGCTCACTATGGCTGCGCCGTCGTAGGACTCACCCTCGACGAGGACGGCATCCCCCAAGATGCCCGGGGGCGTCTTACCATCGCGCGGCGCATCGTCGAGGCTGCCGAGAAACTCGGGATTCCCCGTTCCGATATAGCCATCGACTGCCTCACCATGGCAGCCTCTACCGACCAGAGAGCCCCGCAGGCCATCCTCGACGGTATCGCGCTCGTCAAACGCGAGCTGTTGGGCGTGCGCACGGTGCTCGGCGTCTCCAATATCAGCTTCGGCCTGCCGTTCCGCCCCCTCGTGAACGCCACGTTCCTCGCTGCGGCTTTCGCGGCGGGCCTGGACTTGGCGATCATAAACCCGCTCGATGCGCGCATGATGGATGTTGTCAACTCGTGGCGCGTGCTCTCGGGTGAGGATGCGTCCGCGCAGAAGTATGTGGCAGAGTATGCGAACCGCTCGGATGCGGTGGCAGTTGCCTCGCCGAAATCGTCGCCGAACGTCCCCGCAGCAGAGAACGCTGCTGCGGAATGTCCGGCTCGTGATATCGGCGAGGCATCGGCGGAGCAGACGATCCGAAACCTCGTCCTCGCCGGGCGCAAGGAGCCCGTGCCACGACAGGTCGAGGAGCTGTTGGAGAACGGTTCCGATACCCTCTCGATCATCAACGAAGTCCTGATACCCGCCCTCGATGAGGTGGGGGAGCGCTTCGAGAAGGGCACCTTCTTCCTGCCGCAGCTCATGGCATCGGCCGAGGCGGCTAAAGCGGGTTTCGATGTGCTGCGTACCTGCAGCGGCCCCACGTCCGCCTCTGCGGGCAAGGGCAAGATCGTGCTCTGCACGGTACGCGGCGACATCCACGATATCGGCAAGAACATCGTGCGCATGCTGCTCGAGAACTACGGCTTCGATGTGATCGATCTCGGCCGCGATGTCGATCCCCAGGCAGTCGTCGATGCGGTGCTCGCCCACCATGCCCGTCTCGTGGGGCTTTCCGCGCTTATGACCACGACGGTTTCGGGCATGGCCGACACCATCAAGCTTTTGCGCGAGCAGGCTCCCGATGCGAAGGTGATGGTGGGCGGTGCGGTGCTCAACCCCGAATACGCGCAGATGGTGGGGGCCGACTACTACGCCAAGGACGCTACCGAGAGCGCGAGGATCGCCCAAGAGGTCCTAGGATAGGGGCCCGGGATCTTCTGCGGGCCTCGCCGGAACATCCTGCCGCATGTTCTTGATGAGAGATGCGGCGGGCCAGACGCATTCTCCGGCCAACCGGAGTTCCAACCCCTATACCGTCCTCCTGATGGCCTCATGCCACCCTGCAAGCAGCTCTGCCCGGCGCTCGGGAGCCATCTGGGGCGTGAACACATCGTCGGTATCCCGAAGCCCCCGCAGCTCGTCTATACCGCTCCAGAAGCCCGTGGCGAGTCCGGCGAGATAGGCCGCGCCCATGGCCGTGGTCTCACGGTTCTGCGGACGGTGCAGCGTGCGGTCCAAGATGTCGCTCTCGAACTGCATGAGGAAGTCGTTGGCTGCCGCCCCGCCGTCCACGTTGAGCACCTCGATGGGCTTGCCCGCATCCGCCTCCATGGCGACGGCGAGGTCGGAGACCTGATAGGCGATGGCTTCGAGGGCAGCTCGCACCAGCTGCGCTTGGCCCGTTCCGCGCGTGATGCCGGTGATGGTGCCGCGCGCATCGGGTGCCCACCAAGGGGCCCCCAATCCCGTGAAGGCCGGCACGATGTAGACGCCGCCCGTATCCTCCACGCTTGTGGCGAGATATTCGGTCTCGGCTGCCGAGCGGATGATGCCGAGCTCATCGCGCAGCCACTGCACCACGGCACCGCCTACGAAAACCGATCCCTCGAGCGCATACTCGACACCCTCGGTTCCCGGAGGAGAGGCGGCGATGGTCGTGACAAGGCTGTTCCTGCTCTCGACGGCCTCGCGACCGGTGTGGAGCAACATGAAGCAACCGGTGCCGTAGGTGTTCTT
>JAKPQM010000070.1 GCA_029546925.1 Actinomycetes bacterium
ATCACCTTCCAGGTGACCGTGGACGAGGGCGCCAACGGCGAGACGATCGAGAACGCCGCCACCGTCTTCGACGGCGAGAACCAGTCCAGCTCCAACGCCGTCACCACGAGCGTCCCGGTGAAGGACGTCCTGGACACCGACGAGGAGAGCGTCGACGGCGGCAGCGCCCAGGTGGGCGACACCCTTACCTACGAGGTCACCTTCACGCTGACCAAGGACTGCACCTCCGTCGTCGTGACCGACGACGTGCCCGCCAACACCACGCTGGTCGACGGCTCCGTCAGCGACGGCGGCAGCGTGAGCGGCGGCACCATCACCTGGGACCTGGGGGCGCTCGACGCCGGCACCTACACCGTGAGCTTCCAGGTGACCGTGGACGAGTCCGCCGTGACCGCCGACGCCATCACCAACACGGCTTCCATCAGCGTGAACAACCACTCCGAGGTCGAGACCAACACGACGACCACCACGACCGAGAAGGGCGGTCTGACCATCTCCAAGGAGATATTGGTTCCTGCCGGCTTCGAGATCGACAAGGATAAGGTCTTCACCTTCACCGTCACCCTGGTCGATAAGAATGGTGCAGCTCTGACCGGCGAGTATAATTACACCGGCAGCCGCACGGGCACCATCTCCAGCGGCGGCACCATCGAGCTCAAGCACGGCGAGTCCGTCACCATCGCGGGCCTGCCCGCGGGCGCCGCGTACAAGATCGTGGAGACGGCCGTGGCCGGATACACCGCCGCCCAGGACACCATCGAGGGCACCATCCCCGACGGCGGCGAGCCCGCGGCAGCGGCCTTCACCAACACCTACGGCGCGGGCTCCACGACCGCGAGCATCCCGGTCGAGAAGGCCCTGTCCGTGCCCTCCGGCCTGACCGGGCCCGACATCACCGAGGCCTACACCTTCAAGCTCGAGGCCGCGGCCGGGACCCCGATGCCCGACGAGGCGGAGCTCAAGAACCCCGACGCCGACGGCGGGGCCGTGACCTTCGGGCCCATCACCTTCACGGCGCCCGGCACCTACGCCTACACCGTGACCGAGGAAGGGACCGTCGACGGCGTGACGAACGACGCGACGCCGGCCAAGACCGTGACCGTCGTGGTCGTGGACAACGGCGACGGCACGCTGACGGCGACGGCGAGCTCCACGGAGGACGAGCCGCTCACCTTCACGAACAGCTATTCTGTCAACCCGACAACGGCAACGATCACGGCCAAGAAGCTCCTTGAGCATGCGGATCTCGCGGCTGGCGCATTCAACTTCGTGTTGAGTGCTGCTGACGGAACGCCGATGCCGGCATCCCCCAACGCGACGAACGCGGCTGACGGAACGGTGACCTTCGGCGAGATCACGTACAGCGCACCGGGAACGTTCACCTACACGATCAAGGAGACTGCCGGAAGCGCAACGTACTTCGACTATGACGGCTCGGAGAAGACCGTGAAGGTCGAGGTCGTGGACAACGGCGACGGCACCCTGACGGCAACCGTGACAGGTGACGGAGATGACGCCACCTTCACCAACACCTACAAGGCGGGCAGCGACGAGGTCTTCATCAACGCGGTCAAGAACGTGAACGGCGAGGCAGCGTCCCAGAACATGTTCGAGTTCATCATAACTGCGGACGACGGCGGCGCGCTGCCCGATGAGACGACGGTCACCAACAACGGTGGAAGCGTGACCTTCGGACCGATCAAGTACGACGTGGGCATCTTCGATGACGAACCCGCTCCCGCACCGGACGAGCCCGAGACGGTCAGCCTGACCTTCTCCCCCGATGCCGGGATCGAAGGCGAAATCATGTATGCCGTGCCGTATCTGAACGGCGTGCCCCGCGACGATCTTCGTGCGGAGATGCGCAGGGACGATGCGGGCGCATGGGAACCCCACACGTGGACCGGCCTGCCGAACAGCGACGATGCGGGCGAGATTGCCTTCGAGGTGTACTACACGGTTGACGAAGACGCCACTCCCGTGCGTGCCGATGGCACCATGCTCCAACTCGCAGGAGAGCCGGCTGCCGAGCCTGCAGAGCCCGCTGCGAGGACCAGGGTCTTCCACTACACCATCACCGAGACTGATGGAGGCGCACCTGGCTACACCTATGATGGGCATAGCGAGACGGTGGCCGTGATAGTGACCGACAACGGCGATGGTACACTCGACACCGAGGTCGAGTACGACGAGGATGGCGCTGTCTTCAACAATGACTACGAGGCTTTCGGTGAAGCGAAGATCGAGGCCGCGAAGGTCCTGAACGGCACCGAGCTTGTTGCGGGACAGTTCGAATTCGGTCTCTTCGAGGGCGATACCCAGGTTGGAGGAGCTGTCACGAACGGCGCTGACGGCACGATCATCTTCACGATTCCCTACAGCAATGTTGACCTCGGAACTCATGTCTACACCGTACGCGAGCTGGTCGGCACCCCGCAGACCGGTTACACCTACGACGGCAGCTCCAAGACCGTCACCGTCGAGGTGACCGACAACGGCGACGGAACGCTGAGCACCGAGGTCACGTATGGCGGGGACATGACCTTCACCAATAGCTACAAGCCGCTGCCGACCGAGGTGACGCTTGAGGCTGAGAAGGTGCTCAAGGGCAGGAGCCTCGTCGCGTACGAGTTCAGCTTCAGGGTTACCGACGAAGACGGCAACGTGGTTTCCAGCGGGACGAATGATGCGTCTGGCAAGATCGTCTTCTCCGCGATTCCCATCACCGAGGCGGGAACGTATATCTTCACCGCATATGAGATGAAGGGCAGCGGAGATAACATGACCTATGACAGCGCGGAGTACACCTTCGAGGTTGTCGTTGTGGACGAGGACGGCCAGCTGGTAGTGAAAGAGGTGGTGCCGCAGGACGGCAAGGTGACCTTCACCAACACCTACACCCCGCCCAAGCCTGAGCCCAAACCCGAGATCCCCAAGACCGATGATACAACCCCGCAGGTTGCGGCCGTTGCCGTCCTCGGTGCGGGTCTGGCAATCCTCGGCATGCTCCGCTACCGCAAGGAGAGGTAGGCCATTTCATAGAGGATCGGTGCACACCGGTTGAACACGGGAGGGGTTTCTTCGGAAGCCCCTCCCGTTTTTTGTATCGCAGCATACCGAGGGCGAGGCATCCTCCCGCACAAGCACGCCTACCGATATCTTGCTCGGATGGCTGTGAGAGCTGCTATTCTAGATAAGCGCAGAACATCGCTGTTACGCAGCGTTCCACCTCAAAAGGAGGCACTATGGCGGCAAAAGTAGAGAAAGTCAAGAATATTGTCCTTGTAGGACAGGGCGGTGTCGGAAAGACCATGCTCGCCGAGGCTATGCTGCACCTCACCGGGCGCACCAGCCGTCTGGGCGGCCACGCCGGCACCAAGCCCACCCTCGACTACGATGCCCAAGAGAGCGCACGGGGCTTCTCCATCTCCACGACCATCGCGCCCATTGTCTGGAAGAACACACGGCTGAACGTGCTCGACGCACCCTGCTACCCCGATTTCGTGGGTGATGCCTATGCCGCCATGTCTGCGTGCGAGACGGCACTGTTCGTCGTTGATGCTGCTTCCGGCCCCGGTACCATCACCACGCGCCTCTGGTATGCAGCCGAGGAGCTCTCGCTTGCGCGCGCCGTCTTCGTCAACCGCTTCGACCGCACCGAAAGCGACTTCGATACGGTCCTCTCCGAGCTCCGCGACCGTTTCGGCAACCGTCTGGGTGCCGTCACGCTGCCCAACGGTGTGGGCGATCAGTTCCACGGCATCATCGATGTCGTGCACATGAAGGCCCGCCATCTCGAGGGCGGCAAGGTCGTCGAGGAGGATATCCCTGCCGATATGCTCGATGCCGCCCAGGCCGCCCGCGAAGCCCTCATCGACCTCGTTGCCGAAGCCGATGAGGACATCATGATGAAATACCTCGACGGCGAGGAGGTCACGCAGGTCGAGCTCGAGGGCTGCCTCGGCCAGGCAATCCGCGACCGCATTTTCGTCCCGGTCTTCTCGGGCGTCAGCGTCCAAGAGGAGGGCATCACCTCGCTCCTCAACGCCGCCGTCGCATGGTTCCCCACGCTCACCGACTTCGGTCCCGTGCCCACGGTCAACGGCAAGACCATCGATATCGACCCCGATGACAAGCGCCCGGTGGCCTTCGTCTTCAAGAGCCTCAACGATGCCCAGAAAGGCCGCCTCTCCTTCCTCAAGGTGCTTGCAGGCACGCTTACCACGGGTATCGAGCTCACCAATGCCCGCACACGCAAATCCGAGCGTCTGGGCCATCTCAACTACATGATGGGCAGCGAGACCGAAGAGGTCGACTCCGTCGCTGCGGGCGATATCTGCGTCGTGCCCAAGCTCGAGGCCCTCACGGGCGACACCCTGTCTGCTACGGGCAAGGTCGAGGCTGCTGCCTTCCGCTTCCCCAACTCGCTCTACCGCATTGCGATCGAGCCCGACGCGCGCGGTACCGAGGGCAAGATCTACGACTTCCTGCAGAAATCGTCCGAGGCCGATCCCACCCTCAAAGTCACCCGCGACGAGGAGACGGGCCAGACCGTCGTGTCCGCCATCGGCGAGGCGCAGGTCTCCGTCCTCCTCGACCGCCTCGAGGATCGCGCTGGCGTGACCGCCCATACCGTGGCGTTGCGCATCCCGTACCGCGAGACCATCCGCCGCATCGCCTCCGCGCAGGGCCGCCACAAGAAGCAGACCGGCGGTGCCGGCCAATTCGGCGACTGCTACCTGCGCATCGAGCCCAATCCCGGCAGCGGCTACGAGTTCGTCGACGAGGTCGTCGGCGGTGCCATCCCGCGCGGCTTCATCCCTGCAATCGACAAGGGCGTCCAAGAGACCATGCGCGACGGCGTCTTGGCCGGCTATCCCATGATCGATGTCAAGGTTGCGGTCTACGACGGCTCCTATCACCCCGTCGACTCCAACGAGATGGCCTTCAAGACGGCCGCCCGCATCGGTTTCCAGAAGGCCGTCGAGCAGGCCGAGGCCGTCATACTCGAGCCCATGGCGCATCTCAACATCACCGTGCCCGATAGCTATGCCGGTTCCGTGATGGGAGACGTCTCCGCATCCCGCGGCCGCGTCGAGGGTATGCACGCTGCCGACGGCCAGCATGCCGGCGAGACCACCATCGAGGCCACCATTCCGTATGCCGAGGTCACCGATTACGCAACCCGCCTGCGCTCGCTCTCCCGCGGCACCGGCGAGTTCGAGTTCGAGATGACCGGCTACGAGCAGGTCCCGCACGATATTCAGCAACGTCTTGCCAAAGAGTACCAAGATAAGCGTGCCGCAGGCGAGAAGTAGCGGCCCGCTGCAAGCTTGGACTGACGAGGGCTGTCCGTTTTGCGGACGGCCCTCAGCTATACTGGAAGAATCAGGATCATCTGGAAGGATAGGAGCCCCCATGCTGACAGCAATGCAGATCAAGCCTGACGTCTACTGGGTTGGCGGCATCGACTGGAATGCCCGCAGCTTTCACGGCTATACCACCGAGGACGGCATCACCTATAACGCCTACCTCATCTTGGACGAGAAGATCACCCTCGTCGACACCACCAAGGCCACCTTTGCGGAAGAGCTTATCGGCCGCATCTCCTCCATCGTCGATCCCGCCAAGATCGATGTCATCATTGCCAACCACATCGAGATGGACCACTCCGGTTCCATTCCCGCGATCCTCGAGCTCGCGCCCCATGCCGAGGTCTATGCCAGCGCCCCCGCCGGTGTGAAGGAGCTTGCCGCCCACTTCGGGATCGCGGACGAGCGCGTCCACGGCGTCAAGACCGGCGATACCCTCGAGATCGGCAAACGCACGCTCTCCTTCGTGCAGACCGCGATGGTGCACTGGCCCGACAACATGGTCACCTACAGCGCCTACGACAAGATCCTCTTCTCCAACGATGCCTTCGGCCAGCACTTCGCGAGCGGCGCGCGCTTCGAAGACGAGAACGACCTGCACGAGATCATGCTCCAAGCGTGCAAGTATTACGCTAACATCGTGCAGCCCTACGGCAAGCAGGCAGATGCCGCCCTCTCGGCGGTGAAGGGCCTCGGTATCGAGAACATCGACGTTATCGCCCCGTCGCACGGTGTCTGCTGGCGCAGCCACGTTGCCGACATCATCAGCGCCTACGATAGGTTCGCTTCGGGCGAGGTCAAGGAGAAGGCCATCGTGGTCTACGATTCCATGTGGCATTCCACCGAGAAGGTCGCCCTCGCCCTGGTCGACGGTTTCCTCGCGGTCGGTGTGCCCGTCAAGCTCTTCGACCTCAAGGCCAACCACAACTCCGACATCATGACCGAGTTCCTCGATACCAAGTACGTCTGCGTGGGCTCGCCCACCTTGAACTCCCAGATGCTGCCCACGGTTGCCGCGTTCCTCACCTACATGCGCGGCCTTTCGCCCAAAAACGACAAGCGCATCGGCGTGGCCTTCGGATCCTACGGCTGGGCTCCGCTCGGCCCCAAGAACGTGGGCGCCGTGCTCGAGGAATGCGGCTTCCAGATGCCCGAGAAGCCGCTCGCCTATAACTGGATTCCCGGCGAGGAGCCGCTTGCCGAGATCAAGGCCAAGGTTGCGGCATTTGTAGGATAGGCCTGCTGTCGCATATCGCTGTCCGTCGGCATCGAGCCTGAGCATTCACCTCAGGCTCGATGCCTTCTCTGCAGGATCGTCGCTTTCGCCGACACATCCGCAAAGGATGCCGACATTTTGCCGGCCCCAATCGTATTCTTGATGAAAGCGTAAGCTGCAGAATCGAGGAGGCAATCATGAAGGCAGCTGGACGGTTGGTAGCATTGGTCGGCGCGCTGGCCATCTGCGGCGTGCTCAGCGCATGTGGGGGGACATACAACATGGCCGCACAAGAACACGTCATCACGGTTAACGCCTCGGCAGAGGTCAAGGTCGTGCCCGATAGGGCGAGCTTCTCGATCACGATCCTCACGCAGGGTTCCACCGCCGAGGAGGCGAGTTCCGCCAACACCGATCCCACCAACGCCGTGATCGAGCAGCTCAAGGCTGCGGGCATTGCCGAGGAGGACATCCAGACCACCTACACCGAGCTCTCGCCGGTGTATGGCTGGGGCGAGATAGCGGTAGACGATGGCGCGGTCATCTATCCCGTCGGCGGCAACGAGATCGTGGGCTACGAGATGCGCACGATCATCGAGGTCACGGGTGTGGAGATCGACGATGTGGCCGCCCTCATGCAGACATGCATCGGCGCAGGGGCGACGGGCGTGGACGGCCCCCGCTACTATGTGAGCTCCTATGACGAGGCCTATGCAGACGCCCTCGCCCAAGCGATCAAAGCGTCCCGCGAGAAAGCACAGGTCATGGCATCGGCTGCCGGTGTCACGCTCGGACAGGTGATCTCCATAACCGAGGGCTACCAGTACACGGGGTACCGCTACTCCGACGCCAAGGAGAGCCCGGCCATGGCTGATGAGGCCGGTGGCATGGCAGAGATGGAGATCGCTCCCGGTCAGGTGAATATCGAGGCCCAGGTCACCGTCTCCTACGCCATCTAGCCCGGTGAACGGGGGGACGGGGTGAACGGGGGGACGGGGGGAATGTTCACGCCGGTGGCGTGAACATTCCCCCCGTCCCCCGTTCACCCCTCGGGTACCTCTAGGGAGTCGAGCTCCATCTCATTGCCCTGCAGCAGCACGGTATCGGGACTCTCGCAGTGCGGGCAGATCTTGCCGAACCTCACCGTGGGGTAGGTGCGCCCGCAGCCATTGCAGACGGTGATGGCGGCGACGGGTTCGATAACCAGCTCGCAGCCATGGAGCAGCTCGCTCTTGTCGGCGGCCCAACGCCAGCAATCCTGCAGGTAGTCGGGGATGACACCCGAGACCTCGCCCAAACGCAGGTTGACCTTGGAGACGGAGCCGAGGCCGTTTTCACGCCCCAGCTCCTCCACCATGTCGACGATGTGGAAGACGATGCCCAGCTCGTGCATGCTACTTCTTGACCTTGCCGGTGATCTTGTTCTTGATGATCTTGATACCGCGTTTCGCGGCATGGGGCAGGATCGCCTTGGCTTTGTCCTCGCTCTTCCACATCCGGCTCGCCTCGGGAACGTCGCGGGTCAGGTGGATGGCGTCGAACTCGCAGCGCGTGGTGCACAGTCCGCAGCCGATGCACTTGTTGGGGTCGACGACCGACTTGCCGCACTTCAGGCAGCGCGCGCACTCGGTCTTGAGCTGCTCTTCCGTGAAGGCCTGACGCGGATCGGTCCAGTTGTGGACGATCTTGGCGACCTTGGATGAGGCGGGCACCTGGCGTCCGGAATGGTCGTAGCCGTTGTCGGTGAGGTCGATGTCGCTCTTGTCGAGCTCCACATAGTAGCGCTGGTTGCGCGACAGCGTGAGCGACGAACCCCGCTGCACATAGCGGTGCAGCGAGATGGCGGCCTCATGGCCTGCTGCGATGGCGTCGATGACGAACCTCGGGCCGGTGTAGACGTCGCCGCCGATGAAGATGTCGGGCTGCATGGTCTGGTAGGTCTTGGGGTCTGCCGCAACGCGGCCGCCACGTCCGACATCGATGGCGTCCTCGTTGACGAGAAGATCGCCCCACTCGATGCTCTGGCCGATGGAGAGGACCACGTTCTCGCAGGCGATGAAGGTGGTGTCATCCTCATCGTATGCAGGCGAGAAGCGCCCCCTGTCATCGAAGACGCGGGTGCAGCGTTTGAAGGTGACGCCTTTGACGCTTCCGTCCTCGGCAAGCTCGATCCTGGCCGGTCCCCAGCCGCTCATGATCCCGACGCCGTCCTCCTCGGCCTCGATGATCTCTCCGGGAAGCGCGGGCATCTCGTCGCGCTGCTCGAGGCAGACCATGATGACCTTGGATGCGCCGCAGCGCACCGATACGCGCGAGGAGTCGATGGCCACGTTGCCGCCGCCGATGACGACCGTGGAGCCCACGACCTTGTGATCGGGGTTCTCGAGCGCCGTGCGCAGGAAGTCGACGGCTGTCGAGACGCCTTCGCCGTCCTCGCCCTCGATGCCTGCCGTGCGCCCGCCCTGGCAGCCGATGGCCAGGTAGAAGCCCGTATAGCCCTCGTCGCGCAGCTGGTCGATCGTGACGTCTCTTCCCACGGTGATGCCGCAGCGGATCTCCACGCCCATCTCGCGCAGGATGTCGATCTCGGCCTCGACGACGTTCTTCTCGAGCTTGTAGCTCGGGATACCGTAGACCATCATGCCGCCGGGCTTGTCGTTGCGCTCGAAGACGGTGGGGTTGTACCCCATCTGCGCGAGGTAGTACGCGCACGACAGGCCTGCCGGGCCGCCGCCTATGATGGCGATCTTCTCGGGAAGGCGGCCGCGCGTGGAGGGGATGACCGGCTCGGGCACGTAACGGGACTCGGTATCGAGGTCCTTGCGCGCGATGAAGTCCTTGACGTCATCGATGGCCACGGCCTCGTCGACGGTGCCGCGCGTGCAGGCGTCCTCGCAGCGCTTGTTGCAGACGCGTCCGCAGACGGCGGGGAAGGGGTTCTCCTTCTTGATGAGCGCCAGCGCGTCGCGGTAGCGTCCCTCGGACGCCATCTGCAAATAGCCCTGGACCGAGATGTGCGCGGGGCAGGCGGTCTTGCAGGGGGCCGTGCCGGCCTCGTGCGTCTCGATGCGGTTGTTGTCCTTGTAGCCGGGATCCCAGTCCTCCTCACCCCAGGGGAGCGCATCGGGCAGCGGCTGGACGGGATACTCGACGGCGGTGCCGTCGGCGTGCGGCAGCTTCTGGCCGAGCTGGACGGCACCGGCGGGGCAGACCTCGACGCAGCCTGCGCAGGCGACGCACTTCTCGTCATCGATGTGGGCGCGATAGGCGCTCGCGCTCATATTGGGGGTGTTGAAGAGCTGCGAGGTGCGCAGCGCGTAGCACACGCTCACGTCGCAGTTGCAGATGGCGAAGATCTTCTCCTCGCCGTCGATGTTGGTGATCTGGTGCACGTAGCCGTTCTTCTCGGCTTGGAGCAGGATGTCGATCACCTCGTCGTAGGTGACGTAGTGGCCTTTGCCGGTCTCGACGCAGTAATCGGCCATGTCGCCCACGCCGAGGCACCAGTTCTGCACGTCGCGGCCGCCGTTGTCGCCGCGCGTGCGCTCGGCGACGCAGCACGAGCATGCGCCTGCAGAATAGCGGTCGTACTTCTTGAGCCAGTGCGAGATATGCTCCACGGAGGCTGTGACGTTCTCCTGCTTGATGGCATGCTCGACGGGGATGACGTGCATGCCGATGCCGGCACCTCCGGGCGGGACCATCTTGGTGGCCGCCGTGAGCGGAAGATACGCCATGCGCTCGAAGAAGGTGCCGATCTCGGGATGCTCCTCCATCTGCTTCTGGTTCATGACCGTGAATTCGGCCGAACCCGGAACGAACATCGGGAGCACGTAGCGCTTCTTGTGCTCGGGGTTCTTGCCGTCGAGGTTCTCCCAGTTGTACTCCAAGACGCCCTTGACGCACAGGGCGTCGAGCAGCTCCTGCACGCGATCGGGTTTCATGCCGGATCCGGCCACGACCTGCTCGAAGGTCTCGCCCACGCGCACCTTCATGTGCTTGGTGAGCTCGGCCTCCTCCTCGGTCATGATGGATGCGAGCCCCCAGTAGTCGGGGTCGTTGCAGGTGGCCTTCTGAAGGCCCAGCTTGATGGGGATGCGGTTGGTGATCTTCTTGCCCTCGCGGAGCACGCCCGGTTTGAACGCCGCGAATGCCGCCGGCCCCGGATCGTCGGGACGGGCGGGTCTGTAGTGCGAGAAGGCGTCGTTTTCCGAGAAGTACTCCTCGGCGATGATGCGATGCGGCTCGCCTACGGGATTCGTCTCGGGGATGACGTTGCGCGCTGCGATCTCCTCGTCGGTGAGGTCGCCGCGCATGGCTGCGGCGCGCTCCTCGACGCTTGCCCCGCCGTACGCTTCCGTCGGGCGGGGGGTCTTCTTCTCGGATGCGGTGTCAGCCATGTCCTCTCCTTCTTGGCCGGTCCATACGCAGGTCGGTTCGTGTCGGCGCGCTACGCCTTATAAGCCGCGACGGAATCGCGCAGCCACCGGTACCATTCCTCCATGCCCTCTCCCGTCTTGGCGCACAGCGGTATCACGCGCGCCCGGGGATTGCGCATATGGATGTTCTCGATGCATTTCGCAAGGTCGAAGTCGAAGTAGGGGAGCACATCGATCTTGTTGACGAGCACCACGTCGCAGACCTCGTACATGAGCGGGTATTTGAGCGGCTTATCATCGCCCTCGGGAACCGAGAGGATCGTGACGTTGGCGGCGGCACCGGTGTCGAACTCGGCCGGGCATACGAGGTTGCCCACATTCTCGAGCACGATGAGGTCGGCATCGTCTGCGCCGAGGCCCTCGAGGCCCTGACGGCACATGCTGGCGTCGAGGTGGCACATGCCGCCCGTGTGCAGCTGGATGACGCGCGCGCCGGTGGCCGAGATGGTGGCGGCATCGACATCGGAGTCGATGTCGGCCTCCATGACGGCGATGCGCATCTCGGGCGCGAGCGCCTGGATGGTGCGGGTGAGCAGGGTGGTCTTTCCCGATCCGGGCGAGCTCATGAGATTCACGAGGAACTGCCCGCGCTCCTTCATGGTGGCGCGCAGCTCGTCGGCGCGGCGGTCGTTGTTGGAGCGCACAGCCTCCTTGACCTCGATGACACGGTAGTTCTCCATGCAGATGCCTCCCTTTTCATGCTTATCCATACCAGTATACGCGAGGAGGGGCGAACAGCCCGCGCCTGTGCCCTGCGCCGATCGCGAGATTTCGATCAAGGCGCGACCGGCGCGCTTTGGGACTCTCGCCATTACAATCTGATTTGGCTCCCGAAAACTGAACCCGGCCCGCGCGCTTTGGGACTCTCGGGTTTAAAAAAGCTGTTTTTAGAAAATGAGAGTCGGACTATCAAATTCGAAAAACAGCATATATAGAATTTCCTCCCCCTCGGACAAGATGCTCGGGCAGGGAACGGAGCACGCATCGTGCGCGGCAGCGCCGCAGCCACGGCTTCTAGGCGATGACCTCGTCCTTGGGCCTGAGGATGATCGAGATGATGGCGGCATCCTCGCCGTCGATGGCGATCATGCCGTACATGCGCCCGGAGTCGAAATAGAGCGTATCGCCCGCGGAGACCTCCTCGATATGATCCTCGAAGGCATAGCGCAGGCGCCCTTTGACAACGTAGTCGAACTCCTGGCCCTTGTGATGGGTGAGGGCGATGGGCTCGTCCTGGAGCGCTTCGCTGTAGGGGACCTCGATATAGAACGGCTCGCCGATGCGGTTCTTGAAGTAGGGGGCCTTATGCAGGTAGCGGAACCCGTCCGGACTCTCGACAGGCAGGCCCTCGCCCGCGCGGACGATGGAGTAGTGCTTGAGGCGCGGGCTCTCGCTGGTGAGCAGGTCGACGACATCGACGCCCAACTTGGAGGCGCACTTGTAGATGAAGGTGAAGGTCAGGTCATGCTCGCCGCTCTCGAGGGAGGCGTACACCTCGGGCGTGCGGCTGGTGGCGCGGGCCATCTCCTCGATGGAGACGCCGTTGTCCTCGCGAAGCGACCTGATGCGCTTGGCGATCTCGTGCGTATGCTCGGTCATGGGGATCACTCCTGCACTGGGAAACGGTTCCATCTGGTCAAATCATACGCATATCGTCATGTCGGGACGGGATGTTTTCGCTTTACGAAACGAATCCCTCGGCGGTCAGGTTGTTGCACGGGTGGGAGGCGCCGCGCCTTTGCCGCAGCGTATCGGCTTTGTTACGTCATGCAGGTGCGGATGGGTGCTTCGCACGCATGTGGTATAACTGTGCGCACATCGAGGCGGGATGATCCCGCGCCCGCGTATCGCAAAGGGAGGGTTGCCCACATGACCAGCGCCGCTTCGCTTCGGGCATCCCTTGTCTCCGTATCCGGCGTCCTCGTAGGCTGAGGCGCAGCCTGCCGCAACCGGCTGTGCCGAAGACCTGCACCTGCTGCGCGTTGCCACGTACCCCACCCGCCACCAGGAGATACGAGAGATGCTCAACATTCACAGGCGTTACTGCACCGAGACCTTCGATACCGCCGGCAACCTCGCCAGCTTCCGCATCCACGTGCCGCAGGACTTCAATTTCGCCTACGACGTCATCGACCAGATCGGTGCCGCAGAACCCGACCGCATGGCCATGATCTGGCGCAACCCCGAGGGCGAGGAGCACGACCTCACCTTCGCCGATCTTGCGCGCCTCTCGAATAAGGCGGCGAACTACCTGCTCTCGCAGGGCGTCGGCGCAGGCGACAAGGTCATGGTGATCCTGCGCCGCCACTACTCGTTCTGGGTCACGGCGCTTGCGCTGCACAAGATCGGCGCCGTTGTCATCCCCGCCACCTTCATGCTCAAACAGCACGACGTCCTCTACCGCATCAAGGCGGCGGGGGTGAAGGCCATCATCGCCACCACCGTGGGCACCATCGCCGATATCATCGACGCCGCCTGCGCCGAGCTCGACGAGCCGCCCCTGCGCTTCCTCGTGAACGGTGCGCAGTACGATATCGCCTGTTCCGGGGAGAACGGGTTCGATCAGGCCCTTGCCGGCCCTGCGCTCTCGGGAGAGCAGGGCCTCTTCGCCGCAACCTGCACACGTCCGGGCTGGCGCGACTACAATGCCGGCGTCCGCGCGGCGCGAGCATCGTTCGACCGCATCCCCACGCACGTCGACGATCCCCTGCTCATCTATTTCACGAGCGGGACCTCCGGCGAGCCCAAGATGGCCCTGCACGGACACGACTACGCCGCCGCCCATCTCGTCACCGCCAAATGGTGGCATGGCGTCACGCCCGATAGCGTCCACATGACCATCGCCGACACCGGTTGGGCCAAGTGCACGTGGGGCAAGTTCTACGGCCAGTGGTTCATGGAGGGTTGCCAGGTCGTCTACGACTTCGACCGCTTCCAAGGCGGCGAGATACTCTCGCTCATCGAGAAGCACCATATCACCACGTTCTGCTGCCCGCCCACCATGTGGCGCATGCTTTCCCGCGAAGACGTCGACAGCTTCGATTTCTCGTCCATCGAGCGCTTCACCACGGCGGGCGAGGCCTTGCCGCCCGACCAGTTCGATTTCTGGCTCGCGCACACCGGCCATCCCATCTACGAGGGCTTCGGCCAGTCCGAGAGTCCGGTCATCGTGGCCAACATGATCGGTTGCACGCCGCGCCCCGGATCCATGGGCAAGCCCGTGCCCTTCGGCAACATCAAGCTTCTGCGCGAGGATCTTACCGTGTGCGATCCGGGCGAGGAGGGTGAGATCTGCATCAAGTGCGATCCCAAGCCCGCCGGCATCATCCACGAGTACTACCGGGCGCCCGACAAGACCGCCGAGGTCTTCTCCGGGGGTTGGTACCATACCGGCGATGTGGCCTATGCAGATGAGAGCGGCTATTACTACTACTGCGGGCGCAACGACGATCTCATCAAGTCGAGCGGCTACCGCATCTCGCCCTTCGAGGTCGAGAGCGCTGTCGGCAGCCATCCCGCCGTGCATGAGTGCGCGGTTACCGGCGTTCCCGACGAGCTGCGCGGATTTGCGGTGAAGGCCACCGTCGTCCTCGAGCCGGGCTACGAGGGGACTCCCGAGCTCACCAAGGAGTTGCAGGCTTGGGCCAAGAAGCAGACCGCGCCGTATAAGTTCCCCCGCGTCATCGAGTACGTCGATGCGCTTCCCAAGACCTTCTCGGGCAAGATCCGCCGCGCGCACATCCGCGAGATCGACAACGCCGCTGCGCGGGAGTCGAGTCGGTGAGGTTGATCGGGAGCTTAACGACCAAGACGTGATCTCCGCAGTCTGCACACTAGGGACGGTCCTCCCTGTGCATTTTCTGCACAGGGAGGACCGTCCCTAGTGTGCAGCCGGGCGTGATTTTGTGGAGAAGGGATACGCCCGGAACCGTGGCGTGTTGACAACTGCTTTTTGCAAGCGCAAAATTTTTTCTCGCGCTTATTCAGGGAAAGCGGTGCTGCGCTTCCCTTCAATGTCTAAACGAGCACGTCAACATACGCAGGGTCTTTTTGAGAAGGAGAGAAACATTGCCTACTATCAACCAGCTTGTCCGTCAGGGCCGCAAGTCCGTTGCCGTTAAGTCCAAGAACGCAGCCTTGCAGCACAACCCCCAGAAGCGCGGCGTCTGCACCCGCGTCTTCACCACCACCCCCAAGAAGCCCAACTCGGCGCTTCGCAAGGTCGCCCGTGTGCGCCTCGTGAACGGCATCGAGGTCACGGCTTACATCCCGGGCGAGGGCCACAACCTTCAGGAGCACTCCATCGTGCTCATCCGCGGCGGCCGCGTGCGCGATCTCCCCGGTGTCCGCTACAAGATCATCCGCGGCACGCTCGACTGCGCAGCCGTGCAGAACCGCAAGCGCGCCCGTTCCCGTTACGGCGCCAAGCGCCCCAAGTAATCCGCGTCAGACAGCCATTCGATTCGATTCATTGAGGAGATATAACTATGCCGCGTCGTTCAACCGCAGTCCATCGCCGCGAGGTCATGCCTGACGCAAAGTACAACAACCGTCTTGTGACCCAGCTCATCAACAAGGTCCTGCTCGACGGCAAGAAGTCCGTCGCCGAGCGTATCGTCTATGGCGCGTTCGACATCGTTGCCGAGAAGACGGGCGAGGATGCCCTCGCCATGTTCAAGAAGGCGATGGACAACGTCCGTCCCACCGTCGAGCTCAAGCCCCGCCGTGTCGGCGGTGCCACCTATCAGGTCCCCATGGAGGTCAACTCCCGCCGCTCCACCACGCTTGCCGTCCGCTGGATGGTCAATTTCAGCCGTGCCCGCAAGGAGAAGACCATGGCCGAGCGTCTCGCCCATGAGATCATCGATGCCTCCAACGGCGTCGGTGCATCCGTCAAGCGCCGCGAGGACGTCTTCAAGATGGCAGAGGCCAACCGCGCCTTC
>JAKPQM010000108.1 GCA_029546925.1 Actinomycetes bacterium
CTGACGGTGCGGCTCGATCATGCGCTTTCCACGGGTGATCCTGCAGGGGGGACGATCCTTTCCCCGCCCGTCCTCCCATCCCTTCCCTCCACCCCCGAAAAACCGGTGGGCATCTTCCTTGCAGGCTACCTCGTCTTTATCGTCGCGGTCTTGCTGCAGACGGCGCTCCTGCCCTTGGCCGTGCTCTTCGTCTGTTCGATGGCCGCCTGCGCAGTCGCGCGCCCTCCGACTGGCGCGCTCGGACGCACAGCGCGCGCCTCCGCCGTCCTGCTCCTCGTGAGCATGGCAGCCTCCATCGCGAATAATCAGCAGGGCGCGGCGCTCATATCCCTCGGCTCCATCCCCATCACCGCAGCGGCGCTGTCGGACATCGCCACCATGGCCTTGAGACTGGGGGCGGTCACGGGCATGAGCGTCGCGATGATGGGTTTTATCGGACAGAGCGACCTCATCGCATTCACCGTGCGTTCGGCCGAGCGTCTCGCACGGTACGGCCTCGATACCCGAGGGCCGCTCATGGCGCTCAACGTCTGCCTCGAGACCCTGCCGTTCCTCGTAACGGGGATCGAGGAGAAGGATGCGCGGCCTTTCGCCCGAACCTTCACCGACATCATCGCCGACGCCTACAATCGCGCGGAGCTTCTCGCACACGCGTACTGCGAGGTTGCTGGAGCAGGGGAGATAGGATGATCTCGCGCCGTGCGTTCCTCTCGTATGCGGCCTGTCTCGGTACCACGGCCCTCGCTGCCTGCACGCCTGCTGTGCGCAAGGGCGGTGAGCTTTCAACCACGATTTTCTGTTTCGATACGGTCTGCCAGCTTAAGGGTGTGATGGGACAGGAGACCCTCGACGGCGCGTCCGCACTCTGCGAGAGATACGAGCAGCTTTTCTCGCGGACCATCGAGACGAGCGATGTGGCCCGCGTGAACGCTGCGGGGGGCGAAGCCGTGGAGGTGGCGATCGAGACGGCCGACCTCATCGAAAAAGCACTCGCATACTGCACGGCGAGCAGCGGTCGTTTCGACATCACCATCGGCGCGGTCTCCGCGCTTTGGGACTTCCGCAACGGGATCGTCCCCGCATCAAGCGACATCGCTGCAGCGCTTCCCCATATCGACTACCGCAACGTGGTCGTCGACGGTACGACCGTGCAGCTCCTCGATCCTGCGTCCGCACTCGACCTGGGCGGCATCGCCAAGGGCTGGGTCGCCGACGCGCTGATCGCATACCTCTCCGAGTCCGGCGTCGAGAGCGCTTGCGTGAACCTTGGCGGCAATGTGGCCGTGCTCGGCACCAAACCCGACGGCAGTCCGTGGCGCGTGGGCATCCAAGATCCCGAGAGCGCTCGGGGCGAAGCGCTTATCGCCCGCGTGGACATCGAAGGCGGCTCGGTCGTCACGAGCGGGCTCTACGAGCGTTCCTTCGAGCGGGGCGGCAGGCGTTTTTGGCATATCCTCGACCCGAAGACGGGCTATCCCGTAGAGACGGATGTCGTGAGCGCGACCATCCTCGCGCCCGCCTCGATCGATGCCGACGGCTATACCAAGACGCTCTTCTTCACGGATCCTGTGGAGGGGATCGCCTATCTGGAGAAGCTCGGTTTCGATGGCCTCATCAAGGCATTCGACGGGAGCATCCTCGCTACGGCGGGCTCTCCCTTCACCATAGCTGGGGAATAGTCCCGAGAATCTGCCCGAAACCGGAAACAGGCTGCCTAAAAAGTAAACTCGATGGAACTTTCCTCTTGAAATTAACCATGGTTGACATTAAGATAACCATGGTAAACATTTTTAGCGCCTGCTTCCGCCATGCCATGCCGCGCTGCAGCAGGTTTTTCCGAAGAGAGGTACGGTGCCGGGATGCTGCCACTGACAATGGCTCAACCAGGGGAGACCGTCACGATCAAGAAGATCGTCGGGAAGGACGAGATCCGCCAGCATCTTGCGGAGCTCGGGTTCGTCCTCGATACGCAGGCTACCGTCGTCAGCGAGCTTGCCGGCAACCTGATCGTGCAGGTCAAGAACAGCCGCGTGGGGCTCGATACCACTATGGCCAACCGCATCATGTTCGGATAGGTTTGGAGGATCGCAGAATGGCACATGAAGAAACCCCTAAGACCCGCACACTCAGGGAGGTTGCCGTGGGCGAGACCGTCACCGTCAAACGCCTGCATGGCACCGGCCCGGTCAAGCGCCGCATCATGGATATGGGCATCACCAAGGGCGTCGAGATCCATGTGCGCAAGGTCGCCCCGCTCGGCGATCCCGTGGAGCTCAACCTGCGCGGCTATGAGCTGAGCCTACGCAAGGCAGACGCGGAGATGGTCGAGGTTATGTAGCGCCCATCGGCATGATATGGATCGCATGACTGGAGGAAATGGAGCATGGAGATGAAGATCGCGCTTGCCGGCAATCCCAACAGCGGCAAGACCACGCTATTCAATGCGCTGACGGGCTCGAACCAGTATGTCGGCAACTGGCCCGGCGTCACGGTCGAGAAGAAGGAGGGACGCCTCAAGGGCCATTCGGACGTCGTCATCCAGGACCTCCCCGGCATATACTCGCTTTCGCCCTATACCCTCGAGGAGGTCGTTGCGCGCGCGTATCTGGTGGCCGAGAAGCCCGATGCCATCCTGAATATCGTCGATGGCACCAACATCGAGCGGAACCTCTACCTCACCACCCAGCTCATCGAGCTGGGCCTTCCGGTTGTCGTCGCCGTCAACATGATCGATATCGTCCGCAAGAGCGGCGATACGATCGATCTCGAGAAGCTGGGCCGTGCTCTCGGCTGCACGGTCATGTCCATCTCCGCCCTCAAGGGCGAGGGCTGCGCCGCTGTTGCCGAGGCAGCCGTCGAGGCCGCAAAGACCGTCAGGCGCGGCGAGCTTCCCCATGTGTTCACGGGCAGCGTCGAGCACGCACTCGCACATATCGAGGAGTCCATCGAGGGCATGGTCGATCCGCGCTACCTGCGCTGGTATGCCATCAAGGTCTTCGAGCGCGATGAGCGCGTTGTAGGAGATCTCGGTCTTGCACCCGAGCTCCTTGCCCATATCGAGCAGCACATTGCCGATTGCGAGACCGAGCTCGACGATGATGCCGAGAGCATCGTCACCAACCAGCGCTACAGCTATATCAACGGACTGGTCGAGAAATCGGTTCACAAGCAGGCGCCCGCCCACAGCCTCTCGCTCTCCGACAAGATCGACCAAGTCGTCACCAACCGCGTCCTTGCCCTCCCCATCTTCGTGATCGTGATGTTTTTCATCTATGCCATCGCCATGGGCGGCTGGGATATCTCCATCGGCACCAAGATGACCGACTGGACCAACGACAACCTCTTCGGCGAGGGCTTCTTCATCTCGGGTGATGCCGAGGGCTACGAGGAGGCCGCAGGCGCCTACGATGAGGCCCAGACCATCATCGAGGGCTACCTTGCCGCTGCCGACGAGCAGGGCATCGATACGGCCGCTATCTCGGAGGCCATCGAGGAGGGTACGCTCGACAATGCCGCCATCTCCTCCTTCTTCTCCCAAACGGGCAGCCTCGAGGCCGACGTCTACTTCTACGATGACGAGGCAGGTGAGACGAGCATCGAGACGATCGATGCCGCAGCCTTCGCCGAAGCGCTTTCGATTGCAGAACCAGACCCTGACGCGTACGGCACCTACATCGATTCGATTCCCGTCACCGTCGAAGGCTGGCTCGAGGGCTTGGGCGTCGACGGCTGGCTCGAGGGCCTCATCCTTGACGGCATCATCGCCGGCGTGGGCGCCGTCCTCGGCTTCGTGCCGCAGATGCTCGTGCTCTTCCTGCTGCTCGCCATCCTCGAGGACTGCGGCTACATGGCCCGCATCGCCTTCATCATGGACCGCATCTTCCGCCGCTTCGGCCTCTCGGGCAAGTCGTTCATCCCGATGCTCGTCTCGACCGGCTGCGGCGTTCCCGGCGTCATGGCCTCCCGTACCATCGAGAACGAGCGCGATCGCCGTATGACGATCATGACCACCTGCTTCATGCCCTGCGGTGCCAAAGCCCCCATCATCGCCATGTTCGCGGGCGCCCTCTTCGCCGAGCACCGCGCGCTCGTCGCCACGTCGGCCTACTTCATCGGCATCGGCGCCATCGTCATTTCCGGCATCATCCTCAAGAAGACCAAGGCCTTCGCGGGCGATCCCGCGCCCTTCGTCATGGAGCTCCCGCAGTATCATATGCCGAGCGTCACCAATGTCCTGCGCTCCATGTGGGAGCGGGGCTGGTCGTTCATCAAGCGTGCCGGCACCGTCATCCTGGCCTCCTCGATCGTCCTGTGGTTCCTCCAGGGTTTCGGCTTCACCGAGGGCGGCTTCGGCATGGTCGAGGACTCCGAGACCTCCATCCTCGCCGCTCTCGGCAGCGCCATATGCTGGATCTTCGCTCCTCTCGGCTTCGGAACCTGGCAGGCTACCGTGACCACGGTTACCGGCCTCATCGCCAAGGAGGAGGTCGTCAGCACGCTCGCCGTCCTCTATCCCGGAAATTTCAGCCAGCAGATCGCGTTGACCTTCACGCAGCTCACGGCTTACAGCTTCATGATCTTCAACCTGCTGTGCGCCCCGTGCTTCGCCGCCATGGGCGCCATCAAGCGCGAGATGAACAACGCCAGATGGACGTGGGCCGCCATCGGCTATATGTGCGGCTTCGCCTATGTCGTCGCGCTGATCGTCTACCAGCTGGGGGAGCTTTTCATGAACGGCGTGTTCGGCGTGTGGACCGTCGCGGCCTTCGCGCTGCTTGCAGGCCTCGTCTATCTGCTCGTCCGCAAGAACAGGTACGACGGCGAGCGCCTTGCCATCCGTTCGATCGATATGAAACGTGCATAGGAGGTAGCCTCTATGAACCTGCCCTCCATCATCATCGCCTTGGTCATCGCCGCGGTATTTGCCGCCATAGTGGCCAAGGGCATCTCGAACCGGAACAGGGGCAAGAGCAGCTGCGCGTGCGGCTGCGATGCCTGCGCGGGCAGATCTCTCTGCCACGGCGGCGACTCCGCCGCGCAGAAGTAACGGCGTCTGGCAGCCTTCTCTCGCGAACCGCTCGTACGTTTCACAAAACGGGCTCTGCCGCTCCCGCCATTTCTGCAGCACGGCTCCCGGCGACTGTACAGTCGATAGGCACTCCGCTGGCCAAACGCGCCGAGAAGGGCGTACCCGCAGGGCTCTGGAGAACGTTTCCCCAGATGGGCCTCCATCGACCGCACCGTCGCCGGGAGCCGTGCTGGCCAAACGTGCATCCCCGCTGCACGCCCATACGAACATCCCGACTCTCGCACGATCATCCCCGGGATGTTCATGAACACCTGCGGGATGATCGTGCATAGACGGGGATGTTCGTGGCCGGGATTCGATGAATGGGAGGGGAAGCGCCCCCTCTGTTCCCCCAGCACGGCTCCCGGATGACTGCGCGGTCGATGGGAGCCGTGCTGCTACGGAAGGAGCCCGTGACACCGGGATGACCCTGTTGCCGTGGGCGGGGATGATCCGGCTCCACGGGCCTTCCAAGCGATTCCGGGTATAAGATGGCTATGTGAGAAAGGCGGGCCGCGCATGCATGTGGGAGCACAACTCAAACGTTTCGGCGTTTCCGGCGAGAGCGAGCGCGCCCTCATCGTCCACGCTCCCTATGAGCCATCCGGTGACCAGCCCCAAGCAATCGAGAAACTCGCGCAAGGCGTGGGCAAGGGTCTGCGCTACCAGACGCTCATGGGCGTCACGGGTTCGGGCAAGACCTTCACCATGGCCAAGACCATCGAGGCCCTGAACAAGCCCACCCTCATCATCGAGCCCAACAAGACGCTCGCCGCGCAGGTCGCCTCCGAGATGCGCGACCTCTTCCCCGACAATGCGGTGGTCTACTTCGTCTCCTACTACGACTACTACCAGCCCGAGGCCTACGTTCCCCAGACCGATACCTTCATCGAGAAGGACGCCTCCATCAACGAGGAGGTCGAGAAGCTCCGCCACCAAGCCACGTCGAGCCTGCTCTCGCGGCGCGATGTCATCGTGGTGGCCTCGGTCTCCTGCATCTACGGCATCGGCAGTCCCGAGGACTACGCCGGCCTCGCGCCCACGGTCTCCAAGGACGTGCCGCTCGAGCGCGACGACCTCATCCGGGCGCTTATCGACATCCAGTACGATCGCAACGATATCGATCTGCAGCGCGGCATGTTCCGTGTGCGCGGCGACACCGTCGATGTGTTCCCGCCCTATGCCGAGAACCCCCTCCGCGTGGGCTTCTTCGGCGACGAGGTGGAGCTCATCGCCGAGGTCGACAAGACCACGGGCGAGATCGTGCGCGCCTACGATGCCATCCCCATCTGGCCCGCCTCGCACTACGTCACCGAGCGGCCCAAGGTCACCCATGCGCTCTCGACCATCGCCGACGAGCTCGAGAGCCGCGTGGCCGAGCTCAAGTCCGCCGACAAGCTCCTCGAGGCCCAAAGGCTCTCGCAGCGCACCGCCTACGATCTCGAGATGCTCGAGACCATGGGCTTCTGCTCGGGCATCGAGAATTACTCGCGCCATCTTGACGGGCGCTCAGCGGGCGAGCCGCCCTACACCCTCATCGATTACTTCCCCGAGGACATGCTCTGCATCATCGACGAGAGCCACGTCACGGTGCCGCAGATCCGCGGTATGTACGAGGGGGATCGCTCGCGCAAGGTCACGCTCGTAGAGCATGGCTTCCGCCTGCCGTCGGCCCTTGACAACCGGCCGCTGCGCTTCGATGAGTTCGAGCAGCGCATCCCCCAGTACATCTACGTCTCGGCAACGCCCGGCGACTACGAGGAGCGCGTCCAGCAGAACCTCGTGGAGCAGATCATCCGCCCCACGGGCCTTCTCGATCCCCAGATCGAGGTGCGCCCGGTGCGGGGCCAGATCGACGACCTCATCTCCGAGATCAAGGAGCGCGTGGCGAAGAAGGAGCGCGTGCTCGTGACCACCCTTACCAAGCGCATGGCCGAGGATCTCACCGACCATCTGCTCGACGAGGGCATCCGCGTGAACTACATGCACTCCGACACGGCCACGCTCGACCGCGTGGAGATCATCCGCGACCTGCGCCAAGGCAAGATCGACGTGCTCGTGGGCATCAACCTTCTGCGCGAGGGTCTCGATATCCCGGAGGTGTCGCTCGTGGCCATCCTCGATGCCGACAAGGAGGGTTTTTTGCGCAACCGCCGCTCGCTCATCCAGACCATGGGCCGCGCGGCACGCAACGTCTCGGGCGAGGTCGTCATGTACGCCGACGATGTGACCGACTCCATGCAGCTCGCCATCGACGAGACCCGTCGCCGCCGTTCCATCCAGCAGTCCTACAACGCCGAGCATGGCATCGAACCCAAGACCGTGCGCAAGGCCATCTCCGACATCACGAGCTTCATCGCCGATGCCGCATCGACGCTTGAGGGGAAGGAGCGTGCGAGCGGTGCGGGCAGCCATGGAGCGTTCTATACACCCTCTGCGGCCGAATCCGTGGCCGCAGAGCTCGCGAAACTGCCGCGCGACGAGGTTATGCGCATCATCGCCTCGATGGAGGAGGAAATGATGGCCGCCTCGGCTACTATGGATTATGAGGAGGCGGCGCGTCTGCGCGATCAGCTGGTCGAGCTGCGCGGTGCCGTGGAGGGTGCAAGCTCGGAGGAGGTCATCGCCCGCCTCAAGGCCGGTGCGCGCAAGGGAAGCGCCCACGCCGCGAGAAGACGCTACCGTCCGAAGAACTAGGGGAGGAAACCATGTTCTGTCCTGCATGTGGAACCGAAAATGACGATGATGCCCGTTTCTGCGATGCATGCGGATCGGAGCTGCCGCAGGCGAGGGCCGCATCGAGCGGCTCTGCCCATATGGAT
The DNA here is from genome assembly GCA_029546925.1 of Actinomycetes bacterium. Classification (GTDB taxonomy): domain Bacteria; phylum Actinomycetota; class Coriobacteriia; order Coriobacteriales; family Atopobiaceae; genus RUG721. Next base: position 7,891 of record JAKPQM010000108.1, read on the forward strand.
GCCGATGGCAATGGGGTGCCCGATGTGCTCGAGCAGGCGGCGCCAACCACGGTGATGGGCTCGGCACCCACGACGGTGATGGGCTCTGCTCCCACCACGGTGATGGGCGCAGAACCTACCACGGTGCTCTCAACGCCCGACTCCGAGCTCGATGAGACGCGCGTCGCCCCGCAGCTGGCAGCGCAGCGGCAGCCCCACCAGTACGAGCCCGCCCCTGCCCCCGCACCTGTGCCCGCACCCGTGCCCAAGAAGCGGGGCAACAAGGGCATCCTCATCGCCGTGCTCGCCGCCGTCGCGCTGGGATGCGCCGGCTTCGGTTTCATGACGTGGCGCAACTACCAGGCCGAGCTTCAGGCTGCCGAGCAGGCCCGCCTCGATCAGGAAGCTGCCGAGAAGGCCGCCGCCGAGAAGCGCCTGCCGCACCGGGTTATCCTGCCCGTCTCCGCTCCCGGCCTCGACGCAGGCGGATCCCGCATCCCCCTGCGCATCACCGGCACCGATTTCGAGGGCAATACCATCAACGAGAGCGTGTACGTGAGCCATGACGGCGCGGGTATCAGCGTTCCCAAGGGCAGCTATGAGCTGACCGTCCTCGCATCGCCCATCGCATCGGACGGGACGGTCTACGAGATTCCCGAGGGTACCTTCACCTTCGAGGTCCCCGATACCCAGCCAAACGGCAGCGATTACCAAGCTTCCGGCACCCTTGCCTTCATGCCGCTCGACCCAGCCGATGCTGCAGATGCGCTCGAGCAGGCGCTCCAGTTCGCCCGAAACGATCCCGAGATGAGCGCCGATGCCGTCAGCGCGCTCTCCGAAGCTGCCAATGCCAAGGTCGCTGCAGCCCAGAGCCAGGCTGCCCATGACGAAGCGGTCAGGAAAGCCCAAGCCGACGGGCTCACCGTGCTCTCCGGTACCGTGCACGTGATGACTGCAGCCGAGCTCGCCGAGATGCAGGGCACCACGCTCGAGCAGATCTTCGGCGGCTATCCTCCGTATGGGGCGGAGGAGATCTTCGTCATCGTCGAGTTCAGCCAACCGGTTTCGATCACGGCCCGCCACTCCGGCGATGAGGGCAATTATTTCACCGATATCACCACGTTGATCCATATCACCAATCAGGATCCTGATGCGTGGACGCCGTATGAGGGTCGGGAGATCACCATCGCGATCTCGCCCGATGAGACCTGGTGGCCCTCCGATGTGCGCCTGCCGCTCGGCGCCCCGAGCACCCATTACGCGAAGGTCATCGATTAAGAGGGAGCGTCCCGATCTTGTCCAACATCATAGATTACCTGTGCTGCGAGTTCGATCCGCTCTCAGAGCGGCCGCTCGGCGACGTCGATTCGCTCGTGCTCTCATGGCTGTCGTATTACCGCCTGCTCGATGATGCCAAAGGAGCTCGCACCATGCGTGGCGAGGCTGTCGCGGGGCTCTACCGGATGCGGCGCTTCGGCGAGACGACGGCCATCGCGGCGGAACCGGCCAACAGCCGTTACCTTCTGGCTGCTCTCGTGGCGAACCCGCGTTTCGGGGGTATGCGGCTCGCCAACTACGTGGAGGAGCTCGACGAGATCAGAGAGAAGCAGTTCTCGGCCATGACCTGCCGCCTGCCTGGCGGCATCACCTACCTCTCCTTCCGTGGTACCGACAATACCCTGGTAGGCTGGAAAGAGGACTTCAACCTGGCCTTCGAGCGCGAGCTTCCCTCTCAGCGTGCGGCGCGGGAATACCTCGAACGCGTTGCATCCCGCACACGCGGCCCCCTCTACCTAGGTGGGCACTCCAAGGGCGGGAATCTGGCGCTTTACGCGGCCATGACCTGCTCGGGCAAGGTCGCGCGCCGCATCAAGGCGGCCTTCTCGCATGATGGGCCCGGATTCACGCCCGAGATGATGTCGAGTCCCACTTGGGAAGCCCGCGCCCACCTTATCCGCAAGACGATCCCCAACCAGTCGCTCGTGGGCCTGGTCTTCGATCAGCAGGATGATTACACTGTCGTGACCAGCACCGAGACGGGCATCATGCAGCACGATCCCTTCTCGTGGGAGGTCGAGGGCACCACGTTCAAGATCGCCGATCGGCTTTCGTTCAGCGCGCGCCATGTGGAAAAAGGACTGAACGACTGGCTCGCAGGTCTTTCCCGGGCAGAGCGCGAGCAGTTCGTCGAAACGCTGTTCGCCATCTTCGCTGCGGGTGGGGAGAGCACGTTCGCAGCCCTCACCGAGAACTGGACGGTGACCGTCCCCGCCATGCTCGACTATATCGGCAAGCTTCCCCCAGAGCAGCGCGACACCTTCTTGAGCATCATCGGCGCCCTCTTCCGCGAGCTCGTGCCCGATCTCTCGCTCAAGGGGATCGCGGCCTCGCTCGAGGAGGGCGGCCTCCTGTCGCGGTAAGGGCCGCATGTTCGCCTCTGGGCCTTGGGCTTACGGTCCTATCCGCATGCTTGCGTCAGAGAAGAAGCGGAGCCGGCAGTTATCTTGGCCATACGAGAAGGGAGGAGAAGGACATGGTGCTGGTCGATGTCCGAAAAGAAGGATCTTGGCTCGTATCGACATGGCGGCTGACCTACAAGGTGGGCTGGGAGCAGATCTGCAAAGCAGTCCACATGATGTATAGCTTCTACCACGATGCAGAGATACTGGTGGACGGCAACCCGGTGGCGGTTGCACGCAAAGAAGACCTGATGGCCCTCGATGAGGCCGCGAGGCTTATTATCCGCGGCACCTCGGACATCATCAAGGTACCCCTGATGGTTACTTTCTACAATCAGCTGCAAATCGTGGATGTTGTCGTCGCATGCGCCATCGAGGAATTCCAAGAAGCCGATTATCGGGAATTCAACCAGTCTCTGGGGCAATTCTTGGATAGCGTGGAACTGGCGATGTACCAGTAGTCTTGACCAGGCGCCTCCGGAAGGCTCAGCGATCGGGATGCAAGCGTTCGCAGCCGCACGATTATGCTACGCTTTGTGCGTTGCAACACCGAGGAGGCTTTCCATGGCAAACATCATCGATTACGTGCGTGACAACGCCGACTCCTTCGCCGAGCGCGGTCTGAACCGCATCGACAGCCTCATCTTCTCGTGGCTCGCCTACGTGCGCTATCCGGATGATTCGCCCGTGCGCGGCAAGGAAGGCCAAGCGCTCTGCGAGACCTTCGGCTCCGGCGGCCTCACGGGCATGACCGCCCCGCTGCACGGCCCGCGCGAGACCGAGGAGCTGCTTAAAGCCATCGCCGCAAGCCCGCGCTTCAAGGATGTCGTTGCCAGCCTCCATTATGAGAAATCCTCGAAGGTCGAAGAGCAGCAGTTTGCCGCTATCTGCTTCCTGCTGCCCGATGATCTCGGCACCTATGTAGCCTACCGAGGTACCGACAATACCCTCATCGGCTGGAAGGAAGACTTCAACATGGCCTTCTCGGCAGCCGTTCCCGCGCAGGTCACGGCTGGTGCCTATATGCTGCTGGCAGCCGAGAAGTTCGCGGGTCCGCTCTATGTGGGCGGACACTCCAAGGGAGGCAACCTTGCCGTCTACGCCACGCTCAAATGCGGCGATGGGGTGCGCTCGCGCATCGTGAGGTGCTTCTCGCACGATGGCCCCGGCTTGAGCGAGGCCTGCACGGCCGACCCGAGCTGGACGGCGGCTGCCGCGCTTGTCGATAAGACCGTGCCCGAGGAGTCCATCATCGGCCTCATCTTCGAGGGCCGCGAGATCCCGCTCGTCATCGTCCGCAGCTCCAATCCGGGCCTGCTGCAGCATGCGCCTTTCTCGTGGGAGATCGAAGGTACGGACTTCGACATCCAGCGCGCCGTCTCCTACGACGCCTACAAGACGGGCAAGCGCATCAACTCCTGGCTCAAGACCATGGACGATGCCGGCCGCGAGCGTTTCGTCGAGATCCTCTACAAGCTCGTGCAGGCAAGCGGCGAGGTCACGTTCTCGGGTCTCAGCAGCAGCCTCGAGAACGGCTCGCTCTCGCTCATGCTGCAGAAGCTCGACAAGCTGTCCGATGAGGATAGGAAGTTCTTCACGGACAGGCTCTCCGATCTCGTGGCCACGATCCTTCTGGGGCCTGCGCCCAAGAAGGCCGTAACGCCTGCCGAGAAGGTTGCCGCCGCGAGCGATAAGATCGACGATGCCACGGCGCGCTTCAACGACCGCCTAGCCGGGATCGAGCGCCTCGCTGGGCTGTAAGCGCGAACGCCGGGGCGGGGGTGCACGGAAGGGACGGTCCTCGCTGTGCATTTTCTGCACAGCGAGGACCGTCCCTTCCGTGCACCCCCGCCCACCTGCCTATCGGCTGCTGGCGATAAGGGCCTCGGCAGCGCGTATGCCGTCTGATGCCGCGCTCATGATGCCTCCCGCATAACCCGCACCCTCGCCTACCGGGATGAGTCCTGAGCATCCTATGCTCATGCAGTCGTTGCCGCGCACGATACGCACCGGTGCGCTTGAGCGGGTTTCCACGCCCGTGAGCACCGCATCTGCTGCATCGAAGCCCTTGAGCTGTCGTGCGAGGTGCGGAATACCTGCGCGCAGCGCCTCAATGATATAGGGCGGCAGGCAGTCGTCGAGGGCGGTCCAAGCCACGCCACGCGGATAGGTGGGCGCGATGCGGCCCGGTCCTGATGAAGGCTTTCCTACGAGAAAATCGCCCATAAGTTGGGCGGGGGCGACGTAGGCGCCACCGCCTGCAGCATATGCTGCACGCTCGCAAAAACGCTGCAGCTCGATGCCTGCCAGCACGTCATCGCCGGGCAGATCCTCGGGGAAGACGTTCACCAGAAGCCCCGAGTTCGCGTTCGCTCCGGCGCGCCCGGAATAGCTCATGCCGTTCGTGCAGACACCGCCCTCCTCGCTCGCGGCCGAGACCACAAAGCCGCCGGGGCACATGCAGAAGCTGAACACCCCGCGTCCGCCATCGAGATGGCAGGATAGCTTGTAGGGAGCCGCTCCCAGCAAAGGATGGCCGGCCGCCGATCCCCAGAGCGCGCGATCGATGTCGGCCTGGAGATGCTCGACGCGCACGCCCATCGCGAAAGTCTTGCGCTCGAGACCCATGCCGCGCTCGGCGAGCAGAGCGTAGACGTCACGCGCCGAATGCCCGGTCGCGAGGATGACCTGGCGGGAGGAAAGGATCTCCTCGCGTCCGCCGCACTCCGCACGGATGCCGCGTATGGCGTTGTCTTTCAGGAGCAGGTCGGTCATGCGCGTGCGGAAGCGCAGCTCGCCCCCGGCTTCCTCGATCATGCCGACGACGCGGTCGACCACGAGGGGAAGCACATCGCTTCCCACATGGGGCTTCGCGTCGTAGAGGATGGCAGGGGAGGCTCCCGCATCCACGAAGGTTTCGAGGATGAAGCGGTGCGCGGGGTTTTTGGTTCCCGTGGCGAGCTTGCCGTCCGAGAAGGTCCCTGCGCCGCCCGCTCCGAACTGGATGTTGCACTCGGGATCGAGTATTCCCCGTTCGTTGTGCACGCCAATCACGGACGTGCGGCGTGCGGCATCATCGCCCCGCTCGATGAGGAGGGGTTCCATGCCTGCGCGGGCGAGGATGAGGGCGCAGAACAGCCCGGCACAACCTGCGCCCACGACGATGGGGCGTTCCTCGAGCGGCTTGGCCGTGCGGGTGGGGAAGCTGCGGGTCGTATCCCCGACTATCCGGATGTTCTTCTCGGTTGCGGCAAGACGCTCCTCGGTCGCGGCATCGAGGGAGACGCGCGCGGTGAAGATAAGGGCGATGCGGTCGCGTTTCCGAGCATCGATAGAACGCCTGCGCAGCTCAAGGCCTGAAACGAGCTGCTCGTCGATTCTGAGGGCCTGTGCCGCCGCACGGACAAGCGCCGCATGCTCGCTTGCCTGCGTAGTGCCGAGGCGCGCAAGGGGGATGCGTATGTTGGAGAGTTCGATCACGCGCGGGCTCTCGCAAAAGCAGCGGCTGCCGTGCCGGCGATCTGCCCGGAGCGCCATGCCCACGAAAGGTTGTATCCGCCGCAGGGGCCGTCGATATCGAGCACCTCGCCTGCGGCGAAAAGGCCGGGTTTCCCGTATGCCATGAGGGTGGCGGGGTCGAACTGCGCGGTCGCTAGCCCGCCGCGGCGCACCTGCGCATGCTCGGTCTGGGCGAGACCCGTGACCGTGCATGAGAGATGCTTCGCACTGCCCATGACATCGACGATGGAAGGATCGATGATGCCGCGCGCGCTTCCGGCCCGCTCGGTCAGCTCGAAGAAGAGGGCATCGTCGAGGGCGGGGGCGAGGTCGAGTTCGATGGTGTCGCCCGGACAGGCCGCGCGCGAGAGATCGAAGATCACGATGCCCGAGAGGCCATAGCTGCGGAAGAGGACCTCCCCCTCCTCTTGGAGGACGGGCACGCCCCTGCGCATGAGCGCAGCCCGTGCATGCACGCGACGCCCATCCAGCTCTTTGAAGGGCAGTCCCTCCGCTGCGATGGGGCAGAGCGCGGGTGTGAAGGGCGCCGCCGCAAGACCGTCGGGCAGGTAGCCCTCGCGGCATGCGAGCACGACGGCCCCTGCCGCGAGCGTGTGCCGCTCCTCCGAGAAGAGCTCGCGGAATGCGATGGTGCCGCCCTCGATGCCTTCGAGCTCGCGGGCGCAGCCGAAGATGACGCGTCCGCGCCGCGCACGGGCGAGCAGGACCTCGCGTACCGAGGCGGCTTGGTTGCTCGCAGGATAGATGCGGCCGTTCTCGCAGATGGTCGCGAGTCCGCACTGCGCGAAGAAGGCGAGGATGTTCTCGCAGCCGAAGGATCCGAAAGCGGCGCGCACGAAATCCGGGTCGTTGAACGCTTCGGGTGCGAGCGCGCGGTTGCTGAGGTTGCACCTGCCGTTACCTGTGGCGAGGATGCTCTCCCCGCAGCGCAGGCCGCGTTCGAGCACGAGCACTGCGGCGCCCGCTTCGGCTGCGGCTATCGCTGCGGCAAGGCCTGCGGCACCGCCGCCGCAGACGCAGACATCGACCGCATCGGGGAGTGCGATGGCGGCAGCCTCGGCAAGGAGCTGCTCGCGCATGCGGGCGCGCGATGGTTTTCTCGCTGCGCGCGCCATGTCTACTCGTCGCCGAGCGCCGCGTCGATGTATTCGGAGACGGCCACGATGGTCGAAACCGCATCGGGGAGGATTCCCCAGGGGAGCTCGGCCTCGATGGTGCCCGTATCGCACATAGCGGCGTAAGCGTTCGTCATGGGCAGGCGGCCCAGGATATCGATGCCGTAGAGCGCTGCGGTCTCGGCGAGCTTGCTCGCCCCGAACGGCTCGATCTTCTCGCCGCAGCGCGGGCATTCGATATAGCTCATGTTCTCGACTATGCCGATGACGGGGATATCCATCATGGAGGCCATCTTGACGGCCTTGCCGACGACCATCTGCACGAGGTCCTGCGGGGTGGAGACGATGATCGTCCCCTCGATGGGGAAGGACTGGAAGACGGTGAGGGCGACATCGCTCGTTCCGGGGGGCATGTCGATGAGCAGGTAGTCGAGGTCGCCCCATGCGCATTGGCTCCAGAACTGCTGGAGGGCGCCGGCAACGACGGGTCCGCGCCAGATCACGGGATCGGTCTCGTCATCGAGCACGAGGTTAGCGCTCATGACCTTGATGCCGGTCGAGGTCTCGGCAGGGATCATCAGGTTGTCGTAGGCGGTGGCGTGCACGCCCGAGAGGCCGAACATCTTGGGGATCGACGGCCCGGTGACATCGGCATCGAGGATGCCCACGCGGGCACCGCGCCGGGCGAGCTCGACGGCGATCATGCCGCAGACAAGCGACTTGCCCACGCCCCCTTTACCCGATACCACGCCGATAACGTGCCGAACATTCGACATCGGGCTCTGCTCGAAGATCTGCGGGCCCGTATCCTGCGGCTTCTTGTGGCCGAGCACCTCGTCCATCTCCTCGCGGATGGCCTGCTCATCGACTTCTGCCATGATGATCCTCTCCTTGCGGCGTTCCGTTCCAACCAAGCATTCTACCTGTAAACGGCGGGCCCGATATGCAGCATGCCCCCGGATGCCATCGAAACCGCGAGCGGGCGCGCCTGCGCAGGATCGCTTTCGGAAAAATCCGCACGGTAATGCGCACCGCGGCTCTCGGTGCGGGCGCACATGGCGGCGACCGTGGCGCGGGCGGAAAGGATGCGCTGACGCGTGATGAGGGGGAGCTGCTCGCCGCGCTCCAGTTTTTCGAGCTCCCGCTCTGCCCTCATAAGACCCTCTCCTGTGCGTATGACCAATGCATGCGTATCGAGCATCTCGCCAAGCGCGCAATCGACGGCTCCTGCTTCCGCGCCAGCGCCCGCTTCGAGCCTTATGCTGAATTCACGCTGATCACGACCGTGGTCGCGAGCGTAGGAATCCGCGCTCCGGCCGGCCTTGCGTCCGAAGACGAGGGCGCTTGCACTGGCAAGACCGCCGATACGGTCTGCTCCATGCATGCCGCCGGCGCACTCGCCTGCGGCGAACAGGCCCGGAAGCTTGCAGGCACCCGTTCCATCGATGAGGATACCGCCATTGCTTGCGTGGGCGAAATGATGGAGCTCGACGGGTGTTTCGAGCGAGAGCCCCGTGGCCTCCTCGTACCAGGTGCGATAGGTTCCGATGAACTCCGGTGCGGGTTCGGGCAGCCGATCGACGCGCGCCGTTACCGGCTCGGATGGCGATGCAAGGGCGAGATCCACATCACGGGAGATGAGACGCGAGGTGAAGGGACCGTGCATCGAGCGGCTTTCGAGCAGATCCCTGCCGATCTCGCGCGAGAGCTCCGAGTAGCGGAAGCACTTCTCGTTGAAGACAACGGGGCCTTTAGGCGTCATCACCGCGGGCATGATCTGCAGGAACTCGATATTCACAAGCTCCTCTCCATGTGCGAGGGCCACTGCCTGGGCGCTTCCCAGACAGTCGTCGCGCGTGAGGCGGTGGCCCCAGAGGCCGCCGAGACCGCCCGTAGCGAGCACGATGGCCGCTGCACTCACGGCGAGGAAGCGCGCCTTCGAGCTGTCGTAGAATACAGCGCCGATAACGCGGCTGTGCCCGTCTGCGGGTTTGCCAACCTGCGCCTGGCCTTCCTCGACGACATCGATGAGAGTGCAGCCGGAAAGCAGGGCGACGCTCTTCTCGGCCAGCTCGCGCGTGAGAACGCTTTTGAGCGATGCACGCTCGAGACCGCGCCAGAGGCGGTGCGCGTGGTCGAAGCAGGGGATGTACTCCCGTTCGGCAGAAGCGTCCGGCACCCGCAGCGAGACGCCCCGGCTCTCGAGATCCGCAAGGGCACCCGGGATAGCGCCCACGAAGGTACGGACGAGCTGTTCGTCGGCCACGCCGCAACCAACGTCCAAGATGGTCTGGACGAGATCCTCCGCCATCTCGGGACCGTCGGGGGCGATGCAGCCCAGGCCCCAGGTGCCTTCGAAGAAGCTCGAACCCGAGAAGAGGGGGCCGGTGCTGGCAAGGCAGACACGTCCGCCTGCCTCGGCAGCCTCGAGCGCCGCCAGGCATCCCGCAAGGCCCGTGCCTATGACGCATACATCGCACTGCAGCGTGGAGGTCAGCTCCATGATCCTTCTTTCAGAGACGTCACCTCCATGATACGTGTCCTCTCCGGATGCGGCTATGCTCCGCAACGGGCATGCGGGGACAAGATGCCGGATCGTACATGTGTTCGATAGATGGATGTTGTCTGACGCAGGTATGGCAGGGTCGTTCTCGGCTACACTGATGAGTTGCGAAAAAGAACGGTCCGGAAACGAGGGGAAGCGCCCTATGGCATCTGAATCCATCGTCATCCGCGGTGCGCGCGAGCATAACCTCGCCAACATCGATGTCGATATCCCACGCGATAAGCTCGTGGTCATCACGGGTCTCTCGGGCTCGGGCAAGTCGAGCCTCGCCTTCGACACCATCTACGCCGAAGGCCAGCGCCGTTATGTTGAGAGCCTCTCAGCGTATGCCCGCATGTTCCTCGGCCAGATGGACAAGCCCGACCTCGATTCCATCGACGGCCTCTCTCCAGCCGTCTCCATCGATCAGAAGGCCACTTCCAAGAACCCGCGCTCCACGGTGGGTACGGTCACCGAGATCTACGACTACCTGCGCCTGCTGTTCGCACGTATCGGCATCCCGCACTGTCCGGAGTGCGGTCGCGTGATCGAGCGCCAGACCACCGATCAGGTGGCCGACAAGGTCCTCGTGCACGCCGAAGGACGACGCGCCCTCGTGCTCGCACCCGTGGTCCTCGGCCGTAAGGGCGAGTACACCAAGCTCTTCGATGACCTCAAACGCGAGGGTTTCTCGCGCGTGCGCATCGATGGCGAGGTACGCGAGCTCGATGGCAGCGAGATCCGCCTCGAGAAGCAGATCAAGCACACGGTCGAGGTCGTGGTCGACCGCATCGTCATCCGCGCGACGTCGCTCGGGCGCATCGCCGAGGCTGTCGAGCAGGCCACCAAGCTCGCGCAGGGCAAGGTGGGCTTCTGGCTGCTCCCGGGCAAGGATGGGGAGCGCGAGCCGGGCGAGCTCCTGCAGTACTCGCTCGCGCTGGCCTGCCCCGAGCACGGTCATTCCATGGACGACCTGCAGCCGCGCGATTTCTCGTTCAACGCGCCCTACGGCGCCTGCCCCGATTGCGACGGGCTCGGCGTACGCCGCATCGTCGATGCCGCCGCCCTCATCGAGGATCCCTCGCTCTCGGTTGCCGACGGCGTCTTCGGCGGCCTCTTCGACCGCTCCAACTACTATCCGCAGATCTTCGCCGCAGTCTGCCGGCACATAGACGTCTCGCCCGACACGCCTTGGCAGGATCTGCCCAAGAGCGCCCAGGACACGCTCCTGAACGGCCTCGGCTCCACCAAGATCCGCGTGGACTACCTCACGCGCGACGGTCGCAACACCCATTGGTTCACCACATTCTCGGGCGTGCGCGCCATACTCTTCGACAAGTACCGGGAGACCACCTCGGATGCCATGCGCACCCAACTCGATCGCTTCATCCGCGAGGTGCCGTGCCCCACATGCCACGGCTCGCGCCTCAAGCCCGAGATCCTCGCCGTCACGGTTGGGGATAAGTCCATCCAGGAGGTCTGCGACCTCTCCTGCCACGATGCCCTGGCCTTCTTCGAAGGCCTCGAGCTCACCGAACGGGAGCTGGCCATCGGACGTGCCATCGTGAAGGAGATACGTGCCCGCCTGCGCTTCATGGTCAACGTCGGCCTCGACTACCTCACGCTCTCCCGCGCCGCCGCCACGCTCTCCGGCGGCGAAGCCCAGCGCATCCGCTTGGCAACCCAGATCGGAGCCGGACTCATGGGCGTGCTCTACATCCTCGACGAGCCCTCGATCGGCCTGCACCAACGCGACAACAACCGCCTCATCGAGACCTTGAGGCGCCTGCGCGATCTCGGCAATACCGTGATCGTGGTCGAGCACGACGAGGATACCATCCGTGCTGCCGACTGGGTCATCGATATGGGTCCCGGCGCCGGCGAACTGGGCGGGCGCATCGTTGCGCAGGGAACGCCCGATACCGTCGAGCGCACATCCGGCTCGCTCACAGGCACCTACCTCACGGGCGAGAAGATGATCGTCCTGCCGGACAAGCGCCGCAAGCCCCGTCGCGGCAAGATCTCCATCAGGGGCGCCTCGGCCAACAACCTCAAAGATATCGATGCCGATATCGAGCTCGGCACCTTCACCGTGGTCACCGGCGTCTCGGGCTCGGGCAAGTCCTCGCTCGTCACCGATACGCTGGCCCCGGCGCTCACCAACGCCATCCACCGCTCCAAGCGCATGGTCGGGCCCTATCGGAAGCTCGACGGTCTCGATAGGATCGACAAGGTCATCGATATCGACCAGAGCCCTATCGGACGCACGCCGCGCTCCAACCCGGCAACCTACATCGGCCTTTGGGACGACCTGCGCGCCCTTTTCGCCTCCACGCCCGAGAGCCGTGCCCGCGGCTACTCTCCCGGGCGCTTCTCGTTCAACGTCCCCGGAGGCCGCTGCGAGGCCTGCAAGGGCGATGGCCAGATCAAGATCGAGATGAACTTCCTGCCGGATGTCTACGTGCCCTGCGAGGTCTGCCACGGCAAGCGCTACAACCGCGAGACGCTCGAGGTCGCCTACCATGGCAAATCCATCTCGGACGTGCTCGACATGACCGTGACCGAGGCGCTCGCCTTCTTCGCCAACATCCCGCGCATCAAGAGCAAGCTCAAGACCCTCTACGACGTGGGCCTGGGCTATATCCATCTGGGCCAGCCCGCGACCACGCTCTCCGGCGGCGAGGCCCAGCGCGTGAAGCTCGCCAAGGAGCTGCACCGCCAGCAGACGGGCAAGACCTTCTACATCCTCGACGAGCCTACCACGGGTTTGCACTTCGAGGATGTGCGCCAGCTTATCGAGGTGCTCGACCGCTTGGTCGAGGCCGGGAACACCGTGCTCGTGATCGAGCACAACCTCGATGTCATCAAGGTGGCCGACCGCGTGCTCGACCTCGGTCCCGAAGGGGGCGACGGCGGGGGAACCGTGGTCGCCTACGGCACGCCGGAGGAGGTCGCCGAGAACCCCTCGAGCTACACCGGAGCTTTCCTCAAAACCATCCTCGAGCGCGACCGTGCGCGCATGGCCTCGAGGAGGGCCTAGGGAGATGGCACGCGATGCCCGCATAGCCAAGACGAACGCGCTGCGCGAGCTCGACGCTGCGGGTATCGCCTATACGGCCGAGACCTATCAGGTCGATGACGGCATACCCGGGCGCGATTACGGTGTTCACGTGGCCGAGCTGCTCGGACATGATCCCGATTCGTCCTTCAAGACGCTCGTTGCCGTCACGCCGCGCGGCGGCCATGTGGTCTGCTGCATCCCTGCCGCTGCAGAGCTCGATCTCAAGAAGGCGGCAGCTGCGGCGGGGGAGAAGAGCCTCGCTTTGATGCACGTCCGCGACCTCGAGCCCGTATGCGGCTATGCGCGCGGCGCCTGCTCGCCCATCGGCATGAAGAAGCGCTTCCCCACCCTCATCGACGAGACGGCCCTGCTCTTCGACGAGATAGGGATTTCGGGTGGCAAGAGGGGCCTTGCGCTCCGCCTCTCCCCGGATGACGTGGTATCGTTTCTAGGTGCAACGCTGTCCGATATCTGCCGTGAGGAGGTGTAGGTGGCCGGAGAGATGGACAAGGCCGTCGAGACGGACGTCGGTGCCCACGAGCAGCAGATGGCTTCCGCAGGGAAATCTGCCGTGCTCATGAGCTCGCTCGTCATCGTGAGCCGCATCACCGGTTTCATCCGCACGTGGGCGCAGGCCTATGCTATCGGCGCCACCATCCTCGCGAGCTGCTATGCGGTCGCCAACAACCTCCCCACCCAGATCTACGAGATCGTCACGGCGGGCATGCTCGTCACCGCGTTCCTGCCGGTCTACATGTCGGTCAAGAAGCGTCTTGGGCAGGAAGCTGCGAGCGATTACGTCTCGAACCTCACCTCCATCGTCTTCGTCATCACGATGGCGGTCACGCTCCTCTCGATCGTCTTCGCGGTCCAGCTCGTCTGGACGCAATCCTTCTCGGCCGCGGAGGGCTTCGACTCCGACCTCGCGGTATGGTTCTTCCGCTTCTTCGCCATCGAGATCGTGCTCTATGCGCTCTCGACCATCTTCTCGGGCGTGGTGAACGCCGAGCGCGACTACCTGTGGTCGTCGATTGCGCCCATCTTCAACAACGTGGTCACCATCTCGTCGTTTCTTCTCTACGCCCTGTTGGTCGATAGCAGCCCCTCTCTTGCCCTCATCATCCTCGCACTCGGCAATCCCATCGGCGTCTTCGTGCAGATGGCGCTCCAGATTCCCTCGATGCTTCGCCACGGCATCCGCGTGCGCTTCCGCATCGACCTCTCCGATCCTGCGCTCAAGGACACGCTCAAGATCGGCGTGCCCTCCATCGCCATCCTCGTCACCTCGTTCGTGACGGCGTCCATCCAGATGAACGCCACCCTCAGCTTCACGCCGATCGGCGCATCCGTGGCCGATTACGCCCACCCGTGGTTCACGCTGCCCTACGCCGTTCTCTGCGTGCCCATCATGACGACGCTCTTCACCGAGCTTTCCGACGAGTATGCGCGCGGGAGCATCGAGGAATTCTGCCGCACGGTATCGACGGGATCCACGCAGATCTTCTTCTTCCTGATCCCCTTCGCGCTCTATCTCATGGTGTTCGCCACACCGCTCATCTCCATCTTCGGCACGCGCTTCTCGGAGGAGGCGATCGTGCTCGCCTCGGTCTACCTTGCCGCGCGCGCACCCTCGCTTCCCGTGTACGGTGTGGGCATGTACCTGCAGAAGGTCTTCTCGTCCACGCGCAAGATGGGCCTGTTCGCACTCGCCAACATGCTGGGTTCGGCGCTCCAGATCGTGCTGCTGCTCTTTGTGGCTCCGCACATCGGCCTCTGGTTCGTGCCCTTCACCTCGTGCATCTTCTTCGCGTTCTTCGATGCGTTCATGTTCGTGTTCTTGAAGCGCGACTATCCCTTCATCGCCCTCCGCCCGATCTTCGCGGGCATCCTCCGCTCGATCGCCTTGGGCGCTTTGGGGGCTGCGGTGGGCTGGATCATCCTGCACTTCGCCACACCCTTTTTCGCAGCGCATTTCTCGCTGCTCGTCCGTTCGGTCCTGCTCTGCGCGGTCGCGGGCATCCCGTCGGTTGCCGTGACCTATGGGGTGGCGATCGCTCTCAAGGTTCCCGAGGCGGGCGTCGTCTCCGCCCTGATCAGCCGCCTCCGCAAGCGAGGCTAGGGGAGGTTCCATGCAGCTCATCAAGCTCTCGTTTTCCGAATTCGAGGATCGTGCCGCCGAGCTCGGGGTGGAGCTTCCCGTCGAGCAGACAGAGGCATGGGCGCGGTTCGAATCCACGGCGGAAGGGCGCCGGCCCTGGGGCTCCTTCGCTATCATGGACGGGGAGAAGTCCGTTGCGCTCGTCTCATTCATGGACTACAAGACCCACGGCTATCACTACCTGCGTGCGCATCATGGTCCCGTGTGGGTCGAGACCTGCACGCGCGAGCTCGAGGAGCGCGTCCTCAAGGCCATCGTCGCCTATGTGCGCGCCCACGATCGCCGCGTGGTGTTCTGCCGTTTCCCCATCTCCTTCGAGCATGCCATCTGCGAGGAGGTCCTCTCCACGGTGCCCTATGATGAGACGGTCGTCATCGACCTCTCCGGCACGCCCGAGGATATCCTCGGGCGCATGAAGGCGCGTGGCAGGCGCGATGTGCGCAAATCGCTGCGCGAGAGCCCGGCCGTCTACGCTGACGAGACCGACAATGCCCGCGCCTCCTTTGACGATTTCTATGCGGTCATGGTCGATACGGGCAAGCGCGATGGCTTCACACCGGCACCGCAATCCGACTACGAGTCGATGATGCGCGAGCTGGGCGAGGAGCGCTGCCGTGTTTTCGGCGGACGCATCGATGGACGCCTTGTCAACTGGGATATGGTCACCATCGCGGGTACGCGGGCGAGCCGCTACTACGGTGCATCGCGCACCGATGTCGAGAAGCGCAATCGTCTCACCGACGTGCTCATCTACTTCGAGAGCTGCGAGCTCGCCCGCCTTGGTTGCACGAGCTTCGACCAGATGGGCGTGGGCTCTGCAGCCTATCCCGGCCTGTCGTCGCTCAACACCTTCAAGTGCAAGTTCGCCGAGAAGACCACCCCTGTGGCCCCCGACCGCGACCTCGTGGTGAAGCCTGCCGTCTATAAGGCGCTCCAAGCTGCCAAGGCGCTCCGCGCCAAGCTGCGCGGGCTCCGCGAGGCCGCGCGCGAGGAGCCAGCAGCACCGCGCGAGGACATCCTGCCCGTGCTCCTGGGCGGCGATCTTTCCATCTATGCGCTCGGCCGCCAGTTCCACGAGGCCTACGGTGTCAGATCCATCGCGCTTCACCAGGCCTTCATCGCCGCTATCGAGCGCTCGTCCATCTTCAAGCCCCGTGCGGTCTCCTCCACAGATGATAAGACCATCTTCGCCGAGGTCGCCGCCATCGCCTCAGCGCATCCCGACAAGCGCATCATCCTCATGGCGAACACCGACCCCCAAGTCGAGCAGCTCTCCCGTATCCAAGCGGAGCTGCCCGCCAACGTCGTCTGCCCGATTCCCTCGGCAGAGGTCTTCGCGCTCATCTCGGACAAGGCCGCCTTCGGCGATCTTGCAGCCGGGCGCGGTCTCAAGGTGCCCAAGTCCCAGGCCATCGACCTTGCGGGCAGCGAGCGCATCAGATCCCAGCTCGCATTCCCGATCGTGGCCAAACCCGCCCGCTCCGCCCGTTTCATGGCATTCTACGAGCAGGGCTTCCAGAAGGTCTATGCGCTCGATTCCCAAGATGAGCTCGATGCGCTCGTGGAGAAGCTCCGCGCTGCGGGCTATGCGGATCCCTTCATCCTTCAGGAGCGCATCGATGGCGACGACAGCTGCATGGGAGCCATCACCTGCTATCTGGATGCCGATGGGACGATGCGGCTCTGGAGCGGAGCCCAGGCGCTGCTCGAGGATCATGCCCCCTCCATGCGCGGCAACTCCGTAGCCATGCTCACGCGCCCCTTGGAGGAGCTGCGCAAGCCGATCGGGGAGCTGCTCGCCTCCATCGGCTACACCGGTTTCGTGGAGATCGATGTCAAGCGCGACCCTGCGACGGGTGAGTATTTCTTCTTCGAGGTCAATCCCCGTATCGGCCGCAACTCCTACATCGCGGTCTGCGGCGGCGTGAATCCCGTGCGCGTGATGGTGGATGATCTTGTCGACAAGAAGCCGGCACGCCTGCTGGTTGCCGACGAGCCTGCGCTCTACACGCTCATACCGCTCTCGCTGTTGTACCGCTACATCACCGATCCCGCCCTGCTCGCCGAGGTCAAGAGCCTTGTCAAGGAGAAGCGCGTCTTCAATCCGCAGCATTATGGTCCCGAGAAGGATCCCGTGCGCGAGATCCTCGTGCACGCGACCGAGCTCAACCAGATCCGCAAGTTCGCCCGCTTCTATCCCAAGCCCACTTCGAGCTCGTTCTAGGCCATGGCTGCCGATGCGTTGACAGGACGGCTCGAATCCTTGGCGGCCGAGGTCGCCCAGGTTCCCCAGGAACCGGGCTGCTACCTCTGGAAAGATGCCTCGGGTACCGTTATCTACGTGGGCAAGGCAAAGAACCTGCGTGCCCGCATGCGCCAATACGTCACGCTTTCCGACGAACGTGCGAAGATCCCCCTCATGATGGAGACCGTGCGCTCCTTCGACTACGTGGTCGTGGAGAGCGAGCACGAGGCCCTCGTGCTCGAGCGCAACCTCATCGCCCAGTACCACCCCTACTACAACGTCGATTTCAAGGACGATAAGAGCTACCCCTTCATCGCCATCACCGAGCGCGACGTGTTCCCCGCGATCAAATACACCCGCGAGCGCCACAGGAAGGGCACGCGCTACTTCGGGCCCTATACCGACGCACGCGCTGCCAAGAAGACCATCGAGACGCTCCGCAAGGTCGTACCCGTCTGCACGGGCACCTGCGCCGAGTGGAGGCGCGCCATCCGCCTGCTCGAGAAGCATCCCGAGGATGCCGCCGTGGCCAACCTCGTCCTTGCGAGCAAGGGGAAGCCCTGCTTCGACTACCACGTGGGCAAGGGTCCGGGTGTGTGCGTGGGCGCCATCGGCACCGTCGAATATGCGCGCCACATCGCCCAAGTCGAGAGATTCTTGCGCGGCGAACGTGCGAGCATCGTTGCCGAGGTCACCGAGCAGATGCGCGAGGCCGCCGCCGACCTCGACTTCGAGAAGGCCGCCCGCCTGAAAGCACGCCTCGATGCCATCGCCGCGCTCGAGGATCGCCAGCAGGTCGAGTTCTCCGCCACGATCAGCGCCGATCTCATCGGCATCTACCGCGAGGAGACCATCAGCTGCGCCTGCGTCTTCGTCGTGCGCGAGGGCATCACCGTGCGCTCGGTCGAGTTTATCCTCGACAAGGGCCTCGATATCTCCGAGGAGGAGCTCGTCGAGGGTTTCGTCAAGCGTTACTACGAGGAGACGGAGGATATACCCTCCGAGGTCGATCTTGCCGTCGAGCTCGCCGATGCCGACCTCATCGAGGCTTGGCTTGCCGGCAAGCGCGGCCATCAGGTGCGGCTGCACATGCCCCGGCGTGGCAGCAAACGCCATCTCCTCGAGAAAGCCGCGGCCAACGCCCGCCACGCCCTCATGCGCTACATGGTGCGCACCGGCTACGCCGACGATCGCACCAATCTGGCACTCCGCGAGCTCGAGAGCGCGCTGGCGCTCGATGCCCCGCCGCTGCGCATCGAATGCTTTGACATCTCCACGCTCCACGGGCAGTTCACGGTTGCCTCGATGGTGGTCTTCACCGACGGGCGCCCCGATAAGGGGCAGTATCGCCGTTTCAAGGTGCGTGCGGAGCTCGACGAGGCCAATGACTTCCTCTCGATGTCGGAGGTGCTGGGCAGGCGCTATGCCCCCGAGCGCATGGCCGACGGGCGTTTCGGGAGCAGACCCGACCTGCTCGTGGTCGACGGAGGAAAACCGCAGCTCACAGCTGCCATGAACCAGCTTGCCGACCTTGGGCTCGATATCCCCGTCTGCGGTCTCGCCAAATCCGACGAGGAGCTGTTCGTCCCCTGGGATGATGCGCCCATCGTGCTGCCGAGCGGTTCGGCCTCGCTCTACCTCATCAAGCAGGTGCGCGATGAGAGCCACCGCTTCGCCATCACCTTCCATCGCCAGCTTCGCGACAAGGCCATGACCGCCTCGATCCTCGACGAGATCGAGGGGGTGGGTCCCAAGCGCAAGCGGCTGCTCATGCGCGCGTTCGGCTCGGTGAAGCGGCTGAGGGCTGCGAGCATGGAGGATATCGCAGCGGTGGATGGCATCCCCCAAGCTGTTGCCAAAGCGGTCTACGACGGCCTCCATGCGTTGTAACAGAAAGGGCCGCTCCTTTTCCGTTGCAGAGCTGTGGAGATCGAACTGCGGTGATCGCGAATCCCGCAGTTTTCTGACCCGAGAAGAACTGCGGTGATCGTGAACGCGCAGGTAGGAGGCGTGCCGGTTCTCAGCGCCAGAGGCTTCGATTGCGGTGATCGCGAATACCGCAGTTTTCCCGTCGGAGGTTCTGCGGTGATCGCGAATACCGCAGTTGCTAGAAGGAGGGTTCCTCTACCAACTGGTCCGGCTTCCGAGTCCATAGCTCTATACTGTCATCAGCCTGGTCGATGCGCCGACGGAGGAGGCGGACCGATGATCATCAACACGGGTGCGCGTACCGACACCGTGCAGTGGTACACTCCTTGGTTGCTCAAGCGCTTCGAGGAGGGCTACGTGCTCGCCCGCAACCCGCTCTTCCCGAGCAGCGTGACGCGCTACGAGCTCACGCCCGAGACGGTCGACGTGGTGGAGTTCTGCTCGAAGGGCTACCGTCCCATACTCCCGCGCCTGCACGAGATCACGGACCGTTTCAACACGCACTTCCAATACACCATCACGGCCTATGGGCGCGACATCGAACCGCGCGTGCCCGGCATCGACGAATCCATCGACACGCTCTACGAGCTCGAGAAGATCGTGGGTGCCAAGCGCATCTGCTGGCGCTACGACCCGGTGCTGCTCACCAAGGACTATACGGTCGAGCGGCACTTCGAGACGTTCGACCGTATGTGCGCCCGCCTTGCGGGCCATGTGGATCGCTGCATCTTCTCCTTCGTCGAGATGTACAGGAAGCTCGAATTCAACATGCCCGAACTCATCCCTTTGACCGAGGAGGATATGGATCGGCTGGCCGAGGGGCTGGGCCGCATCGCGCATGCGCACGGCATCTGGATCCAGACCTGCGGGACCAAGGGGGATTGGAGCCGCTACGGCATCCACCCTTCCGGCTGCATGACGCTCGAGATGCTGGGCGGGGCCAACGGCCTCGAGTTCCGCAGGCTCAAGCATAGAGGCACGCGCCAAGGATGCCATTGCATCGAGAGCCGCGATATCGGCGCCTACGACAGCTGCGCATGCGGGTGCCGTTACTGCTACGCCAACAAGAGCCCCGAGAAGGCGCTTCTCAACTATCGGGAGAACCACGATCCTGCTTCCCCGCTGCTGCTGGGGCACCTGCGCGAGGGAGATCGGGTGGTACAGGGTTCGCAGAAGACCTTCCTCACCGAGGAATGCGCTGCCCGCCAAGGCCAGACGCCGCTTCTATAGGGGAGAGGGGAGCCAGCTATGGAACCGCTTATCCGCGAGGTCGAGGTGAGGGGCGTCCTCACGAAATCGAACCTGCCCGTGGGCGATTTCTC
>JAKPQM010000124.1 GCA_029546925.1 Actinomycetes bacterium
CTTTCAAAAACGAATCCTTGTTGCGAGGTGCCCTGTGGAATCACTGATCCTACCCCAATCGTATAGCTCTGAGCTCAGCCTGCACGAGACCCAGATCGCCATCAAGCGGATCAAGGACTTCTTCCAGCTCCGCTTGGCAGAACGCCTGAACCTCCTGCGCGTCTCGGCACCGCTGTTCGTCGACCCCGCATCGGGCCTGAACGACAACCTGAGCGGGATCGAGCGCCCCGTCTCCTTCGACATCCCCGCGCTCGGCGGGCGCGAAGGCGAGGTGGTCCAGTCGCTCGCCAAATGGAAGCGCTATGCACTCGGACGCTACGACTTCGCGATCGGCGAGGGCCTCTACACCGACATGAATGCCATCCGCCGCGATGAGGAGACCGACAACCTCCATTCCATCTTCGTGGACCAGTGGGACTGGGAGAGGGTCATCGCACCCGAGGATCGCACCCTCGCCACGCTCATCAATCATGCCGAGCGGATCTACGAGGTCGTCCGCAAGACCGAGGGGTACATGGATCAGTGCTATTCCTACATCGAGCCGATACTTCCCGAGAAGATCTATACCATCAGCACCCAAGAGCTGCTCGACCGCTACCCTGGGCTCGATCCCAAGGAGCGCGAGCTCGCCATCGTCCGCGAGAAGGGCGCGGTGTGCCTCACCAAGATCGGCGGCGCCCTCTCGAACGGCGAGCCCCATGACGGACGCGCACCTGACTATGACGATTGGTCTCTGAACTGCGACATCATCGTGCACTACCCCGTGCTCGACTGTGCGCTCGAGCTCACCTCGATGGGTGTCCGCGTGGATGCCAGGGCGCTTGCGGTGCAGCTCGAGGAGGCCGGCTGCCCAGAGCGTGCAGAGCTTGCCTTCCAGAAATCCATCCTCGCCGGCGAGCTCCCCCAGACCATAGGCGGCGGTATCGGCCAGTCACGTCTCTGCATGCTCTTCCTGCGCAAGGCCCATATCGGCGAGGTGCAGAGCTCGCTGTGGCCGCCCGAGGTGCTCGAGAGGTGCGCTGAGCACGGCATCACGCTGCTCTAAGCGCATGCGAGGGCAAACACTCGGGCACATGCTGAGAGTCGATTGCCGAACACTGTGTCCTGCTGCCACATATCCAATGCGGTAAGACGCTTAGCAAACGTCCGACCCGCGAAAAGAGAGGGTACGTCGCACAACCCGCCAAGCTTATGTGGCAAGCCGTCCCGCGGGCGGTGATGCGAAGGAAGATGCCGCGATCCATGGATATGGGATGCAGAGCATTCGAAGATGCGTTGAGGAGCATGGAGGAGAGCTCCGTATCCACACGGAAGATGGGGTGTCCACCTTGGTCGCGCTCTTCTCTCAGCCCGAGGAAAGCTCCCAAAGCCTGCCGTAGAGCTCGTTGCCCAGAAGCCAACCCCTGCGGGTGGGCGCGAGCGATTCTGCAAGGTAGCCGTCGGCGATGAGGCTGGAAAGGCAGTCGTCGAGTTCCGCTCCCATGACATCCCGTGCCCGAGAGACGAGTGCGGGAGAGATGCCGCAGGACATGCGGGCTCCCAGCATGAGATCCTCGGCAAGCGATTCTCTCAGACTCAGATACTCCACGTCGAAGCTCTGCTCGGAAAGGGCGGGATGGGCTGCCAGATAGGCGCGATCGGTTGTGCAGGAAAGGCGGATCCGCGCCGCATCCGCAGGGGGCTTCCCGAGCTGCGGGAAAGAGCGTGCAAGAGCTGGGGACTCCTCGCAGCCGAACATGCTCGCCGCCCCCGTTCCCAGCCCCAGATAGGAGATGCCCGTCCAATAGGCTTGGTTGTGGAGGCAGGCGCGCCCCTCTTTGGCATAGCTCGCAACCTCATAGCGTGCAAAACCGCGCGACGAGAGCAGCGCATCGGCCTCCTCCATGCGCAGGGCCTCATCGCCATCATCGGGCACGTCCTGTTTTCCTGCTGCGACCGCGCGTGCGAAAGCGGTCCCCTCCTCGATCATGAGCGGATAGACGCTTACATGGGAGACGCCCGTGCCAAGCACGCCCTCCAACGTGCCCTGCCAGCTTGAGGACGTCTGGAGAGGGATGGCGCACATGAGGTCGGCAGAGATATCGAAGCCCAGCTCAATAGCGCAATTCAAAGCCTGGAGGGCGGTCTTCGCGTCGTGGATGCGTCCCAAGGCCGCCAGTTCGGCATCATCGAGGCTCTGAACCCCGATGGATAGGCGGGAAACACCGGATTCCTTAAGTCTCAGGCTCAAGTCAAACGTAAGGAATTCGGGGTTCGCCTCGACCGTGAGCTCCGAGAGCGATCCGAAAGACGCCGCCCGTTCGGCAAGCCCTACGATACCCTCTCCAAGATGCGAGGGGGTTCCGCCGCCGATATAGGCGGTCATCGGGGCTTCTATCAGGCCCGTTTCCGCAGCCTCGTCGATCTGGAATGCAAGCGCCCCGGCATATGCCTCCATGAGCGGATCATCCCGCCGCGTTGCGAAGGAGACGAAATCGCAGTAGGAGCATTTGCTCTTGCAAAAGGGAATATGCAGGTACAGGGTCTTGGCGCTCATGAGAGCCGCTGCCTAGCGCTCGCGATGAGCGAGAGGTAGTCCTCGAGCGTTGTGCAGGCCATACCGCATGCCCTGAGCTCGGAGGCGTGGGGCATCCCCTTCATGTACCAGCCGAAGAGGCTCCGCGCACGCGCAAGGTGGGCGCCTGTGGCCACGAGGAGCCTGATATGCTCTTCAAGCGCGTCGAAGCGCTCCCCGGCACCGCGTGCGCCCACCGACCATCCCTCGAGCAGCGTCTTGGCATCCTCGAATATCCACGGGTTGCCGTAGCTCCCCCGCGCGACCATCACAGCCGAGACGCGTCCTTCGGCAAGGACACGGGCCACGGTGGCGGCATCGAGCATGTCACCCGATCCGATAACAGGAGTAGACACGGCATCTGCGACGCGCTCCACGCAGGACCAGTCCGATGCACCCCGGTAGAGCTGGCTTGCAAAGCGCCCGTGCACGGCGATCGCAGCTGCACCGGCATCCTCCATGACCTGCGCAAACGCAGGCGCGAGCTCTTGTCCGGCCGTGCGGCCGCGACGGATCTTGACCGTCACGTCGACTGCATCGCCAACACCTCGCCGCACCGCCCGCACGATCTGCGCAGCGCGGTCGGGATCATCCAACAAGGCAGATCCTTCACCCTTACGTATAACCTTAGGTACCGGACATGCCATGTTGATATCGATGCAGGCGAGCTTCTCCCCTACCCGCTCCGCAACCTGAGCTGCGGCTTCCTCGAACTGATCGGGCAGCGACCCGAACAGCTGGACGGCGATCTCGGACTCGTCCGCATGGGGCATCACGAGCTCCCAGGTCTTCTCGCTCCGGTAATGGACGCCTGCAACGGAGACCATCTCGGTATACGCGAGGTCTGCTCCGTGGCTGCGCGCGATCATCCGATACGCGGCATCGGTCACACCCGCCATCGGTGCGAGGAAGATCGCTTTGGATGCGAGGCGCTCGGCAAAGCGCATTATTCGTCGTCCACCTTGAGCACGGCGAGGAACGCCTCCTGCGGCACCTCGACCGAGCCGATCTGCTTCATGCGCTTCTTGCCCTCTTTCTGCTTCTCGAGCAGCTTGCGCTTGCGGGAGATGTCGCCGCCGTAGCATTTGGCCAGCACATCCTTGCGCACTGCCCTCACCGTGGAGCGGCTGATGATCTTATTGCCGATGGCTCCTTGGATGGGCACCTCGAACTGCTGCCGGGGGATGATCTCCTTGAGCTTGTCGCAGAGGCCGCGCGCAAGCGTATAGGCCTTGTCCCTGTGGACTATGAACGAGAGCGCATCGATCAGCTCGCCGGCGAGCAGGACATCGAGCTTGACGAGATCGGAGGCACGGTAGTCGGCGAACTCGTAATCGAGCGAGGCGTAGCCCTTGGTGCGGCTCTTGAGCTGGTCGAAGAAGTCCAAGATGAGCTCGGCGAGCGGGATGTGGAAGGTGATCTCGACGGAGTTGTCGGAGAGGTAGACCATGTTGTCTTGGATACCCCGATGCTCGACGACGAGCTGGATGACGGCGCCCATGTATTCGGGAGGCACGATGACCGTGGCCTTGAGGTAGGGCTCCTCGATACGGTCGATCTTCTCGGGTGCTGGCAGATCCTGGGGGCTTTTGATGTCGAGCGCATCGCCGGCAGTGGTGAAGACGTGGTAATCGACCGAAGGCGACGTGCCGATGAGGTCGAGATCGAATTCACGCTCAAGGCGCTCCTTGACGACCTCCATGTGAAGAAGCCCCAAGAAGCCCACGCGGAAGCCGAAGCCGAGCGCGACGGAGGTCTCGGGGGTCCAGGTGAGCGATGGATCGTTCACGCGGAGCTTCTCGAGGGCATCGCGGAGGTTCTCATACTCCTTGTTGTCTATAGGGAACAAGCCGGTGAAGACCATGGGTTTCGCCTCGCGGTAGCCGGGCAGCGGATCGGCTGTCCGCC
>JAKPQM010000130.1 GCA_029546925.1 Actinomycetes bacterium
GCGGTCTTGTCCTCCCTGTTGAACCCTGCGCTTTCGTAGAACCGCAGGGTTCTCTCATCCTTCGCCCCGGTAAGGAGCATCATCTTGTAGCATCCGGCCTCGAGGGCGAGTTCCCGCGCACGTGCAAGGCACGCGCTTGCATAACCGCTGCCTCTTAAGTCCGCCCTCGTGACAACATTCTCCACAAGAGCATAGGGACGCGCACCTCTCGTGAGATTGGGGATGATGACGCAGATGCACGACGAGGCGATCTCGCCCCCTATCTCGTTTACGATAACGTGGTGGTGGGGGTCGCCGAGCATCCTCTCCCATGTCCCGCTCAGATACTCCGAGTCCTCGGTAACCGTATCCTCGTGCAGGTCGAGATAAAGCTCGAGGAGCTCGTGCAGATCCCCTTCCCGTGCCGCGCGAATCACCCGCAACACCCCCTATCCGAGCTGAAAGCACACGGTCTCGTAAGTACGCATTTTCATATTCGCACGAACCGTACGGTTTAATCAGTACGTATCGTGAAACGTGCTGATATTTCGCGTATGGCTCACGATACGTGCGTACGGTTCGCAAAACACACGGTTCGGAACAGCACACCATACCCTCATGTATCCTTAATGTTGGCCGAAGAAACGGCTAATCTTGAGGGGGCACCATGTATGTGTAGGCAATCAACGGGATTGCCGCACCGTGAAAGGAACATGGTTATGGATAAGCTTGAGAAGGTCGAACTCATCCGCGAGAAGACGGGTGTCTCCTACGATGACGCGAAGGTCGCACTTGAGGCCAGCAACGACGATGTGCTCGATGCCATCATCTGGCTCGAGCGCATGGGCAAGGCCACGGCTGCAAGCGCCAACTACACCACGAGCGCCCACGAGCCCGGCCCCGTCTCCCCCGAGATGGCCCAAGCGCAGACCGCCTACGAGGAGTCCAGCAAGAAGAGCAGGTTCGGCGAGAGAATGGAGAGCATCCTCGACTATCTCAAGAAGCTCTGCCGCAAGAGCCTCGACACCACCTTCGTTGCCGAACGCAACGGTGAGCGCGTCATGGCGCTGCCGATTCTCTTCCTTATCATCGGCCTCTTCCTCTGGGGCGCCACCATCTGGCTTTTGATCCTGGGCCTCTTCTTCGGATTCCGCTACCGCATCGAGGGTATCTCCCGCGTGACTGTCGATATCAACCAGGTGATGGATAAGGCCGGCGAGGTTGCCGACTCCATCAAGAAGGATGTGACGAAGGAAGACTAGCCATGGCACGGATTCTCGTAGTCGAAGACGAGGCGAAGATCGCGCGTTTCATAGAACTCGAGCTCTTGCACGAGGGCTACGAAGTGGACAAGGCGGAAGATGGCAGGGCCGGCCTCGAGCTGGCCCTCGCCCATGACTACGACCTCATCCTGCTCGACATCATGCTGCCGCAGATCAGCGGCATGGAAGTGCTCCGCCGGCTGCGTCGCGAGAAGACCACGCCGGTGATCCTGCTCACCGCACGCGATGCCGTTATGGATAAGGTCGCAGGCCTCGATGCGGGTGCCGACGACTACATCACGAAGCCCTTCGCCATCGAGGAGCTGCTCGCCCGCATCCGCGTGGCCTTCAAGCGCCAGAACCTGCCCGCAAACGCGCAGACCGCCACCGATGCGCTCGTCTCCCATGGGGTCAGCTTGGATGTCGACCGCCATGAGGTGAGCGTGGACGGCGAGCCCGTCGAGCTGACCAACCGCGAGTTCGAGATCCTCCATGCGCTCATGGCCAACCACGACATCGTCCAGACACGCGACAAGCTGGCGAGCGAGGCGCTCGGCTACGACTACATCGGCGAGAGCAACGTCATCGACGTCTACATCCGCCAGCTACGCTCCAAGATCGACGATCGCTTCGGCATCAAGCTCATCACCACGGTCCGCGGGGTAGGTTATGTCATCAGGGACTAACAGCACCGTACGTGATTCTGGCAAGCGCTTCTCGTCCATCGCCCGCTCCATCGGGTTGAGCTACTGGTGGCGGCGCCTGCTCAACTGGATCTTCCTCGACGTATTTGTCCTGATCGCATGCTACGTGTGCTGGCATGTGGCACGCAGGCTGCCGCTCCCCGACCCTATGAACATCGTGGAAGAATTCTCGAACAACCTCGCAGCGTTCTTCTCATTTGCGAAACCCTTCCTTCCTGTCGCGATCTTCATCGCCCTGTGGGAGCTGATCGACCTCTTGGGCATCTTCGGCGATATCCGCCGCATACGCCGCAAGCTCCAGCCGCTGAACGAGCTCGCCTTGGCTGCGGAGAGCCTCGTCTCGGCACCCATCATGGATGGCGACAAGATCGAGACGCTCGAGCAGGCCATCTCGCGCGCCTCCGTAGACTCCCCCAACGTCACGACCGGCGATCAGGACCTGCGCTCCATCGAGGTTGCACTGAACGGCCTCTTGCGGCAGATGCAGGAAGCCAAACTCCAGCAGATGCGCTTCGTCTCGGACGCGAGCCACGAGCTTCGCACACCTATCGCGGTCATCCAAGGCTATGTCAACATGCTCGATCGCTGGGGTAAGACCGATGAGACCGTGCTCGACGAGTCCATCGAAGCCCTGAAGCTCGAGAGCGACCATATGCAGGAGCTCGTGGAGCAGCTGCTGTTCCTCGCGCGCGGCGATTCCGGTCGCAACCCGCTCCAACGCATGACGATCAACCTCGCCGAAGTGGTGCACGAGGTCTGGGAGGAATCCTGCATGATCGATGCCACCCACAGCTACCGCTGCACCATCTCCGACGCCGATATGGTCGATGCGCGTTTCTCCATCATCGGCGACCTCGCCATGATCAAGCAGTCCCTGCGCATCATCGTGCAGAACGCGGAGAAATACTCGCCCGACGGCACCGCCATCACCCTCTCGGCCACAGCAGATGCCACCCATGTGGGCTATGTCGTTCAGGATGAGGGCATCGGCATGTCGCAGAAGGACGCCGCTCACGCCTTCGAGCGCTTCTATCGATCCGATGGGGCCCGCAACGAGACCAATGCAGGCTCTGGGCTGGGCCTTTCCATTGCCAAGTGGATCGTCGACACCCACAACGGCACCATCGATGTGCTCTCGCGCGAGGGCGTGGGCACACGCTTCACGGTACGCCTGCCACGCTGAAGATCCGGCGAAGGCAGGCGTTGGAAACGCTTCTAGGCCGTAAATGAGGCTCATGCGTAGGAAAGGTGAGAGCAAATTGGAGTTGTAGGAAGATTTCTCCTCGGATCTGCCACCTTAAGATAAGGGGCCCCTCTTCTACCTGCACTTCTTGAAAGCTGCCGACCCTCCGGAACGCATTATCATCCGAAATCTTCCTACAACTCCAATTTGCTCGCAGGTACTGAGCGCTCAGCCCCCATATCCGTCGTAATTCGCACAAGGATGGCACGATGGCAAAGAAGGATCCGGATCCACAGCCTCAGCCCACGCCGACGCCCAGCGCGATCAGGCGCACGATAAACGCCACGACCCAGGCGACAACGCATTGGAACACCACTATGCCCCCCGCCCAGCGCGATCCGAGCTCACGCCGCACGCATGCGATGGCGGCAACGCACGGCGTATAGAGCAGGCAGAACACGCAGAGGGCAAGCGCGCTGGAAGGCGCGAGGAGCGTGGCAAGCGCGGACGCCGATCCCACGAGAACCAGAAGCGTCGATACGACGACCTCCTTGGCCATGAAGCCGGCGACCAAGGCTACCGTAATCCGCCAGTCATCGAAGCCCAGCGGCGCGAAGATCGGCGAGATCGCGCCCGAAACGAGCGCGAGGATGGACTGCGAAGGGTCGCTCACCAAGGCAAGGTTAGGTCCGAAGCTCTGGAGGAACCATACGATGATCGAGGCTATGAAGACCACCGATGAGGCCCTCATCACGAAATCCTTGGACTTGAGCCACACGAGACGACCCACGCTCTTGGGGCTCGGCATGCGGTAGTTGGGAAGCTCCATCACAAAAGGAACCGCCTCGCCCCTGAAGAGCGTCCTGCAACCGATAAGCGCTGTGATGATCCCCGTGAGGATACCCAGCAGATAGAGGCCGATCATCACAACGGCACCATGACCCGGAAAGAACGCCGCCGTGAAGAAACCGTAGATGGTCAACTTGGTGGAGCAGCTCATGAACGGAAGCATGAGGATCGTGAGCTTGCGATCGCGCTCGGATGGCAGCGTGCGCGCAGCCATGATGGCAGGCACGGTACAGCCGAAGCCCATGAGCATGGGCACGATGGAACGGCCCGAGAGGCCTATGCGGCGCAGGAGCTTATCCATCACGAAGGCGATGCGCGCCATATAGCCCGTATCCTCGAGAAGCGACAGCAGGAAGAACAGCGTCACGATGACCGGGAGGAACACGAGCACCGCTCCGACGCCGCCGATGATGCCGTCGACCACAAGCGAGCGGATGACGTCGTTGGTGCCGACAGCGGCAAGCGCCCCATCGGCCAGCGCAGTCAACGAATCGACACCCGCCTGCATGAGATTCTGCAGACGCACCCCTATGACGTCGAAGGTGAGCCAGAAGATGAGCGCCATGATGGCGAAAAATGCGGGAAAGGCGGTCCACGTTCCCGTGAGCACGCG
This sequence comes from Actinomycetes bacterium, assembly GCA_029546925.1. Classification (GTDB taxonomy): domain Bacteria; phylum Actinomycetota; class Coriobacteriia; order Coriobacteriales; family Atopobiaceae; genus RUG721. The sequence continues at coordinate 4,591 of JAKPQM010000130.1, forward strand.
ATCGATGATGCGGCTGCGCGCGCGTTCGCGGTTCTCGCGCGGCTTCACCACACAGGCCGCGACGACCTTATCGATAAACGAGTAGCGCATATCGGCGATGGCTGCAGCGCGGTCGAGGCCCCGCTCCTCCTCCATCTGGCTGATGACGCGCTCGATCGCGACGAGCTCGTTAGGCCGGAGCTCGAGGGCGGATATGACCCGCCCATCGCCTTCGATGACCTTGGTCGCTGCAAAGCGCACGGGGATATCGGCCTTGACAGCGTGATCCTCGATGAGATGCATGATGCCGTGGAGCGCCCTATGGACCGCCCCGCCATGGTCGTCCTTATCGCAGAAATCCTGTCGTCCGGGACGCTCTTGGTACATGGCCACGTGCAGCGCGTGATCGATAAGCTCGTCGACGCCTTGGTTCTTGGCCGCTGAGATGGCCACGACGGGTATGCCGAGCATGCCCTCCATCTCGTTCACGCGGATCGAGCCGCCGTTGCCTTGGACCTCATCCATCATGTTGAGGGCCAGCACCATCGGGCGGTCGAGCTCCATGAGCTGCATCGTGAGATAGAGGTTGCGCCCGATGTTGGTTGCATCGACGATGTCGATGATGCCGCATGGCTTCTCGTCGAGGATGAACCGGCGGCTGACGACCTCTTCCTCGCTATAGGGGCTCATGGAGTAGATGCCCGGCAGGTCGGTGACGTTGGTATCGGCATGTCCGCGGATGACGCCGTCCTTACGGTCGACGGTGACGCCGGGGAAGTTGCCCACACGCTGATTGGAGCCGGTGAGCTGGTTGTAGAGCGTGGTTTTCCCGCTGTTCTGATTACCGACAAGCGCGAAGGTGAGCGTGGTTCCCTCGGGCAGCGGGTTCTCGGTGGCCTTCACATGATAGCGTCCGCCCTCGCCGAGGCCGGGGTGCTCCGTGGGGGTATGCGGCGCCGCAGCTTCCTGCTCCGCGCGCACCCCGATGGGCTCGACGGAGATCTTATCTGCGTCCGCCACGCGAAGGGTGAGCTCGTACCCATGGATGAGAAACTCCATGGGATCGCCCATCGGCGCGAACTTCACGAGCGAGATCTCGGCTTCGGGGATGACGCCCATGTCGAGGAAGTGCTGGCGCAGCGCCCCCTCTCCCCCAACGGCGGTGATGCGGACGGTCTCGCCGATCCCGATGTGCGCGAGCGTCGTCCGCTCCCTTGCCATGGCGTCTCCAAAGTTGTCCGAACGGCCATCCGGCCGGATCAGGATTTTGAACGAGATCAGCATAGCACGGTCGGTATCTACGCTTGGCCTGATGGACGATATGACGAGAGATGGTGGTCGCGGATGCTATCTGCAGGGGAGCAGACCGTGGCGATACGCTGGCACGGAAGGATCGCCTATAAACAGCGAAGGATGCCGGTGCATCTTTCGCCGGCTATGCTACAATGAGCCGAGCTCACAGAGCAACCATGGAGCCGGCGCTCCCGACCTATTTGGAGGTGTTCTTCCGTGAGCAACGAATTACCGCCCAGTACCTGCAGTTTCATGGGAGGGTGCCTATCCAACAGGAGGATAGCCGCCTAGCGCTCAAGCTACTCGCGCAACCCGTCTCCCATGACCCGGCTACGCCGGGAGATCCTGGGATTGCGAGGTGGCGCTATGGTAAAGCGCATCATCCAACCCGAGCGCTCGTTCGACCGTGTGTGGCTCCGCCACATGTCCGCCCTTTCGGTCGAGGAACTCTACGACGAGCTCAAAACGGGTCGTGGCGGACTCACGACCGAACAGGCGCTCGCATCAATCGAAGAGCACGGCCCGAACACGGTGACGCTTGCCGAGCGCGACCCCATGTGGCTGCGCCTGATCAAATCGTTCGCCGACCCCTTCGTGGGCATCCTCATCCTGGTCGCGGCGGTATCGATCGCAACCGACGTGGTGCTTGCAGCGCCCGAGTCGCGCGACTGGGCCACACCGGCCATCATCGCCGTCATGGTGCTTATCTCGGGACTTCTGCGCTTCATCCAAGAGTCGAAGAGCGGGGACGCCGCCGCAGCGCTCGCCGAGACGATCGAGACAACCTGCAATGTGGAGCGTGCCGACAGGGGTCGGCGCGAGATCGGCCTCGACGAGGTGGCGGTGGGTGACATCGTGCACCTCTCGGCAGGCGATATCATCCCCGCCGACCTGCGCATCGTCGCAGCACGCGACCTCTTCGTGGGCCAGTCGGCGCTCACCGGCGAAGCGGCACCCGTGGAGAAGCGGCCTTTCGCGGACGATGACGGAAAGGTCGCTCTGACCGAGCTCGAGAATCTCGCATTCTTGGGCACGACGGCCGTCTCGGGTACGGGCATCGGCGTGGTCGTGGCCACCGGTCGGAACACGCTCTTCGGCGCCGTCTCGCGTACGAGCACGGCCGACGGTCGCAAAACGGCCTACAGCCAAGGTATCAACGAGGTGTCGCGGCTGCTCTTGAGGCTCATGCTCATCATGGTGCCTGCGGTGTTCATCCTGAACGGCCTCACCAAGGGAGACTGGCTCCAGTCGCTGCTCTTCGCCTTCTCGATCGCCGTGGGGCTCACACCCGAGATGCTGCCCATGATCGTCACAACCTGCCTTGCCAAGGGAGCGGTCGATCTGGGAGGCGAACGCGTGGTGGTGAAGCGGCTCGATGCTATCCAAGACCTGGGGTCGATGGACGTGCTCTGCACCGATAAGACCGGCACGCTCACGCAGGATTCCATCGTGCTCGAACGCCATCTCGACGTGCATGGCAACGAGGACGTGCGCGTGCTCGCCTATGCGTTCCTCAACAGCTTCTTCGAGACGGGCCTTCGCAACCTCATCGACTCGGCCATCATCACGCGCGCCCACGAGGAGAGCGCGGAATCCGCCGCAGACATCGACATCGACGCGCTTATCGGGGATAACTACCTGATCGACGAGCTTCCCTTCGATTTCGAGCGCAGGCGCGTAAGCGTGGTCGTGGGCAATGTGGCCGGCGAGACGCGCATGATCACCAAGGGAGCTATCGAGGAGATCCTCTCCCTCTGCGACCGCGTGGAATACGGGGGCACGATCGTCGCGCTCGACGATGCGCTCGAGAAGGAGGTGCTCGCCCGGGCCGCAGAGTTCTCCGACAAGGGCATGCGCGTCTTGGGCGTCTGCGTGAAGAATAATCCCGCGAGCATCGAGGCGCTCACCTCTGCCGATGAATGCGAGATGGTGCTCGTCGGCTACCTCGCCTTCCTCGATCCGCCCAAGGAGAGCTCGGGTGCCGCCGTGCGCGCGCTCGCCGACCATGGCGTCGAGACCAAGGTGCTCACCGGCGACTCCGCACGCGTGGCCGCCTATGTCTGCCGCGCCATCGGCATCGAGATCAGAGGGACGCTCGAGGGCAGCGAGGTCGAGACGATGGACGATGCCGAACTCGCAAAGCGCGTGGAGACCACCACGCTCTTCTCCAAGCTCTCTCCTGATCAGAAAGCGCGGATCGTGCGCCTCCTGCGCGCGAACGGCCATATCGTGGGCTACATGGGCGACGGCGTGAACGATGCTCCCGCGATGGTCGCGAGCGACTGCGGCATCTCGGTCGATTCCGCCGTGGATATCGCCAAGGAATCCGCCGACATCATCCTGCTCGAGAAGGACCTCATGGTTCTCGAGCGCGGCATCGAAGGAGGCCGTCGCACCTTCGCCAACATGAGCAAGTATGTGAGGATCACCGCGAGCTCGAACTTCGGCAATATCTTCTCGGTGCTTGTGGCAAGCGCATTCCTCCCCTTCCTGCCCATGACGGCGGTGCAGCTGCTGCTCCTGAACCTTATGAACGATCTCATCTGCACCTCCATCCCATGGGACAACGTCGATGACGGGCTCCTGCTCGCTCCGCGCAGCTGGAGCACCTCGGACATCTCCCGCTTCATGCGCCTGACGGGTCCTGTGAGCTCGATCTTCGATATCGCGAGCTTTGCCGTCCTGTTCTTCGTGATCTGCCCGGCCGCCTGCGGAGGAATATGGTCGGAATTGGCCGATCCGGCGCTGCGGCTGCAGTTTGTCGCCATCTTCCAAGCGGGATGGTTCGTGGAGAGCATGCTCACACAGATCCTCGCCCTCCTTGTGCTGCGTCGCGAGATCGTGGCGGAGCGAGCCAATCCCCCCGCGCTTCCCCTGATGGCGCTTTCGATCGCAGGGGCGCTCCTCGCACTCGCACTGGTATTCACACCCGTGGGGGCCGTGGTCGACTTCGCCATCCCGCCGCTCGCATGGCTGGGCTGGCTGGCGGCCATCATGGTCGGGTACGGCCTCGTGGCGAACCTTGCGAAGAAGCTCTATCTGAGGGGCAGCTAGTGCGGAGGGTGAGACGGGTTTTCGGAAAACCCCCTCTAGGGAGGCTGCCTCGAAAAGCCCGTCTCACCCTGAGGCAGATTCGCCGCGCGCTGCGTAGAAAAACAGGATATAGCATGGTATCGGTCCCTTTCCCAACCTCAGCAGGCGGGTTTCCTCCCATTCCCTGTTAAAATGGAAGCCAAGACATGTTACGGAAGGGGTATCTCATGGCAGCGGTGAATCCCACCCCCACGCGCGGCGGCGATATCTACATCCCACCCGCAGAGCGCAGCGGCAACGAATCCATCGTCTACTTCACCCGCGACCTCTCGGCAGCCGGCCTGCGCAAGGCCTACGCCAAGGTGAACGGGCATATCTCGGGCAAGGTCGCCGTCAAGCTCCACACCGGCGAGAAGGACGGCCCCAACATCATCCCGCGCGCATGGGTCGCCGATCTCATGGAACACGAGCTCAGCGGTGCCACCATCATCGAAACCAATACCTATTACGAGGGCGATCGCGATACCGCCGAGAAGCACCGTGCGACGATCGCCCACAACGGCTGGACTTTCGCCCCCGTCGATATCATGGATGAGCAGGGCGCAGCAGAGCTGCCCGTCCTCGGCGGCAGATGGTTCGACAAGATGAGCGTGGGCCAGAACCTGCTCGACTACCACTCCCTCGTCGCGCTCACGCATTTCAAAGGGCACACCATGGGCGGCTTCGGCGGCTCCAACAAGAACATCGGCATCGGTTGCGCCGATGCGCTCGTGGGCAAGGCCATGATCCACCGCAGCGCCGATGGCGCCCAGTGGGGCATCACCGACGAGGAATTCATGGAGCGCATGACCGAATCCACCAAGGCAACCATAGACTTCTTCGGCGCACGTGCCACCTACCTCAACGTGATGCGCAACATGAGCGTCTCCTGCGACTGCGAGGGCACTGCCGCACAGCCCGTGGTCACACCCAACGTGGGCATCCTCGCTTCCACCGATATCCTCGCCATCGATCAGGCAAGCGTCGACCTCGTGTTCGCCATGACCGACGGCGGGCTCGTCCCCAATCGCGACCTTGTCGAGCGCATGAAGACGCGCCACGGTCTGCGCCAGCTCACCTACATGCACGAGCTGGGCATGGGCAACTGGAGCTATGTCCTCATCGACCTCGATAACGGCGGTGCTCGCATCAGCCTTGCCGATGCCGTCGCACATGTCGTACCGTTCGAAGGGTAGGCACGCACATGCTCGAAATCCTCATCTGGGCTGCCATCATCCCCTCCATCATCCTGATCTACCTCGTCTTGAAGCATGATAAGGTCGAGAGCGAACCCGTCGGACTGCTTATCAAGCTCTTCATCCTCGGCGCGCTCACCACGCTTCCAGCCGGTCTGCTCGAGAGCTTCGGCGAGCAGGGCATCATGGCGATCAACCGCAGCAGCGATATGCAGACCCTCCTGATGTTCCTCATCTGCGTGCCGCTCGTCGAGGAGGGCCTCAAGTACCTCGTGCTCATGACCACGTGGAAGAACGAGGCGTTCAACTTCACGTTCGATGGCGTGGTGTACGCCGTCATCGTGAGTCTGGGCTTCGCTACGCTCGAGAACATGCTCTACGTGCTCAATTATATGAGCCTGCAAGTGGCCGTCATGCGCGGCATCCTCTCGGTGCCCCTGCACTGCACCTGCGGTATCTTCATGGGCTATTTCTACGGTATGGCGCGCAACCACAAGGCGCGCGGCGAGCAGGGCAGGAGCGTGGTCGATCGTGTGCTGGCGCTGCTCATCCCGCTGCTCATCCACGGCATCTACGACTTCGCTCTCTCCATCGAAAGCGATGCCGTCTCGGTCGCCGGCCTCGGCTTCACGGTAGTGGTCTTCATCCTCGCAGTCATGCAGGGGCGCTGGTCATCGAGGCAGGACAGCTATATCGCGGGCACCGACGTCCCCATGGCACAGCCTGTCCAGTACTACCCTGTCCAGCCGCAGCACCAGCAGGCCCCCGTCCAGCCGCCATATCAGGCTCAGCCTCAGTACCAATATCAGTACCCGCAACAGCCGCAGTATCAGCAGGTTCCCGTGCAGCCGCCGTATCAATACCCCCAGCAGGCTCCGTACCAGCAAGCATCTGCGCAGCCTCAGCAGCCGGTCCAGCCCCCATATCCATATCCGCAGCAGACAGCATATCAACAGGCCCCGGCCCAGCAGCAATATCCCGTCCAAGGACAGTATCCCGTCCAAGGACAGTATCCGCCTCAGCATCCGGCGGGCGGCAGCCCCGAACCCGGCCCGCAAAAACCACGCGGCTAGATCATCGATCAGGCAGGCGTCGAGCCGTCACGCTACTCCAAATTGGCGTGACGGCTCATCAATTCCGCGTTCTTCTCATCGGACGAGCCCGCTATGTGGATGATGATCGCATCTCCCACGATAAGGACGCCCTGTTCGAAGGTGTTACCGCCGAGCTGCACGCTCTCTATCCCGCTTTCGGGAAGCTTCGCGGTATAGGCCTCGAGGTGCACGATGTGGTCGGCGAGCACGCCGAGGGGCGAGCTGGGTCGCGTGGTGATGAGCGCGAGATCGGCACCGGCCCTCTTGGCCTTCTCTGCCATCACCACGAGAGTCGATGTGGAACCCGAGCCGCTCGCCATGAGCAGCAGGTCGCCGGGCTGGATAGCGGGCGTGACGGTCTCCCCCACCACATAGGCCTCGAACCCGAAATGCATGAGGCGCATCGCGAAGCCGCGGATAGCGAGCAGCGAACGCCCCGCAGCGGCCACGAAGATACGGTTGGCAGCCAGCACGCGGCGCTCGAGCTCTTCGAGCTGGCCCTCATCCATCGCGCCGAAGGTACGTGAAAGCTCGCCGGTGATATCGCTGAGAATCTGCTTGATCTCCATCTAAGTCAGCGCTTCCTTCATATCGATGACCGCTTGGCGGATATCCGCTGCACCGTAGAGCGCGGCTCCTGCGATGACGATACCCGGATGCAATGCCGCATACGCGGCGATGGTCTCCTGCTTCACGCCGCCAGCCACGGCTGCCCGCGCAGGATCGATGGCACTCACCAGCTCGGAGAGATCGCCGAGCGGCGTGCGCCCGAGCTTCTGCACATCGAAGGCCGTGTGCACCGCAATATAGTCGGCACCCATCTCCACGAGTTCGCGGCTGCGGGCGCAGATATCGGTCACACTCATGAGATCGACGAGCACCTCGCGGCCATAGCCGTGCGCGCATTCGATGACCTCGCCGATGGTGGCGTTGTCGGAGACGGCGAGCACGGTCACGATATCGGCACCCGCCTCGCAGAGATAGCGGCACTCGAGCGCCCCTCCATCCATGATCTTGGCATCGGCAAGCACGCGCATCTTCGGATATGCCTCCTTGATGGCGCGTACCGCATGGCAGCCGTCGAGCATGATGACCGGCGTGCCGACCTCGAAGATATCGATCACGTCATGGATCTGCGCGGCAACCTCCAGCAGATGGGCGGTATCCCCCTCGTCCATGGCAATCTGGAGCCTCACGGGATCTCCTCTCTAGACGAGCTCGGTAAGGCCGACGATGTACTCATCGACGGCCTCGCAATCGAGAAGCCACGCATAGCGGGAAGGATTCTCGACATAGGTCCGATAGCAGGACGCACCGAAGGTGATACCCAGGTCATGCGCCTCGTGCGGACGCGCGAAACGCGGCTCGGACTCGAGCGTGTAGCCGGCGTTGGCAAGGAGCTCGGGGCCTTCGCTCCCTTTCATGACGTAGGCTGCAAGCCCGCAGCGGTTCTCGACCGCATCGTAGAGCACGGGGCAGCTCGCTACGGCGATGTTGCTGAACGCAGAGACCTCATCGGCCACATTGATCGAGCCATGCCCGGCAAACGCCGGGATGATGACGGATTCGCCTTCGTGGACGATGACCGCGCGCACGTCATCCGGCGCACCCTCCTCCTCGGTATCGAAGAGCGGGTCATACTGCAGCACGAAGGCGATCGAGCCCTTCACCACCTCGTAGATCTCGGGATACGGCAGCAGCTGCCCAAGGCGGGCTCCATGGTAGTGGCCGCTCGTCTTGAAGTATTCGCCATTCACCGTGCCGGGCATGATCACGGTGATGTCGTAGCGCATGTCCTGGTCGGAGAAGAGCTTCTCGTGCTCGGGGAAGCGGATGTTGCGGTAGGCGCGATAGACCAGCGTTGCAGGATCGGCGCCTTCGGTAGAGCGGAAAAGACCCTCCATCTGGCCAACGGTCTTATGCGAATCCGCATCGCAGAGCAGCCCCTCATGGAAAGCAAGCTCACCCGTACGCTCGTCGATCGTGAGGGGCAAGCCGGAGACGGTATCGATCATGCGAGCGGCCCCTCGGGAAGCGTCATCTGGCGATAGGCCACATCGCAGCGGTCGAGCACCGACTTGGCGATCTTACCGCCGACGGTATCACCGTACTTGTCATCCAAATAGACGATCTCGCCTATACCTGCCTGCGCGAGCGTCTTCGCGCACTCCTGGCAGGGGAAGAGCGTCACGTAGGCCGTAGCACCCGAAAGATCCTTCAAAGCCCCCCGGTAGTTGAGGATGGCGTTGGCCTCGGCATGGATCACGTAGTTGTGCTTGTCGGTGAGAGGATCGTCGGTAGTGCCCCAAGGGAAGTCATCGTCGTCGATTCCCGAAGGCGTGCCGTTGTACCCCACGGAGAGGATGCGATGGTCGGTCCCTGCGATGCAGGCACCCACCTGCGTGTTCGGATCCTTGCTCCTCATCGCGGCGGCCACGGCCACGCGCATGAAGAACTCGTCCCAAGTGATTACATCGGCTCTCTTTCCGGGCATGATCTCCTCCTCGGATTAGACAAGATATAGGGTGTCGGTCGCGATCTCGAGCATGAGCAGGGCCAAGGCGCGTATCTCAACCAATGCATGGTAAGGCAGATCCTCCGAGAGGATGCCGCGTTTGAGATCTGCGGGGAGCTCGCCCTTCCCATCCGCCTCGAAGTCATCGAACCACTCGGGGCTTCCGTAGTAATCGGAGATCAGGGCGAGATCGTCCAGTACGCCGTCGAAAGCATCGAGGGAAGCCTCGAGGTGCTCTTTGGCAGCGACAACCTTATCGAATGCCTCTTCTGCAAGCTTGATCCTCTCGATGCTCTCCTCCACGGCATGCCCCTTCCTCAAAAGCATATATACGCATCATAACGTGCAGGTGGCCGCATGTGCCGCAGGACCTGAAGGCCGTCTTTCATGCATTGGCCATGCGGTAGATCTCGAGCATGTCCTCTTCGTAGAGGACCTTGGCTATGCCGCGCGAACCACCGCAGTTCGCGGCGCAGCGGCGTGCCCGCTCGGCAAGATCGTCATCGGAGAGGTCGAGACCGAGCTCGTGGAGGTTCGTGGGCATTTCGAGCGCATGGTAGAACTCCTCCATGCCCTCGATGCCGGCATGGGCGATCTCCTCCGCCGTCTCGTACTCCTCGGGATCGACACCCACCACGTTCAAGGCGAACTGGACGAAGCGGTCGAGACAGCCGTCCATGACATAGCGCGCCCACGAGGGCCAGATGGCCGCGAGACCGGCGCCATGGGTGACATCGTAGGCGGCAGAGAGCTCATGCTCGAGGGCATGGCTGGCGAAGTCGCTGCCGCCGTTGCCGCAATCGGTGAGGCCGTTGTGGGCAAGCGAGCCCGCCCACATCACTTCGGCACGCGCGTCGATATCGTCAGGGTTGTCGCGCAGGATGAGCGCATTCTCGAAGACGGTGCGCAAAAGGCCCTCGGCGATCTCATCGGTGATCTGCATGGTTGCGTTGGGCGTGAAGTAGCGCTCCATGGTATGCATCATGATATCCACGCAGCCGCAGGCGGTCTGGTACCACGGCAGGCTCAGCGTGAGCTCGGGGTTCATGATGGCGAACTTGGGCCGGCAGAAATCGGAGTTGCAGCCCTTCTTGACGTTCGTCTCCTCATTGGTGATAACGCAGCTGCTGCTCATCTCGGAGCCGGCGGCGGCGATGGTGAGGACCACGCCCACAGGCGCGCAGCCTGTAGGTTTGCGGAGACCTATATTGAAGTCCCATGGGTCGCCCTCATTGGCAATGCCATAGGCGATGGATTTCGAGGAATCGATGACCGAGCCGCCGCCCACGGCAAGCACGAAATCGACGCCCTCGGCGCGTGCCAGCTCAACGCCCTTGTGAACGAGCGAGAGGCGCGGATTGGGCACCACACCGCCAAGCTCGACATGGAAAAGGCCGGCCTCGTCGAGCGAAGCGCAGACACGGTCGATGAGACCGGAGCGCACCGCCGACTCGCCACCGAAGTGGACGAGCACCTTGGTCGCGCCGTATTCCTTGGCAAGCTGGCCCGCCTTGCTCTCGGCACCGAGGCCGAATTCAACACGGGTGGGCGCATAGTAGGTGAAGCTATTCATAACGTGATCCCCCCTTTTTTCCACGTAGCCAACCGCATGTCTTTGCTCTGGCAAAACGCGCGCCGGAACCAGTCCGGCGCGCGTCTCCTTCATACAAGCGTTACGTAGGAATGAAGCCTAGCCGAGCCACATCTTCGCGTACTTCTCGGAGATGGGCCTGATATCCTCGCCCTTCTCGTAGGGGCTCTGCTCGCCGCCGCGCCCGCACAGGAAATACAGGCCGCCCTTGGTCTTGTACAGGGTCTCCTCATAGCCGCCGGGGTCGCCGTAATAGCTGTAGGCGCGACTGCCAAGTACCTCGGCTTTCTCGGTGTCGTACACGTGCTTCTTTCCCTCGAACGTCTTGGTCTTACG
>JAKPQM010000010.1 GCA_029546925.1 Actinomycetes bacterium
GGATGAATTCTACGGTGATCGCGCCGGGCAGGTGGAAGATCCCTTCGGCTATGTCTGGATGATCCAGACGCGCCTCGAGGATGTCTCGCCGAAGAAGATGCAGAAACGCCTCGACGAGTTGATGGCGGGCGCCTCCCAGGACAAGCCTCCGTCGAAGCCAAAGCGGAAGCCCGCACGCGGGAGGAAGACATCATGAGCGATTTGACCCATCGCCCCGCTCAGAACGGCGATCGCTTCACGGGGCATGGTCCCGAATGGAAGCCTGCGAACCTTTCCGCGAGCGAAGCCGCGACTGCGACGGCCTGGGTCGAGCAGCGCATCGATCGCCGCTCCATGCTGACCAACAAGGATCGCGTCGAGGATGTGCGCGATGCCATGTGGCAGCTCGAGAAAGAAGGCCAGATCAAGGTCCACCGCATCACGGACCAGCACGAGCCCGTCGAGGTCAAGACGCTCTACGGCTGGACGAAGCGCGTACCGACCACCCAGCTCTGGCACCACAAGAGCTGCGGCCAGTGCGGCAATATCCCAGGTTATCCCGTCTCGTTGCTCTGGCTGCAGAACAAGATCGGCACGCGCTATCTCGACGAGACCGATCAGACCTCGTGCACGGCGTGGAACTACCACGGCTCCGGCATCGGCAACATCGAGAGCCTTGCGGCGGTCTTCCTGCGCAATTTCCATCAGGCCTACGTCTCGGCCAAGGCGCAAGGCCTGCCCGATGGATACTACTACCCGCTCGTGCACTGCGGCACATCCTTCGGCAACTACAAGGAAGTGCGCGCCTATCTCATCCACTCGGCCAAGCTGCGCGAGAGCGTGACCAAGATCCTCGGCAAGCTCGGCCGCCTCGTCGACGGCAAGCTGCTCATACCCGAGGAAGTCGTGCACTACTCCGAGTGGCTGCACGTCACGCGCCACCGCATTGCCGAGCATCAGGTGATCGACGCTTCTGCCGTGCGCGCGACGATCCATCCGGCCTGTCACGTCTACAAGATGGTGCCCGAGGA
>JAKPQM010000078.1 GCA_029546925.1 Actinomycetes bacterium
TGCCCCGAGCTGGCGGCCGGCCAAGAGTTCGCCGACAACCCCTGCGAGAGCGCGCGCTATGGCCGTGTCACGCGCACTGGCATCGACGGCCGCTACCTCTTCGACCAGGTGCCACTCGGGCACTATGCGGTAGCCGCCGAGGTCGAGCCTGGCCGCTGGGTCACCCCCATGCGCGTGCTCTCGGCGATGAGCTATCGCGTGAGAGAGGGCGAGACGACCGTGGCCGAGACGATCGAGGGCGCCGACTAGGTGTGAAGAGAGGCAAAAGGGCACCCGCAGTGCACTGCGGGTGCCCTATCAAGCAGTATCGGGGATTATGATGGCACAGAGACAAGGAAAGCAGGGTAGATTAGTCTTCTTCCTCTTCCTCGAGGTCCTCTTCCTCTTCCTCCCAATCTTCCTCGTCTTCGAAAAGCTCCTCGTCCTCCAGCTCTTCGTCCTCTTCGTACTCGTAGAGCTCGAACTCTTCGCTGGGGGCTCCACACTCTGGGCAACGCTTGGGCGGGCGGGTACCTTCATGGACGAAGCCGCACTCCATGCATTCCCATTCCTTCGCCATGGGAACTAGATCTCCTTTCGCGCGTCACAGCGCCTGGCCGAACGTGATAGACTAGCCCCCTTATATAACAGATTCCATTTTCTGTCAATAGCCCGAACCTTAAAATCGGGGGTGACGTGATACGTGATGCGTGATGCGTACTGCGTGATGCGTGAGCGCCTCGTTGCTGCGGCGCCCCTACATAGTACGCATGCAACTGCCCGGCCTGTCATTGCGAGTATCCCATGCCGCCGCGCGGCATGTGCAAGCACAGAAACTACTGCTGTCATTGCGAGGAGGCCGCAGCCGACGAAGCAATCCCTTGGTTGCGAGCGGAGCGATGCAACTCCATGTCTGGCACGGAGATTGCTTCGCTGCGGCTCGCAATGACAGGCTGAGCAGTGACGTACGCATTACGCATCACGCAGTACGCATCACGCATCACGCATCACGTTGTGGGCCAGCGCGACGGTGAGCGTACGCTCGTTGC
>JAKPQM010000135.1 GCA_029546925.1 Actinomycetes bacterium
GCCCGCCCACGTGGCGCCGAGGGCAAATGCCATGAGCTTTGTCCTCGTCTTGTCGATGCCCATGGCCTGGCAGGCGATCTCGTCCTCCCTCAGCGCGATCCAAGCCCTGCCGATGCGGGAGTTGCGGAGCCTCGAGACCACGAAGATGGTGAAGCAGACGAGCGCGATCATGATGTAGTAGAGGTAGACGATGTGCTGATCGAGGGTCAGCTCGATGCCGAAGGTCGAGGGCCGCGAGATGCCAGCGATGCCGCTCGGACCGAAGGAGAATTCGTTCCAGTTCTCGAGGATGAGCCGGATGATCTCGCCGAAGCCCAACGTCACGATGGCGAGGTAGTCGCCCCTGAGCCGGAGAACGGGGAAGCCCAGGAGCACGCCGAAGGTCGCTGCCAGGAGGCCCGCAAACGGCAGCGCCGCCCAGAACCCGATCCCGAAGTGGTGGTTCATGAGGGCGTAGAAGTACGCGCCAACGGCGTAGAACGCCACGTAACCGAGGTCCAGAAGTCCCGCGAGGCCCACCACGATGTTGAGGCCGAGCCCGAGCATGACGTACATGAAGGCGCTGATCATGATGGAGGTCTGGTAGCCCGAGAACATAAACGGGAAGGCCACGGCGAACGCGGCTGCGGCCGCCGCCACGGCAAAGAGCAGGCGGCGATCGGCGCGGATGCGACGCCCCACCCTGGCCTGCCACGACAAGGCATCCTCGCGCGCTCCGCCCCGCTCCCTTCGCCTGAGCAGGTAGCGCCAGACGAACGAGAGGAAGAAGACCGCCGCACCCACCCATGCCATCCTGTTCCAGCGCCACTGGATCGTTCGGTCGAGCGGCGAGACCTTGATGACCATGATGGGGAAGGTGAGAAACATGAACCAGACGGACGCGACGGCCGAAAGCGCGATCTCCCTGCGGGCGGCGCCCGCGATTCTCCCGATGTCCATCGACCGCCCCCTCACACCTTCTCGGAGGTCGACCTGCCGAGGATGCCTGCAGGCCGGAAGATGAGGATGAACAC
>JAKPQM010000088.1 GCA_029546925.1 Actinomycetes bacterium
GCAGGTGGGCCGTTCGTTGACCCTCGAGAGCGGTTCCACGCCTCCGAGCGATGCCCTCGTGAACCTGTGGAACCATCAGGTCGAGATGAGCGAGATCCTCTCCACGCAGGCACTCGAGATCTCGGCACGCGAGCCCCACCGTGCGGTCATGCTCGTCATCGCCAACCGCCTGCAGGCAACGATCGCCCGCACGGCGGACCTCATGTATGCGCATTCCGAAGACCTGCTCGACGACCTGCACGTGGTCCAGTGCTCGCTCGTCGATGCCGGAGCGCCGCGTGCTGCCTACGGTCCGCTCCAAGATCTTATCTGGCTGGCCGAGACTTTCGGCTTCCACCTCGCCGAGATGGAATTCCGCCAACATTCGCTCGTGCATGCCCGTGCCCTGGATGACATCCGTGCGCATGGTGCCCGCGGCGAGCGGGGAGAACTCGAGCCCATGACGCGCGAAGTCCTCGATACCTTCCGCGCCATCGGCTCCATACAGCGCAAGGGGGGCTTGCGTGCCGCGCGCCGTTACATCGTCTCTTTCACCAAGAGCGCAGACGATATCGCGGCCGTCTACGAGCTCTGCCGTCTCGCCTTCGCCCACGAGAAGGATGTCCCCGCACTCGATGCGGTCCCGCTCTTCGAGCAGGTTTCCGACCTCGAGCATGCTGTGGAGATCCTCGATGAGGTCATCGAGCTGCCGCAGGTCAAGCAGCGCCTTGCCGAGACGGGAAACACCCTCGAGGTCATGCTCGGCTACTCCGATTCCTCCAAGGATGCGGGGCCGGTGTCTGCCACGCTCGTGCTTCACACGGCGCAGCTCGCCATCGCCGATTGGGCCAAGGAGCGCGGGATCCGCCTCATCCTCATGCATGGCCGAGGAGGCGCTGTCGGACGTGGGGGAGGACCGGCCAACCATGCGGTCCTCGCACAGCCCAAGGGATCGGTCAACGGCTGCTTCAAGCTCACCGAGCAGGGCGAGGTCATCTTCGCACGCTATGGGAACGCGATGCTTGCGCGCCGTCATGTGGAATCGGTCGCAGCGGCGACGCTTCTGCACTCGAGTCCGCGCGTCGAGCACCGGAATATGTCTTCCATGCAGGGCTTCTCCGAGATGGCAGCCCAGCTCGATGCCGTCTCGCGCACAACCTACCTCGATCTGCTCGAAACACCCGGCTTCGTCGAGTGGTTCGCCACAGTCACCCCTCTGAACGAGGTGGGCCTTCTGCCCATAGGCTCGCGTCCCGCCAAGCGCGGCCTCGCAGCCTCCACGCTCGAGGACCTGCGTACGATCCCCTGGGTCTTCTCATGGTCCCAAGCGCGCGTCAATCTTGCCGCATGGTATGGTTTGGGCAGCGCCTGCCAGCATCTAGGCGAACTCGGGCTGCTCCGCAAGGCCTATGCGGAATGGCCGTTCTTCACGACCTTCATCGACAATATCGAGATGTCGCTCGCCAAGACCGACGACCGCATCGCTCGGATGTACCTTGCGCTGGGCGACCGTGGCGATCTGGCGGATAAGGTGCTTCGCGAGATGGAGCTCACCGTGCGGTGGGTCATGCAGATCATCGGCGAGGAGCAGCTGCTCCAGCGCCGGCGCGTGCTCGGGCCCGTGGTCAAGAACAGGCTTCCCTTCGTGAACGCGCTCTCCCTCATGCAGGCGAACGCCCTGCGCACCTTGCGCACGCAGGGCGAGATCCTCGCACCCGAGCAGTGCGAACGTGAGACATCGCTCATCCTCTGCACCGTCTCGGGTGTTGCAGCCGGCCTTCAGAATACGGGCTAGCGCTGGCTCTCATGCTTCTTGAAGAAATCGAAGCGGGGCGGCAGCTCTTCGAGCGCATGATCCTCTGGCTTCTCGGCGCGGTACGCCGCCAGCTCCACGGGCCCCTCGAAGGCATGTTCCCATGAGAAGAAGAGCTCGCTTGGGAAACGCAGGTACTTTGCGATACGCTCGCAGCCGCCCGGTACCACCGGATGCATGAGCAGGGTGAGGGTGCGGAGGCAGCGGAAAGCGTCGGCAAGCGCTTGGCGATAGGCTTCGTCATCGCCCTTCGATGCCCTCGAGGCATCATCCCAGCGCTTGTTGGCCGCACGGCCGAACTCCTCGGCGATCGAGAGCGCCTCGTGGGCGTTGAACGCATGGGCAGCCGCCTCGAAGTCGAGCGAGGCCGCATCGCAGAGCTCGACGCACGCAGCGGTGGGCTGCTCGACGGGCAGATGCCCTTCGCACGCGCGGGCGGCGCCATAGAAGCAGCTCCGCGCGAGGCGGTTGAAGATGTTGGTCAAAAACGCGCTCTCCTTGAGGGCGGGATCGGCCACGCGCGGATCATCCTTCACGAGGATCTCCTCGCCCGTCTTCTTGTCGGTGCGGCTGACGCTCGTGTCGAAGGCCTTGGGCGCGAAGCTCACGGCCTTCTGGTCGAGGCCGAGCGAGAGCCAGTGGGCGCGCAGCTGCTCTGCGGTGTAGCTCTCGAGCAGTTCTGCCGCCATGGGCGGTTTGATGGCGCCCGAGCTCGACGCCTTCTTGTTCATGAAGAGGATGTGATAGTTGGCGATGGGGGTGTCTTGGAAAAGACCCCAGTCGAGCGCCTCCCAGAGCGCCGGTTGGGCCGCGCAGTAGAAGTAGATGTTGTCTTGGCCGATGAACTGGTACACGCGGGCGTCGTCGGCGCACCACCAATCGCGCCAATCGGTGGAGGAATAGCGGCCTTCCTCGGCAGTCGCGAGCACGGTCTGCGTGAAGGAGATGGGTGCCCAGAGACTCTCGGGCCAGACCCAGATGGTAAGGCCCTCGACGTCCTCGAGATCGGGAGCGGGCACGCCCCACTCGATATTGCCCGTGATGCGGAAGGGCAGAAGCGTCTTGCCCGTGCGGAAGCGCACGCCCTTCTCCTCGAGGATGTTGCGGGCGCGGTCGCGGTCCTCCCAGCTGGCGAATATCGCCGAGAAGGACGTCTGGTTTCCTTCCGCCTCGCGTAGCGTATGCGTTGGCAGCTCAGAGGCCGTCTCATCGAAGGCCGCGCGGAAGCTGTTCTGGATGTAGATGGCGGGATCGACGAGGGATTCGCGCACGGTCTTGGTGACGATGTCGCGCACCTGCGGATCCTCGTCCCATTCATCGGCGAGCTTCTCGAGCGAGGGGCGGAAGGCCGGCAGGTCGAAGTACCAGTTGCCGACCGGGCGCAGCTCGGGTGTGGTGCCGGTGATCTGCGAGACGGGAGCGACGAGCTCCTCGGGGTCGAACTGATGGCCCTGGTCGCATTCATCGGCGTAGGCCTTCTCGCTTTTGCAGCCGCGCACAGGGCAGCGGCCCACAACCTGGCGACCGTTCAGAAAGGTTCCCGCCTCCACGTCGAAGAACTGGCGCGTGGACATCTTCTTGAGATGGCCCTGCTCGTGGAGGCGCCGGATGAGCTTGTCGGAGAGATCTGCATGGAAGGACCGTGCGGGCTCGAGTCCCGAACCCGCGAAGATATCGAGCGATATCTCGTATGCCTCGAGCGCCTCCCTCTGCAGCTCATGGTTGGCAAGGACGAAATCCTCGAGGGAGCCACCGTAGCCCTCATCGGCGACCTTCTTGCGATAGCCCTCCATGATGGGGGAGCCATAGCAATCGGTGCCCGAGACGAAGATCACGTTCTCGGCGCCGATGCGATCGCGGAGGAAGCGCGCGAAGAAGTCGGCCGGCACGAAGACGCCGCCGATATGGCCGAAATGCAGGTTCTTGTTGCCGTAGGGCATTCCGCCGGTGAGAACAGCGCGCTTGGGAAAGGTGGGTCGTGCCATGAACATGTCCTTTATGTCGAAAACATCATTTCATTTTCCCGATTATCCCACAACGGCGTTTCGTGGTGCTATTCTTGCGCAGGATGATTTGTCGGAGATGCCGGCAGGCTGCCAAGCGTGATTGGAGATTGCAAGATGCTCGTCAATATGAATGAACTGCTCTCTGTCGCCGCTCGGGGCCATTTCGCCGTCCCCGCATTCAATATCAGCTCGTATGCCATGTTCAACGGCATCATGGACATCTCCGAGCAGAAGAGCGCTCCCGTGATCATCGAGATCCACCCCAACGAGCTCAAGCATATCGGCTCCGATGCGGTCGCCGGCATGGTGAAGCGCGCTGGGATCTCCACCGTCCCCGTGGCCATCCATCTCGACCACGGTTCATCCCTCTCCGATGTCATGGCCGCCATCCGCGCCGGTTTCACGAGCGTCATGATCGACGCCTCCGCGCTTCCCTTCGAGGAGAACGCCGCGCTCGCCAAGAGGGTCGTCGAGGCCGCGCACGCCGCCATCAGCTATACCACCTGCTACGACGATGCCGACCCGCGCCGCGCCGAGGTTCCCGACGGCGATGACTGGCACTACGTGCCCAGTGCATTCAACCGCTACGTCTCGGTCGAGGCCGAGCTCGGCAACATCGGCGTGACCGATGCAGACAAGGCCTTCGGCCAGGTCATCCACTATACCCAGCCTGCCGAGGCGGTGGAGTTCATCAAGTCGACCGGTATCGATACCCTCGCCATCGCCATCGGCACCTGCCACGGCCTCTATCCCGAGGGTTACGTTCCCGAGCTCAAGCTCGACCTGCTGCGTGCCATCAAGGCCGCTATCGCCGATGCCGGCCTCACCTGCTATCTCGTGCTCCACGGCGGCTCCAACAATCCCGACGATGAGATCGCCGAGGCCGCCCGCTCGGGCATCTGCAAGATCAACATCTCGAGCGACATCAAGGTCGCCTACTATGCGAAGATGCGCGAGGTGCTCGAGAACAAGGGCTTGCGCGAGCCCAATGAGATCGAGCCGCCCTGCATAGCCGCGATGCAGGAGGTTGCCGCCCAGAAGATCGATCTGTTCGGCGCTGCCGGCACTGCCAAACGCTACGTCTGAAGGAGTATCCATGCCCGCTCTCGAACTTTACGTCCGCCGCTGGTGTCCCTTCTGCGCGAAGGTCCGGCGCTTCATGGAGGAGCGGGGCATCGAGATCGCGCTCCACGATATCGGCGAATCGAAGGACGATCGCGCCTTCCTGCTCGAGAGGGGCGGAAAGGAGCAGGTGCCCTGCCTGTTCATCGACGGTACGCCGCTCTACGAATCGGACGACATCATCGCCTATCTCGATAAGACCTTCGGTTAGGGATGCAGCATGGCGCGCCTGCTTCTGCATGCCTGCTGCGGCCCGTGCTCGCTCGAGCCGGTCCGCTCTCTCATGGAGGAGGGCTATGAGCCTACGATCTGCTGGACCAATCCCAACATAGCGCCTGTTGCCGAGCATGGGCTGCGTCTTGCGACGCTGCTCGATTGGGCGCGCGATGTCGCTCATCTCGACGTCATCATTGCGGACGACGATCGCCGGACGTGGGAGCGCACTGTCGCCCCGCATGGTTTCGACCGCCCCGCGCGCTGCCGTGCCTGCTATGCCCAACGTCTCGAGGAGGCATGCCGCATGGCGGTGGCGGAGGGTTTCACGTGCATTTCGACGACCCTCGCCGTCTCGCCCTACCAGCTCTTCGAGACCTGCACCGAAGAGCTCGTGCGCCTTGCGGAAACCTACGGTCTGACACCCGTGGTCCGTGATTTCAGGCCGCTCTATCCCGACGCCACCCGCATATCGCGCGAGCTGGGGATGTACCGTCAGAACTACTGCGGCTGCCGTTTCTCTGCCGCCGAAGCCCAGATCGAGCGCCAGCGTGCGCGCGATGCGCACAAGGTCCAGAAGATCCCAGGCCACATGGGATAGGGTATTGCCATGCTGACCTCAGATTTCGATTATCCGCTTCCCGACGAGCTCATCGCGCAGGCTCCCGCCGACCCGCGCGACAGCTGCCGGCTGCTCGTGCTGCATCGCTTTGACGGCTCTCTCGAGCATAGGGTCTTCTCGGATATCGTGGATTACCTTCGTCCGGGTGATCTGCTTGTGGCCAACAAGACGCGCGTGCTGCCCGCACGCCTCATGGGGCGCAAACGCGCTACGGGCGGTATCTCGGAAACGCTGCTTCTCACGCGCCGCGAGGATCTGGACCCATATGGATCGGTCTGGGAGTGCCTCGTCAATCCGGGTAAGCGTCTCAAGGAAGGCGCCGTCATCGAGTACCGTGCGGGCGGTCTCGTCGCCTCAGACGATGCCCCGATCGTGCTTACCGGCGAGATCATCGATTTCGTGGTGGGTAGCCGCGGCTGCCGCCTCGTGCGCTTCGTGCCCGCTGAGGGCCTCTCGCTCGATGGGGCCATCCATGCGGCGGGCCGCCTCCCGCTCCCGCCCTACATCACCTCCTATACGGGCGATCCCGAGAAGTACCAGACGGTCTACGCCATGGAGGAGGAGCACTCCGCTGCCGCACCTACGGCGGGCCTCCACTTCACACCCGATCTGATCGAGCGCATCAAATCGATGGGCGTTGGCTGGGTGACCGTCGAGCTCGAGGTGGGCATCGACACCTTCCGCGCGGTCACCGAGGAGCATGCGGAGGATCATGCCATCCATACCGAACGCTACCACGTGCCGCAGAAGGTCGTCGATGCGGTGAGGGCTGCCAAGGCTGAGGGGAACAGGGTCATCGCCGTGGGCACCACGAGCGTGCGCTCGCTCGAGAGCGCCTGGGATGCCGAGACGGGCATGCTCGTCGCGCGCGAGAATGCCTCCACGAACCTCTTCCTGATGCCGGGCGTACGGTTCAACGTCGTGGATGCGCTGATCACCAACTTCCACGTGCCCAAATCGACCCTCATGATGCTCGTCTCGGCTTTCGCCACGCGCGAGCAGATCATGGCCGCCTATGCGTCCGCCATCGATAAGCGCTACCGCTTCCTCTCCTTCGGCGATGCCATGTTCATCGAGTAGGGCCGCATGACAGGCGCGTGACAGGGGGACAGGTCATTTGTCACGGCGTGCCGTGACAAATGACCTGTCCCCCTGTCACGCGCCCGAGAGCGGCAGGAAGCAGCTTACTTGGGTCCGAAGATGAGCCAGAGGACGATGGCCACCACTACGATCGCAGCTACAATCACCCCGATGAACATGACACGTTTCCCGCGCGTGCTATCGCGCAGGTCCTTCTCCGAGGCGGCGAGCGCCTGGATATGGGCGTGCTGTTGATCGAGCTCCGCCTTCTGCTGGTTGACCGATGCCATGAGCGATTCGGTGATCTCGGGCGTGGCGTTGATATCGTTCGCCTCGTCGAGAAGAGCCTGCGCCTCCTCGATACGGCCCTCGGCACCGCGGAGCACATCCTGGGCGTCTTCGATACCGGTCACGCGGGCATCGATCTCGCGGCGGAGCGCCTGCTCCTTGCCTGCGGCGTCCTTGTGCAGACGGTCGTATTCCGCGCGTCTATCCTCGGCCTCCTTCTTGGCCGTCTCGTAATCCCTCTCGGCGCCCTCGAGCGAATGGCGCAGGGTGAACAGCTGCTGCTGCGCGCTATCCACCGCATACTGCGAATCGGTGGTGACCGTCTGCACATCGGCACGCGCGGTCTCGACCGAGGCGGCTTCTTGGGCGACCTCGCCCTTGAGGTCGAAGATCGCAGAAAGGGCTGCTGCGGGATTGTCCTGCATGGTCTTGAGATCCTCCTGAACCTTGCGCAGGCGCTCTTGGGCGCTGTCAAGCGTTCGGTTGGCAGATGCGATGCTCTGCTCGCGGCGACGCGTCACTTCCTCCACCTGCGACTCCGCATCCTTGACCGCGCGGCGCGCATCGCCGAGGATGCGGCTCGTGTCGTCTGAGCGCTTGCGTGTGGTTTCGACGAGCGTCTTGTAGGGACGCAGCATCTGCTCGTTTTCGGCCTTGAGGGCGGAGAGCCGGTTCGAGAGCTGATCGCGCTCGGCGGAAAGGGCCTCGATGGTAGCGGTCGCCTCGTTCGCGATGCGGCTCGCATCTTGGAGCTCGGCGCTTGTGCTGGAGGCGATGCGGGTGTAATCGGACTCGATATCCAAGCGGTGCTGGAGCGCGGCGCTATCCTGCTCGAATGCGGCCTTCATCTCGCGCATCCGGGCTTTGGCACCGGCATGCTCGCGCGCTGCAGACGCGACGTTCTTCAGGGCCGAGAAGCCATCGGCCATAGCCGCGCCGGCACTGCGGGCTGCCCCGGCAGCAGCATCCCCCGCCTTGGAGAACGTCTGCTGAACGGATGAGACCGCAGGGGGCCTGTCATCGTCAAACGCCGTGTCCTCGGATCCGCCCTCCTGTGCGGGCACCTCTCCCTCGGCGTCGGCATCGGATGCGGCGCCCTCAAAGGAGAAGCTGTCCGTTGCATCATCTGTCTCATCGGAACCGTTGGCTTGCGAGCCGAAGATGCTGCCGAACGTGTCATCACGAGTCTTGAAATCGTCTGCCACGGTACGCTCCTTCTCAAAAATCGACCACCCACATCGTAGATTATCGCTTCCAGCTAAGAAGAGTTTGCATCTAATATAAAAGATTAGGTATATATAGGTTTGGTTTTGGTAGGATTATCTCGGTTGGGGGATATCTCCCCCGGAGAGTGAGGAGTTCTCAAATGGTATCTGCACAGACTATGATCGTCAATGCCACCGGCCTGCATGCTCGTCCCGCCTCTCTGTTCGTCTCCGAGGCGAAGAAGTTCGCGAGCGCCATCACCATCAAGAACGTCGACAAGGACACCGCTCCTGTCAACGCTAAGTCGATCATGATGATCCTCGCTGCCGGCCTCGGCACCGGCACCAAGATCGAGATCGCATGCGACGGTGAGGATGAGCAGGCTGCTCTCGACGCCCTCATCGCCCTGATCGACGGTGGTTTCGGCGAGTAAAGCGCGCGTGGTATCGAATGATATGGCTGGGAAGCCCCGACGCCTTGAGGGCATCGGGCTTCCCTCTTTTTCGGTCTTGATGGCACAATCTACTGCACCATGCCGCGATCTCCGATAGCGTCTTCTCAACGCCGGATGGTTCGGAAGAGCGTGGCTGTGCGCTCCTCGCTCCCACGGGCGGTTCTGTCATCATGCGCGGGAGACGTGCGAGCAACGTTTTGATCGGGAGGCGCCGAGAAACACCGGGAGCTGATCCATGAGCGCCTATTTCAAGTTCGATATCGTAGCCGAGGATTTTGAAACGCATGCCCGTGCGGGCGTGCTCCACACCACCCACGGCGATATCCCCACGCCCATCTTCATGCCGGTCGGTACCAAGGCAACCGTCAAAGGCCTGCTCATGGATACGGTTGCCGCGCTTGGCACCAAGATTCTTCTGGCCAATACCTATCACCTTGCCATGCGACCCGGTGCCGAGATCGTGGCGAGCCTCGGGGGGCTCCACGATTTCATGCAGTGGCATGGACCCATCCTCACCGACTCGGGTGGATTCCAGGTTTTCAGCCACGGGGACAACGTCGAGCTCTCCGATGACGGCGTGCGCTTCCGCACGGTGGATTACGACGGCAGCTACGTCACCTGGACGCCCGAGGAGAACATGCGCATCCAACAGCTTCTGGGTGCCGATATCGCCATGCAGCTCGACCAATGCCCGGGCTACCCTGCAGAGCGCTCCTTCGTGGAGCGGGCTGTTGAGCTCTCGAGCTTATGGGCCGAGCGCTGCTGGAAGGCCCACACGCGCGATGACCAGGCACTCTTCGGTATCGTCCAGGGCGGTATGCATCTCGACCTGCGCCTGCGCTCGCTCGAGCATCTCGAGAGCTGCGGGGATTTCTGCGGATACGGCATCGGCGGCTATTCGGTGGGGGAGTCCCACGAGGTGATGTTCGAGACGCTGGTCCCGCTCGTCTCAGAGCATATGCCCAAGCACAAGCCGCGCTATCTTATGGGCGTCGGCAACCCCACGACGCTCGTCCGCGGCGTCGCATCAGGCATCGATATGTTCGATTGCGTGCTGCCCACGCGCACAGCCCGCATGGGCACGGCCTTCTCGCATGAGGGAAGGACAAACCTCAAGAATGCCCGCTTCGCCCATGATGCGGGCCCGCTCGATCCCGCATGCGCCTGTCCTGTCTGCACGGGCGGCTACACACGCGCCTACCTGCACCACCTCGTGCGCCAGAAGGAGATGCTCGGCGCTATCCTGCTGTCCATGCACAATATCTACTTCCTGCTCGATCTCATGGCACGCGCACGCCGGGCCATCATCGATGGCACGTATGCGGAGTTCGTCTCCGCATGGATGGATTCCGAGGCAGCTGCGGACTTCTAGGCGTCCCCCGCACCCTCATGCCAAACTATGCCGTTCGGGACGGCGAGATCGGCGTTCTTCCGATACGCCGGTTTCGGCGGATCTCCTCTTCGGGGACGTTTTCAGATGAGCAGGCCATCTCCCGTTCAGGCGATTTCCCAACGGCGCAGATGGAATTTGCCCGGCGGCAGCATATAATGAACCCGATGAATAGATAAGGGGTCCGCCCCGTCACCTTCGTGTGATCCGAGCATGAAAAGGCAGATTCTCACCATGACCATCATCAGGTCCTTCCTGTGGTATACGGCTATCCATACCGTTTCAGCATGCGGCGCAGGCGCGTGGTCGTAATGGCCCATCCTTCTGCATCCCAGCGCTGGGAGCTCCTCGACCAGCACGGTGACATCGAGGCCAAGCTCAAACGCGAGCTCGGCACCAGCTCCTTGGTCGCGCGCGTCCTCGCTGCGCGCGGCATCGGCGATATCGAGGAGGCATGCGCCTTCCTGACCCCGTCGCTCGATCGCGACTGGGCGGATCCCCTCGAGATCCCAGGCATGGCCGAAGCTGCCGATAGGGTGGAGGCAGCTCTCGAAGCGCACGAGACCATTGCCGTTTTCGGTGACTTCGATGTCGACGGCATGAGCTCCACCTGCCTGCTCACGCTCGGTTTGCGCGAGCTGGGCGGTGCCGTCATGCCCTACATCCCCTATCGCTTCGGCGAGGGCTACGGCCTTTCCGAGGAGGCGCTGAACCGCGTCATCACCGACTGCGATCCCGATCTCGTCATAACGGTCGATAACGGCATCGCCGCCGCAGCCGAGGTCGAATGGCTGCGTTCCAAGGGTATCGACGTGGTCATCACCGACCATCACGAGCCGGGCGATCTGGTGCCTGCGGATGTCCCCGTCACCGATCCCAAGCTCGGCAGCGCGGGCGCGTCGCGAGAGCTGGCTGGGGCCGGCGTAGCCCTCAAGCTGGTGGACGAGTTGGGCAGGCGCATGGGCAAGCCCGAGCTCTGGCGCCGCTACACCGATGTCGCCACCTTGGGCACGCTCTCCGATATGATGCTCCTCACTCCCGAGAACCGTGCGCTTGTCGCCGAGGGCATCGAGCGCATGCGTGCGACCACACGTCCGGGCCTTGTCGCGCTTGCCGCCACGGCCGGCGTCGATCTCGCCGCCATCACAGCCGACTCCCTGCCCTTCTCCATCATCCCGCGCCTCAACGCAGCCGGACGCATGGGGACCACCGATGTTGCCTTCGATCTGCTCCTCACCGACGATCCCGCCGATGCTGCCATCCTCGCGGGCAAGCTCGAGGAGATCAACAACAACCGACGCGAGATCGAGTCCGTCCTCTCCGACGAGGCGCTCGCCAAGGTCGAGGAGAGCTATGCGGGCGGGCGTGTGGTCGTCGTGAGCGGCGCGGGCTGGCACGAGGGCGTCAAGGGCATCGTCGCCAGCCGCATCGTCAGCCGCTACCATGTGCCGGCGCTGCTTTTCACCATATCCGATGGCATCGCCCGCGGAAGCGGTCGCTCGGTCGGCAGCGTCGACCTGTTCCACGCTGTCGAGCAGTGCTCCGAGGTGCTCATCCGTTTCGGGGGGCATCCGGGCGCTGTGGGCGTCACCGTGGAAGAGGGCCGCCTCGACGAGTTCAGGTGCCGCCTCGAGAAGGTTCTCTCGGAGCTTCCCGACGAGCAGTTCGTCGATACGGGCGAGGTCACAGCCCTCGTCTCACTCGACGAGCTCACGGTCGATTCCATAGCTTCGCTCGAATGTCTGCAGCCGTTCGGACAGGGTAACAAGAAGCCCCTGTTCGCCGCATGCGGCGTGGGCATGTTCAATCGCAGCTGCGTCGGCTTCGTCGGAACGCATCTGCGCTTCATGGCGACAGACGGCGCCACGTCGATTCCCGCCATCATGTTCAGGGCGCCCGACATCGAGCGGCTCAACACCTATGACGGGGAATGCGACATCGTTTTCGATGCGATCAACGAGACATGGCAGGGTCGCACGAAACCCAAGCTCATGGTGCGCGACATCCTCATCCACGCAGATGGGGCCTGCCTTCAGGCCGGCACAGCCGCCGGCTCCATCTCCGATGAGCTCTTCGGCAAGGCCGCAGAGATCCTTGCCCGCGACGAATATGCTTCGATTGCCGACGAGAAGAGCTTCATCACCAAGATCGTGGGCGTTTCCTTCGAGGGGCGTCAGGACAGGGTGGGCACGCTTGCCGAAGGTGCCGAGCTTGCGGTGGTCCGCCAGCCCGATAACCCCTACGATCCCCATGCCATGGCGGTTCTGACCTCCGAGGGCGATCAGGTGGGGTATCTGCGCCGCCAAATCGCCAAGGTCCTGGCACCGCTTGCCGACTCCGGCGTGCACTACAGTGCCCGTGTCCTGCAGGTGACGGGTGGCGATAAGCGCTCATGGGGCGTCAACATCGAGGTCATGCGTGCCGAGGACAGCCGCGCGCAGGACGAGGACGATGAATACGCCCGCCTCGAGCGCGCCCGCTTCTCCGCGCTTGGCGCCGACGAGCTCATCGACGAGCTGCGCCGGCGCATGATCGGCGCAAACCAGTTCCTGCCCGCCCAAGCCAAGACACTCGAGCTTCTGGCCGACAAGCGCAGCAGCCTCTGCGTTATGGCTACCGGTCGCGGGAAATCCCTCATCTTCCAACTGCATGCCGCGCGGATGGCACTGCTCGAGAACAAGGCGAGCATTTTCGTGTACCCGCTCCGGGCCCTTGTTGCCGACCAGTCATTCCATCTCGCCGAATCTTTCGGTGAGATCGGCATGAAGGTCGTCGTCCTCACAGGGGAGACGCCGCTCGATGAGCGCTCCGCGGTTTTCTCGGAGCTGGCCGCTGGCGATGCGGACATCGTCCTCACCACGCCCGAGTTCCTCGCCATCCACAGGACGCGTTTCGCCGAGGCGGGCCGTGTGGGCTTCATCGTCATCGACGAGGCCCACCATGCGGGCCTCTCCAAGTCGGGCAATCGGAGCGCCTATGCAAGCCTTCCCGAGCTGCGCGCAGCGCTCGGCGAGCCCACCGTCCTCGCGGTGACGGCAACCGCTGCGAATGAGGTTGCCCAAGAGATATGCCGCCTTGCCGGCATCGATTCGGGTGCGATCGTAGTCGATCGCTCCGTCCGCAAGAACCTCCATATCGTCGATCGCCGCAACACCAAGGATCGCGAATCCGAGCTGGTCTCGGTCGTCTCGCAAGGGGCGAAGTGCATCGTCTATGTCAATTCGCGCGAGCAATCCATAGCTTTGGCGCGGATGCTGCGCCGCAAGATCTCCGGGCTGGGCCAGTCCATCTCGTTCTACAATGCGGGGCTCACCCGCGACGAGCGCACCCGCGTCGAGCGGGCGTTCAGGTCGGGCGAGCTCTCCTGCATCGTCTCCACGAGCGCCTTCGGCGAGGGTGTCAACCTTCCCGATATCGAGCACATCATGCTCTACCACATGCCTTTCGGCCGTATCGAGTTCAACCAGATGAGCGGCCGTGCGGGCAGAAATGGCAAAGATGCCGAGGTGCATCTTCTGTTCGGCGCAAAGGACATCAAGATCAACGAGCGCATCGTTGCGGGTTCTGCTCCTGAGCGCAGCGAGTTGGCGCTGCTCTATCGCACCCTTATGACGCTATCCCATCGTGCTGCGGCTTCCACAGGAGAGGCGAGCTTTGCCGAGACGAATGCGGCGATCGCCGATCTCGCACGCTCCATCGACCCCAAGACCCGTCTCGACGAGCATTCCGTATCATGCGGAATCTCCATCTTCCGAGAGCTCGGTTTCCTCGCCACTGCGGGCTTCAGCACAGCGCGACGCATAGAGATGGTAGAATCTCCAGTGCGTATGGGTCTCGATTCGTCGATTCGCTATCTCGAAGGACTCAAAGCGCGCGAGGAGTTCGACGCTTTCTCGACCTGGGCGCTCACAGCCGACGCAGACGAGATGCTCGCTCAGATCAACAGGCCCATCATGCCGACGTTCGGTATCGGGGTCTAAGGGGGAGGTCGACATGAACAAGCCGACCGGACAGGCCGAGGATCGCGCTAAGAGCACGCCTGATGCCGCCAACTGGCGCCTTCTCGAAGAGGCCTGCGCATCCTATCTCGATTCGTATGATGTTGCCGCCATCAAGCAGGCATATCTCTTTTCCGCCGACTACCATCGCTCCCAGAGGCGCAGGAGCGGCGAGCCCTATATCAACCATCCCGTCGAGGTCGCCCTCATCCTTGCAGACGATCTCCACATGGATGCCGACTGCGTCTGCGCCGCCCTGCTCCATGATACGGTCGAGGATACCGATGCGTCCCTCGATGAGCTCACCGCCCGCTTCGGCGAGGATATAGCAGATCTCGTCGATGGCGTCACGAAGCTCACCAATATCGAGGTCTCGTCCATGGACGAACGCCAGGCGCTCAACCTCCGCAAGATGTTCCTCGCCATGTCCAAGGATATCCGCGTGGTCATCATCAAGCTCGCGGATCGTTTGCACAATATGCGCACGCTTGCCGCGCTCAAGCCCGAACGGCGCCTGTTCAAGGCGCGCGAGACCATGGACGTCTATGCCCCGCTCGCCGATCGTTTGGGTATGTCCAGCGTCAAGTGGGAGCTCGAGGACTTGGCGTTCTTCTGGCTCGAGCCTGAGGAGTACGAGCGCATCGCCCGCATGGTCCAAGATAGCCGCGCTCAGCGCGAGGCAGATATCGAGGTTGCCATCAAAACGCTCAACGACGAGCTCAGGAGCGCAGGGCTCGAAGGCTACACCATCAAGGGCCGCCCCAAGCACCTGTGGTCCATCTACCAGAAGATGACGCGCAAGGGCTGCGAGTTCTCCGACATCTACGACCTTATCGCGCTGCGCGTCATCACCTCCTCGATGGGCGACTGCTATTCCGCGCTCGGTGCGGTCCACTCGCTTTGGCATCCCATGCCCGGGCGCTTCAAGGACTATATCGCCACACCCAAGGCAAATCTCTACCAGTCGCTGCATACCACCGTCATCGGCCCCGATGGCCGTCCCATCGAGATCCAGATCCGCACCGAGGAGATGCACGAGGCCAGCGAATACGGTATCGCGGCCCACTGGCTCTACAAGAAAGATGGCAATTCCCGTGGCCGGATAAGCTCCGAGGATAAGAACGTCGATTCCACCATCCGATGGATTCGCCAGAGCCTCAACTGGGCGGTCGAGGACGATATCGAGGACGCCCACGAGTATCTCGACGATCTCAAAGTCGACCTGTTCGAGCACGAGATCTTCGTGTTCACGCCCAAGGGCGAGGTTATGAGCCTGCGGCGCGATTCCACACCCCTCGATTTCGCCTATGCGGTCCACACCGAGGTGGGCAACCATTGCGTGGGCGCCAAGGTCAACGGCTCGGTCGTGCCCCTCACGTACAAGCTCACGAGCGGCGACCGCGTGGAGATCCTCACCAACAAGAGCGCCAAGCCCTCGCGCGACTGGATGGGCATCGTGGCCACGCCGTCGGCGCGCAACAAGATCCGCAAGTTCTTCACCACCGAGAGGAAGACCGACGATGCCGAGCAGGGCAGGGGCGATCTTGCCAAGGAACTGCGTAAGAAGGGCTACGGCATCTCCACGCAGCGCACGGTAAAAGCCCTCGGCAAGGTGCTCGAGCGTTTCGACTACCGTACCGCCGACGATCTTTTCGCCGCCATCGGATCCAACAAGCTCAGCGCAAAGACGGTTGCCGCCAGGGTGAGCGAGGTGCTCGAGGAGGGTTCTCCCGAGAGCCTGGCTGCGGCGCGCAAACAGGCTGAGCGCGAGGCGAGCATGAGGGATGCCATAAACCAAGATAAGCCGCTCATGCAGTCCTATGCCCTTGCGCGCACCGAGAAGGGCAAGAAGCACAAGAAGACCAGCTGCGGCGTCGTGGTCAAGGGCGATGCGGATCTGCTCGTCCATCTCGCGCACTGCTGCAATCCCGTGGCGGGCGACGAGATCGTGGGATTCATCACCCGCGGCCGCGGCGTGTCCGTGCATCGCTCCAACTGCCCCAACGTCGCTTCCCTCATGCAGAATCCCGAACGCATGATCGACGTCGAATGGGATGCCTCCGGTGCCACCGAATTCAGGGTCGAGATCGTGATCGAGGCATCGGACCGCATGGGCCTGCTCAAGGACGTGACGATTGCCGTGGGCGATGCCGGCGCCAACATCCTCTCCGCAGCCACCCAGGTAAGCTCCCAAGGCTTGGCACGCCTGCGCTTCCTCGTAGCCATCTCCGACGCGAGCCTGCTCGATTCGCTGCTCGCGACCGTGAGCCGCGTGCCATCCGTCTATGATGCGCGCCGCATCATGCCCGGCGAGGGCGCCAACCAGATGAGGCGGAGGGTCAAGTGATGCCAGACGAGCTGCGCCGATATGTTGTAGGCCTCATCCAGACCAATTGCTACGCCTATATCAGCGAGGGCAGGTGCCTGGTCGTCGATCCGGGCGCATCGGGTGCGGAGCTTGCCGATGGGCTCTCCGATGTCGAGATCGCGGCTATCGTATGCACCCATGGCCACGGCGATCATGTGGGCGGCGTGGCGGCGCTCAAGGAGAAGACCGACGCACCCTACCTCATCCACGCAGCCGATGCGGAAATCGCCCGCCATGCCGGCGAGGTCTCCGAACTCGGCATCGCCTACGACGATGATGCGCCCGAACCTGACGGGCTTCTCGTCGAGGGTGCCACCATCGAGCTGGGAAGCGCCTCCTTCACGGTTATGGAGACACCGGGCCATAGCCCGGGAAGCGTGTGCCTCATCGGGCGGGGGAGTGCCGAGGGCATCGTGTTCACGGGCGATACGCTCTTCGCAGGCAGCCGAGGCCGCACCGATCTGGACGGGGGAGACGAGATGCTCATCATGGTCTCGCTCGCACGCCTCAAACGCGAGATCGCTCCCGATTCAACGCTGCTTTCCGGCCATGGTCCTTCTTCGACCATGGCTCGCGAGCTGGTGGCGAATCCCTATCTGAACCACATCCTCTAGGTTTTCAGATACCTCTCGGTTTTTCAGCCGCATATTCCGTGGAGACCGGCGCATAGCCGTATTTCCGATGAGGGCTGTTTTTCCAGAGCGCTCGCCGGTAGCACGTCCTATCGAACAGCTGGGAAAGAAGATCCGTTGATGCAGTATTTGCTGATGGTGTTGTAGGAAAGGCACGCCCCTCGCATCCACTTTCGGCCAATAGGCAGGTTCTTCATATCCTCTATCGCTGCGCTGCGGAAGGACGAGGTTCTTTGAACATCCGATTCCTCGCTTCGGCAGTTGGCCTTTGTCCTCGCTCGTTTTACAGACGCATCGTTTTGCCGTTTTTCAAACTATTGACTTCCCGTCTTTCCATGATTAGCATGAAATATACTTTTTACGGGCTTCGTAAAAAGCTTGGAGGAGTAGATGTCTGTGACTGAGAAATCTGATTTTCGAAATCGAAGACTCTTGCTTTTGCGCCTGTTAGACTACGGTAATGCCACCAAGCAAAATCTCGTACAGTGGACTGGTCTGAGCAATACAACCGTGTCGGATGCTATTAACGCAATGCTTGGGACCGGCTTTGTCCGTGCAGATGGCATGCAGAAATCGATTGGCGGTCGCCGATCCGTCATCTATTCCATCAATGAGGAATATGGGCAGTTCGCCGGCGTGGAGATGTGGGGCCGGGGCGCGCGCATCACCATCTGCGATGCACGGGGGCGGATTCAAAGCCATTTCCAAGTTTTGCGCCGCTCAGACGAGCTATCCATCAATCTGCTGTATCGGGCTATCGACACGCTCTTAGAACGGTCAGAAGCGACCAATGTTCTGGCGCTCGGCATCGGCGTGGAAGGACAAATCGACTACTCTTCCCAAACGGTGCTGAGAAGCAATTCCCTTGGGTGGAAGAACGTGCCGTTGAAGGAAATCGTAGAGCGAAGAATCTATCTCCCGGTTTTCATCGACAGCACAATCAACGGTCAAATCTCTCTTCGCAAGTATATGCAGGGTGCTGACTGCCCCGCTCATTTTCTGATCTTGAACGACCGGTTTCCATATAAAGCGGCACTTTGCCTAGATGGACATGTATGTCGCGGGCACGCAAACCAATGCGGCGCGGCAGACGGCTTCTCCATTCTGGTCCAACAGATCAACAACATCAGTGGTTTGCTGGGCTTAGATCAGGTTTGGGTTGCTTGCCAGCGCAAATCTCAAATGAAGGAGGTGGAGCGTGTACTCAGCCGAGGCGACCGGATATCGGTAGGCGTATACCTATCAGACCCAGCCGAACTTGCTTGGGGGATGGCGCTGGACGCAGAGACAAGATGGTTCGGGACGATCTACTCGTACGCGAAGAACCCGATCTACCATCAACAAGATTCCCCATGACCGTGGGGACCACCGTGATCGTCTTGCAGAATATGTCGATTCGCAAAATCATTTCGATCGAAAAAGGAGGAATGAACATGACTGTTGCGTTGATCGCCGTAGTGTTCATTGTATTGTGTGCCCTGATGTATACGAAGAAGCTGAATGCGATGTTCGCCCTTCCCATTATGGCATTGTTGATTGCCCTCATTGCCGGGATACCTTGGGCAGACACCGTGGATGGGGAGGTTACTATCCCCGGGATCCAATCGTTGCTGTTTGTCAGCGGTCCGTTGCGCTTGGGCTCTACCATCATTACGTTTATCTTTGGCGCCATCCTGTCTCAGCAGGTGAAAAATGCAGGCATCGCGGAAGCCGTGATCCGAAAGGTTTCCGAGATGGCGGGAGATCGGCCGTTGATTCTAAGCTTAGCGCTGTATGTCGTGCTGGCCTTGCTGTTCACCACGCTGGGTGGGCTCGGCTCTATCATGATGCTGGGCAGCATCGTCCTTCCCATTATGATCAGCCTCGGGATCACACCTCTGGCCGCTGCGGGTATTCTGCTGTTCGCCACTAGCGTGGGCGGCGTATTCAATCTGACCAATTGGAGCCTTTATATCAATACGCTGGGCCTTTCTGTGGAAACGGTGCGCGAGTTCGCTTGGTTCGCAGGCATCATTTTCGGACTGGCCGGAATCCTATTCTGTATCGTCGAGGTCAGATTCGGCGGTCTTGGAAACCTGTTCCGGAAAAATCAACGTCATGCAGCTGAAAAAGTCGCTTGGCCCGTGCCTGTCGAAGAGGATGAGGCAAAAGCACCTAAGGTTCATTGGTTCTCAATGCTGACCCCGCTGGTCCCTCTCATAGTCGTCCTAGGTTTTGGTATGAGCATCAATGTCGGCTTTATCGCTGCCATTGTCTACTGTTTTATCACTACGCTGGGAAAAGGCAGCATGCAGCGTCTGAGCAAGGCCATCACCGATGGTATCTCCAATTCTGCCGGAGCCATCTTCCTGCTGATCGGTATCGGTATGCTTCTGGTCGTGGTGATGGACGAGCGCGTTTCCGCCATTCTTGGCCCTGCTATGGCGGCCATCCTGCCCAGCACTGCCGTTGCTTTCGTGGTGTTCTTCTCTATCTTGGCACCGCTGTCCCTCTATCGCGGCCCGCTGAATATCTGGGGCCTTGGGCTTGGCCTTGCGGGAGTGATGCTCAGCGCTGGTAAGCTGAGTGCAACAAGCATCATGGCCGCACTGATGACCACCGGCCAGATCCAAGGGGTGTGCGACCCGACGAATACGCAGAACGTGTGGACGGCCTCGGCCACCGGCGTCGATGTCAACGACATCATGAAAAAGACCCTTCCCTACGTGTGGCTTGGCGTTGTCATCGGATTGCTCGTCGCAGCCATCCGATACTTCTAGATGGCAATGCGGAGCATCCATCCGGGGGAGTCGGAGTACCTGGCTTTCCCGGATGGATGCTCATGGGATTTCGGTTTCGGGTTGTGCGCGAGAAAGGAATCGTCATGCAGAGCAAGAAGATCAGGATCGGCGTTGATGTCGGAGGCACCTTCACCCATGCGGTGGCGCTAGACCATCAAAGCTATGAGGTGCTTGCTCATGCGGTGACCCCCACCACCCATTCTTCACGCTACTCCGTCTCCGAAGGCATTATCAAAACCTTCCTGGATGTTCTTGAGCAGAGCGGGGCCGCTCCAGAGGATGTTGTTTTTGTTGCCCATAGCACCACTCAGGCGACAAACGCCCTTTTGGAGGGCGACGTGGTAAAGGTCGGTATCCTGGGCATGGGACGCGGCGTCGAGGCGCTGAAGGCCGAAGCCGACACTGCAATCCCGGATATCCCCCTCAATGAGGGCAAATCTCTCCCCACTGCCCATACGTTCTTGAATACCGGCTCTAGGGAATTCACGCAGGAGCGGATCCGCCGATCCCTTGAATCCCTGCGCGACCAAGGGTGCGGCGCGGTTGTGGCCAGCGAGGCTTTCAGCGTGGATGACCCGCAGCGGGAGGATGCTGCAACCGACATTGCGCGGGAGCTGGGTCTTCCCGCCACCGCCAGCCACGATATCAGCCAGCTATACGGCTTGAAGGTACGTACGCGCACGGCTGTCATCAATGCCAGCATCCTGCCCAAGATGACGCAGACTGCAGATATGACCGACGAGAGCATCCAGCGCAGCGGCATCACCGCGCCGTTGATGATCATGCGCAGCGATGGCGGCGTAATGGATATCAAGCAAATGCGCAAGCGGCCTATCCTGACCCTGCTATCCGGTCCTGCTGCAGGTATCTCCGCAGCGCTGATGCATGCCAACATCTCAGACGGCATTTTCTTGGAAGTCGGCGGCACCAGTACGGACATCTCCGTTATCCACAACGGGAAAGCTATGGTCAAAAGCGCCCGTGTCGGTGGGCACAGCACCTTTCTGAAAACATTAGATTCCCGTACCGTTGGCATTGGCGGGGGATCCATGATCCGTATAGATAGCACCGGCCAAGTTCGCGATGTCGGCCCGCGCTCGGCACACATTGCCGGGCTGACCTACCTGGCTTTTGCCGATCCTGAGGAACTGCGCGGCTCCAAGCCCGTACTTGCATCCCCAATGGAGGGGGATCCTCCGGATTACCTTATGATGGAAAGCCCGACGGGAAGGCGATTTGCCGTAACACTCACCGATGCCGCGATGATGGCGGGCGTCGTCCAGCCGGGTGATTACGCCTTCGGAAATCTTGGAAATGTACAACGCTGCTTTACCCTGCTGAGCAAAACATGTGGGCAGGAGTCTCAGGATATTGCCCGCACGGTATTGGATAAGGCTGTCGAACGGGTTGACGCTACCGTGCAGGCGCTTCTGCAGGACTACCGGCTGGATCCGAAGCTGCTCAGCCTTGTGGGCGGAGGAGGCGGCTGCACCACAGTTGTGCCTTGGTTGAGCCGCCATACCGGGATCCGCTATGTGATTACCGATAAGGCAGAGGTTATATCCGCCATTGGCGCGGCCATGGCCATGCTGCGCGATACTGTGGCCCGTACTGTGATCGATCCTACCCCAGAGGATATCACCGTCATCCGTCGGCAGGCCATGGACAGCCTTCTCGCAATGGGGGCCGCTCCCGACAGCATCGATGTGCAGATGGAGATTGACCGGCAGAAAAATATCGTTCAGGCTACCGCCACGGGAAGTCTGCAGATGGAGCAGCAGGCTCTCGGATTAGGCAAGGCCAGCCCGGAAGAACTATCCCATATCGCAGCGGACTCCCTTCGTGTCCAGCTTGGACAGGAGGTGCTGGCTGAACAGACCGAAGGGCTGTACGTCTTTTCCGTTACCCGCAAAATCAGCAGATTGTTTGGCTTGTTTCATCAGGAAAAACAAGATTTCCGGGTGTTGGACGGGCGTGGTGTGATCAAGCTGCAGATCAACGACGGGCAGCTTCTGTGTACGTGCGCCCAGCGTTTCCGTCAAGACTTGGATATCTTTCTGCAGGATGTCTCCAGCTACAACGATGCCGGGCAGATCTTGCCCGAAGTGTTTGTTCTGCATGGCAGCCGCATCATCGACCTGTCCTCTGTCCTAGTACATGATCAGATAATGCAGCTGGCAGAATTGGAATTGGAGGGGGCTTTGCCCGACGCACCGGTATGCGTCTTGACACATCCGCGCAGGTAGAGCGCTGCTCATTCTTCTTGGGCTTTAAGAGGCTATTCACAAGTAGGGGGAATGCACTATGGACCTGTTCAAACAATTTCTGCTGGAAGGACGGTTCCCACTGGTAATGAGTCTGCCGCGCAATGATCCCGCCCTAGCTAGGGCGGGATGGGAAAACGGCGCTGACGTGGTGAAAGTTCACATCAACGTCATGCATCACGCCAGCCAAACTTTGTTTGGCGCTTTTGAGGATGAGCGCGAGGCCATAGAGGCCATGCTGTCTGACGCAAAAGGCCCTATGGGGATTGTGCTGGGATCGGAGTGCGTCGAGGCGGAACACGCTCTACCTATGGCGATAGCCTGCGGTTTTGATTTTCTGTCGCTATATGGTCGCCACACGGCCCCTTCGGTTCTATCGGCCAGTGGCATCTCTAAGATGATCGCTCCAGACTATACCTGGGCAGACTGGGAGGTAGCGGGATTGCAGGATGTCGGTGCCGATATCTTGGAAGCCTCCGTTATGCATCCGGACAGCTATGGGCAGCCCCTTTCCGCTCGGGAACTGATCCGATACCGGCACCTGTCCCAATTGAGCCGGCTTCCTATCGTTATCCCCACCCAGCGCGCTATTCGGCCTGATGAGGTGGCCGCTTTGCGGGCGTGCGGCGCAAGGGGCCTGATGATCGGTGCAGTGGTCACCGGCGAGGATGCCCAGAGCATCGGCCGGGCGGTTTCGGCTTTCCGGGCAAGCATCGATGAGATGGGGAAACAGGCATGAAACTTGCCATTCTTCCACTGGACAGCCGTCCCTGCACCTATGATTTTCCAGTTCAGCTGGCTCTGAGCGGTGGGCTCGAACCCTGTATCCCGCCGCTGGAGTTGATGGACTGGTATCGCCGTCCTTCTGACTTCTGCAAGATCTCCGCGTGGCTAGAGGAGACCTGCGCGGACGCACAGGCACTGATATGCTCGCTAGATCAGCTGGCTTACGGCGGCCTGCTGGCCTCCCGCACCATGGAGATGCCTGAGGAGCAAGCGCTGCGGCAGATCAGCTTGCTCCGGGCTATCAAGGAAAAAAATCCTGCGCTGGATATCTATCTATCCAGTGTGATCATGCGCACTACGGTGAG